>CAYWJN010000004.1:58955-60636 GCA_964457455.1 uncultured Candidatus Cloacimonadota bacterium
GATTATCAATAGGTATGTAGAAATTCTATCCTGTATATTTCATCAAAGCTTGTATTGGTGAGAAATGAAAAAGATTTTATCGAAGATATTCAGAGTAAGATACTTCATGGTGGCATTACTGCTTGGAACTATTCTTATTTTAATTCTTAATCCAAATTATTTATACGATAAAGCTGAATATTTTAAAACCGAATATTCAATAATCGAAGAAGCAGACTTTTTTGCATTACTTCCAAAAAATCCTTTTTTCGATATTGTTTATTTAAATGAAAATGAAAACAACATCTTCATTAGTTATTACAATTTCAAAACAGGGAAATTAAAACAAACAGAACTTCTCGGTAAATCAATTATATCTCCTTGTTTTGTAGATACATTGGAAAGTAGTGTATTTATAATTTTAAATTCTAATAGGTCAGATTACTTTCTTTTTGAATTATATAATAAAGACAACTCTTTTGAAATAAAAAGTAATAAAATATTTTCTTATAATATTTATAAATCCTTACTCGACTCTACAATAACGATCAAAAACAAAAAATTCTTCCCAATAAAAATAGATAAAAATGCCAAAAATAAATTTAAGATAGAAAGGTATGAAGATGGATATAAATTATCATTTTCTAAATCCTTATTAGATTCACTTAATGCAGAGAGTTTCAATTTCATTAAACAAAAGATTTCTAATAAACTAATGATTGATTTTACTATTGATGATTTCAATTTGCTGATTAATTTTTTTAGAAGAAATTCATATTATCAAAATAAATATTTCTCCAATCCCCTATATAAAAAAAAAGGATTTTTCTCTGCTACTATTCTTGGAAAAATCGATGCAGACAATAATGAAGAAAAAGAAATTTTAATTCAAATAGGTAGAGATAGATGGATTAAGGGAATTATTATTTGTTATAGTATAACAAAGCGAGAAATTATCTGGAAAAAAGAATTCACTCAGGGTTTTGAAAATTATCTGATTTTAGACATAGACAATGATGATGTTGACGAGATATTGTTGTCCTGGTATTCTCCATGTAATGAAATGCCAATAGACTTTAATATAAGAAATTTAATTGGAACAACTAATCGCAGTTATTTTTTCGTTTTAAATAATAAAGGTGAGCTAAAAAAAATCAATGGTAAACCTGTTATTATCAATTCATCTCCAGGTTTTTACGAATTCAAATTCATACCAATATTAGAAAACAATAAGATTCTTTTAGGTCTTAAATCTGATTTTGATAATTCGGAAAAGAAACTCATTTCCTTAGATTTTGAGGAGAATAAGATTGATACTCTTGAAATATGTTATAATAGCATTTTAGATTTTTATAGAGAAAAAAATCAGATAATTGGGATTATTAGAACAACCGGTAGCTTAGAAAAATATATAATCAATTTGAATCTGACCAAAGCAAGAGTCATTCGAAATAATTTTCCTTTTACAATTTATGACATATTCATTTCAAATTGTTTAAATATCGATAACAAAATTTATTCTATTTGGTCACCAAATAAATTGATAAATGAAAACTTCAATGTAATATTTGAATGTGATCAAAATATTGCAAATAAGTATTCCTTTAAAGAAAATTGGGCATACTTTATTGAAGATAAAAATAATAATAGAAGTTTTTTATCATGTTTGAATTTCTCTCGAAACAAAACATTAAATCCTTAC
>CAYWJN010000005.1:0-18500 GCA_964457455.1 uncultured Candidatus Cloacimonadota bacterium
TGACGCATTATTCTTGACATAATTTACTGTGTCAATCGTTTTCACACAGGCTGAGGAGCATGGGAACAAGAAGACATCACCACCTCTTTAATTTCAAATTTTTTATTCACAATGTTTTATTTTTTTACTACTTTAACAAGATGGGTTGCACAACTAATACAAGGATCATAAGCTCGCACTATTTTTTCAAGTTCAAAAGCAATCTCATCTGTGTTTTTACCAGCTTTATTCAAGTTAAAGGCAGAGTTCTTAAAATACTTTTCAATATCATCGAGATTATATGCAGTAGGTGTGATGATATTAGCACTTGTAACATAACCATCCTCAAAGCTGTAATCGTGAACTAAAAGTCCTCGCGGTGCTTCCACAGTTCCCACTCCCCTACCTTTCTTTTTAGCAGGTTTTTCAAATTCAGGTGTGGGAAGTTTGAGCAGAATATCAACCAGTTCTGGAATCCTTTCAAGGCTGTAGATCATTTCAATTGTTTGAGCCAGGTTATTGAATAATGGATTTTTCAACCATCGCGGATTTTTATATTTTTTATATTTCTTGCCCGCTTCTCCTTTCAAACTGTCGCCAATGCAGTTGAGTCTTGCCAAAGCACCAACCGTGAAGGGTTTTCCTTTGTAAAGTGATCTTTTTGCAAAGGAATGCGGCACTGTTCTTTCAATTAGATTCTCTTTATATTTATTAGAAGGGATTACTTTTCCATCGGAGAAAATCAGCTCATCTCCCCAGAATCCAAATTTATTGTCAGCAGGATTGCAGCAGATAAACACAGTTTCTTCTTCCAGATGATCCGGAAGATCCAAGCCACCAACTATATCAGTAGCAGCAATCGAGAATGGTAAAAGTTCTTCAGCTTCCTTTTTTATCTCCAGGAGTTCTGTTTCTGAAGGAAATTTACCGAATCCACCAGCAGTTGCATTTTCTCCGTGAATATATTTCCCATTTAAAATCTGCATCACTTTATTACCGAATTTTTTCAGATTCAAAGCTTGTTTTACAACGTCTTCATATTTATCTACCATAGCAATAACATTCGGATAGCCCAGATAATCCGGAAGAGCGAGTGCAAAAACATGAAGAGAATGACTTTCGATAATCTCTCCCAAATGCATCAACTCGCGAGCAAAATAAGTTTTCTTATCTTCTTTATATTTTAATGCTCTTTCTATACTTCTGATAGCAACATTTTTGTGAGAAACTGTGCAGATGGCACAAATTCTGGGAGTAAAAGAAATAACTTCTTCCGGCAATTTACCGATTGCGAGAGCTTCTATTAATCGTGGTCCTTCAAAGATGTTCATTTGAACCTTTTTAACCTGATCGTTTTCTATCTCAACGTAGATGCCGCCATCACCCTCAACTCGAGCAAGATGTTTAACCTCAATTATCTTCTTCATTTTGCTACCTCCAAAAGCTTCTCAATCTTTTCCACAATCTCACTGCCACCGAACATCCGGAATCTTCTGATAATTTCCTCTGTTTTAAAACCTTTTTCTTTCAATAATTTCAGCTCCGCAATATGATTAGCTTCTTCGATAATTCCCCAACAACCGATACAAGGTGTATTATGTGTAGGACACGGAGCAGTGCAACCTCCCATTGTTAATGGTCCTAAACACAACTTGCCGTCATTCAGAAGACAATCATTTTCTCTAAATTTACACTCAAGGCAAACAGGTGAATTTGTATAAGTCGGTATGTTTCCAAACAACAATTGAATTATAGCTCGCAACATCTGAATTTTGCTGGGTGGACATCCCGGAATAAAAGCATCAACCTTGACAAACTTATGAATCGGTTGAGCTTCTCTGGGAATAGCAACAGTGAATTTCGCCTCTCCATAAACCTGCTTGAATCTCTGTTCCCATTTGCCATCTCCAAGCGACATTGCCTGCACACAACCATGATTTGCACAAGAACCAAAAGCTACTAAAATCTTTGCTTTTTCGCGAATTTCTTTTAATTCCTGGAGTTGTTTGTTAGTATTTATCGAACCTTCCACCAAAGCAATATCAACAGGAGCATCATCGTCATTATTACTCATAGCCTCATAAAAAACTTTTATATCTGCTGCTGAAAATAAATCTACTAGTTCATCTTCGCAATCCAATAGCGAAAGTTGACAACCAGCACAGCCAGTAAAACCGTAAATTCCTAATGTAGGTTTCTTATTCATCATGCCCTCTTAAATTAATTCTCGCATATGAATTACATCCCAATAAGTGAAAACAGGGCCATCAATGCAAGTATAGCGATAATCAATAATGCAGTGACCACATTTACCAGTTCCGCATTTCATTCTTCGCTCAAGATTGACTAAAATATTGTGTTTTTCAAGTTTATAATTGAGAATTTCATTAACCGCAAATTTATACATAATCGGAGGACCACAAACACAAGCAATCGTATTTTTAGGATCAATATCATTCACATATTTGAATAATTGAGTAACCATGCCTTCTTCGATCTTGTCCTCATATCCTTCATTGCCTTTATCTACTGTAAGATGGAGTTCTAATTGGTCTGATTCCAGCATCTCAAAAAAATCCGTACGATAAAGCATTTCTTGTGGATTTTTTGCTCCATATAAATAAATCAATCTACCAAATAATTCCCGGTTATCTAAAATATAGAGAAGTAAGGAACGCAAAGGAGCTGCACCCAATCCACCTGCTACTATTATTATATCTTTACCCAGCATTTTCTCAATGGGAAAACCATTACCAAAAGGACCACGAAGACCTAACTGTTCACCATCTTTCAGTTCAAATATCTTGTTGGTGATTTTGCCGGTTTTCTTTATGGCAAATTCAAAAATTCCCTTTCGCGTTGGCGATGATGATATGGAAAAAGGCGCTTCACCCGACCCATAAACAGATAACATCATAAACTGGCCCGGTTTGTAATCCAAATCTAAATGCTTGAATTCTTCTTTAGGAACTATCTGAAAAAATCTGACATCCGGAGTCAAATCTCTCTTACTGATAATTCGCATCATGATGGGTGTGTATAATTCAGGTCCTTTTTTATATTCGTATTTCATAATTATTCTCCTCTAACCTTTTAATTTCTCAACAACGGTCTCGACATTGATATCTACAGGACATGTAATTATACACCTACCGCACCCCACACAACTCGGTGAGCCAAAATGACCGATGAATGCTTTTAATTTATGAGTGTACCACAATTTCAATCTTTCTGCTTTGGATTCTCTAAAATTATGCTTACCTGCTACTAATGAATAATCTTTGAACATACAGGAATCCCAATACCTTCGTCTATGACCTTCATCTTTGTTCAGTTCGAGTTCATCTATCACATTGAAGCAGGTACAGGTAGGACAAACCATTGTACATTGTCCGCAGGATAAACACTTCTCGCCAAATTCATCCCAGAAATCTGCATCATACATCAATTCCATTAAATCAGTAACACCTTCAAGATCAATATCTTTGGTGAAAGTCTTTCTTCTTTTTTCTCGATATGCAACAAAATCTTTTGCAACATCAACAGGTACATCCTCGCTGAAAATATCGGAACCTAACCTGACAATATCATCACCTTTTTCTGAACCTACCCAGACCAGATAATAATCTCCAAGATCGATAAAAAACAGGTCATATCCCTCTTCAACGATACTGGTATTTGTCTTATGAGAAAAAAGATATTCATCCGGTAAACTTGATTTTCCAATGATAATCACTTTTTCTCTTCGTTCCATATAATAATTATCAACAAAATCGGTTGTGTAGAATTTATCGAGGATATTTAATGCATGAATTTCACAAGGTGGAACTCCAACAATAACTCTTGTGGGAATATCATATTTTGGTTTTTCATATTTTGATGGTTTGAAATTCAAAATGTTAAGCTCCTGTGGCATAAGAAATTTCTTTATCGGAAGTATTGTGCGAATGAATTCGTTGTACATAATAAGGTCTTCTTTTTTCTCGATCTTGTCATACACATAACGTGAACCTTTGGGAATTGGAGCCCACACTTCTCCGAACTTTATCAATACATCATAAAGCTTATTCTCATCCTTTTTGGATAACTTGAGCACTCGCATAAGTTCTCCTCCATTATTACTTTTTTGAGAGCTAAATTTTTAATTTAGATTATTCTGTCAATTAAAGCTATAAAACAAATAATTTATTGTTAAAAACTATTTTTTATTGAAAATTAATTGAAATATTTATCTGAAAATTTTAGATAAAAAAAAACAATCGAAATTTGATAAAAATTTTAATATACATTTATATAAGAATCCGTTAATGATTTCACTTCTCCGATGATTTCAGCATTTGATAAAACTTTATTTTTTAAGTCATTCATTAATGAATCGGCTTTTGAGGGATGAACACACATTAATATTCCACCAGAAGTTTGAGCATCAAACATCAACATTTCCAAATTATAATCTATATTTTTGAATTTGCAATATTTTTTCAGATAATTCTGATTTCTGAAGGCAGCTCCCGGAATGCAGCCCAAATCAGCTAGTTCATAAGCCCCTTTCAAAACCGGAATTTTCTTGCTTTCCAAAACCATTGTAACTTTACTTGTTTCAGCCATTTTCTGAGCATGACCGATAAGACCGAAACCTGTAATATCAGTTGCTGCCTGAATATTATATTTCTGCATAATTTCAGCAGCTTTTTTGTTCAATGATTTCATACATATCAGAGCGTTTTTATAATCCTCATTTGAAACTTCCCTGAGCTTTTGCCCGGCAATAATGATACCAGTACCTACAGGTTTTGTAAGAATAAGAACATCTCCGGGTTGGGCTTTAGAATTTGTAATTATTTTTTCCGGATGGATTATTCCTGTTACTGCCAAACCATATTTGGGAGGAAAATCGTTAATAGTGTGACCACCGATAATTATTGCTTCAGCTTCGTTAACTTTATCATATCCACCTTTCAGCATTTGAGTGAAAACTTGCATTGGAATTTTATCATCGGGAAACATCACTAAATTCAAAGCTGTGAGCGGCTTGCCACCCATTGCATATACATCGCTCAAAGAATTCGCAGCAGCAATCTGACCAAAATCATAAGCATCGGAACAGATAGGAGGAAAAAAGTCTGTTGTTTGTATCAGAGCCAAATTATCCGAAATCTTGTACACTCCGGCATCATCGTGCGTGTTAAATCCCACCAAAAGATTCGGGTGCTTTGGATGAGGTAATTCCTTGAGAATGTCAGCCAACTGCTGAGCAGGTAACTTTGCAGATCAGCCACCGGCTGTAACTGTTGAAAGTAAATCAAATTCCATATTTATTTTTAAGGATAAATCAAATGTCCAGCATTGGTCATTGCTTGTAAAATATCATATGCATTGGAAACTTTGCCAACACTAACTCTATCAACTACATCATAATAATTCACACAATTCCCGCAAATCAATATTTCAACTCCTAAAGATTCAAGAACTTTTAACTTATCTAAAACCGGAGAATCATCTAAGGTGAGAAAAACTCCTTCATGATAAAAAATCAGTTTATCAGGAAGAGGTTCAACTTCTTTAATCGTATCCAGGAAACCATTGGTGAGCATTTCTCCAAGTTCATCATTGGCAACGCTTCTGGTCTTCAAGATATAAATATGATTTCCTTTTTTCGTTCGATGGAGCTCGCTAAAATTTTCAGCTTCTGAATGAGAAATATTTTCCTCTAATTTTGTTACTAAAAGCCTGTAGGTGTTATCTTCACGGGTAATTTCAACTTTTGCTTTATTATCTTTCAGGAATCTTCTCACATTGGTTTTTGATGTTTCATTATCGATAAGCACAATAAACTGCTCATTAACTGAAACTTCATTTAACATTTTTTTAGTTAAAATCAAAGGCTTTGGACAAATCAAACCTTTTGCATCAACTTCTCTCATAACTTCTCCTTTTATTGACAATCTTATTAACTGTTTCTGCGATATAAGAAATATCTTCTTCAAAAATCGTGAAAACATCAAAAAGGAAATTTCCTTCTCGCAAAACACCAAGAATTGGACGTTCCAATCTTAAAAGCTTTTTAAATATTTTTTCAGCAAATTTATTATCTTCAACACACGGTACAAGGCAAACAGCAAAACTGACGAGCTTCAGATCTGGGAGTGTACCACCACCAACCTGAGCAAAACTTTCTATGATTTTATTTTTAATATTCTTTTTGTTCAATTCTATAGAAAGATTCAGAGCAATATTTTTCAACTTTTTTTCATCACGATTCAGCATCATAAAAATAGGAATGTGTGAAAAAAGGTCTTCATCTTTTAAGTAGAATTTTAGCACGGAGGACAATGAAGCAAGAGTCATTTTTCCAACCCGTAAGGCACGCATCATCGGAACTCTGACAATTTTAGAAATTAATTCTTTTTTACCGGCAATAATTCCAGCTTGAGGTCCACCCAACAATTTATCACAACTGAAAGTAATTAAATCCGCACCATCATTCAATCCGGAACGAACATCAGGTTCATTTTTCAAGGCAAGACATTCCGGTTTCCTCAGAAGTCCTGAACCAATGTCATAAATCAAGACTAAATTATATTTTTTAGCAAGTTTTGAAAGTTGTGATATCTCAACTTCTTCAGTAAATCCAGTCATATGAAAATTAGATTTATGTGCTTTGAAAATAATTCTGGTTTTTTCTGTGATCGCATTTTCATAATCAGAAATTCGGGTTCGATTTGTAGTTCCGACTTCCTTCATTTTGGAGCCACTTACCTTCAATATTTCCGGAATCCGAAATGAACCGCCAATCTCGATCAGTTCGCCACGCGAAATTATCACTTCCTTTTTAAAGGCAAGGGTTTTAAGACACAACATAATTCCAGCAGCATTATTATTCACAACTACTGCATCTTCAGCTTTTGTGATGAATTTTATCAGCTCGGTCACATGAGATTTTCTGTGTCCTCTTTTGCCTGTTTGTAAATTCAATTCCAGGTTTGAATAATTATTTATGATTGGTTCCATCTGTTTTAATACAGCTTTTCCCAAAGGTGCTCTACCCAGGTTTGTGTGCAGCACAATTCCAGTTGCATTTATCACAGATTTCAGAGAGCTGCCTGCAATTGATAAAATCAGTAGTTCTATTCTTTTAATGATTTTTTCCATCTCAGGAGTTTTATGCTCTTTTAAAACATCTTCTCGAACCGTCTGCAAAATCTGTCGTATCGAATAAACCACCAATTCTGAACCAAATTGTTTTGTAAGTTCAATAATTTCATTTTGAGTTAGAAGCTTATCTACTGCTGGAATTTTTTTTAATTCTGCTGTATGCATGATATATTCCTAAAAAAACATTAATATTTCTTTTTGATTCAATCGAAATTTTAAGAGGTTAAACCTGTTTTTTTTCAAATATTTTTGATGATTTATCGTGAGAAATATGAATAACAGTTTCATTTATTTCATCGTAATGTGTTCTGGTTATTTTGATTTCCATGAATTAGAGAATATCTTAATGAAACACCCAGAAAAATATTCTTTGAAATCATTATTCAACTGATACAAATATTAAAATCATAACCAGCAAAATTATTTTTCTATTTACTGGTTCTTTGAAGAAATTTTTCATTAATAAACCTTCAAAACCCTCCCTGCTTCTTAATTATTTCTCATTTAATTTTAATGAAGAACAGCGATTTTACTTAAACGTAAAAAAAATATGTTTTAAATTAAGTCAATAAAAAGCTAAGTTTAGATGAGTTGCATTCATCAGAATAATTAATTAAAATTGGAAATATTCAAAAAATATTTTAAATGAATTTTATCATTTAATGGTTTTACAATCGAAATAGAGTTTAAACTATTTTGAATCTTTCTCTAAAACACAGTATAAATTATAAGAAAAGAATTCTTCAAGGAAAGGAATTCTGAATCTTATCCTTGTAAAAAAAATGAATAAGAACAAATACTATTAAGATTGTTTTGAGCAAGCTATCTTTCCGGTTTTTCATTTGTTTTTTTTCGTTTGAATAATCTGTTATTGTGTTTGGCATGTATTATTATCTAGAAAAATAGCAAAACTTCGCTTACTATTAGAGGTTATTATGATAATTATTGCTCTGGAACTAGTGTTTCTATTGTTCGAGCTAAAATTTACTTTGATATTAGACAAAGTGATTTCTAATTAATTCACATTTAGCAGTATAATGTGTTATTTTAATAAATTAATTTTATCTTTTAAATTACTTTATGAAATACAACTTTCTATTAAGTACATAAATTAAAAGATAATGTATATCACCACGACACATTAAGTACGGTTGGAATATTATTAGCTTATTTTTACTCACCCTTTGGGACTATACTGCCTTTTCAACCACTGGCTCAATCCATCCAAACCGGGAAATAAAACCCGTTCTGTAACGTTTGCCTGGTCCAGTTTATCGCGAATTTCCCATTTCAATTCTTTAGGGATTATTATCTTCTTCCAGATTTCAGGATAATTTTTCAACCAATCATCCAACACTAATTGCGGATTGGAGGAAATTGAACAAAAAGCATACTGATTTATGAACCTGTCATCCAAAGACGGTGGTTCGATAAATATCACAAAATCCTTATCCAGTGATAAATTGGAAAATTCCTGGAAAGATCCGGCTGCATTTAAAATCATATCAACTGTAAAAGCATTTGCTCCCTCTTTTTTCAATTCCATTTTCAGTTTGGATGGAAGCATTTTATGAGCTTCTATATAATTTACAGCCCAAATCACACCGTCAATATCGAATCTGTCAATATCTGCTGTAGCAAAATGCATTGCCACATACGGAGAATAAGTCCAATCTAGAATTCTGGTGGGCAGTCCGTGATGTTGAGCCACAGCCAGCCAGTTCCAGATGGAATCGTGCTCTACAACACTTCGGTGTGCATATTTGATAAAATTCCTGAGCAGATGATTTTCCATCTCTTCAAAATTTCCACCGAGACGTATCAGAGTTGTTTCCAATTTATAATCTGCATTGCAAAGTCCTCTGAAAGCAAATTTTGAACGAAACCTGCCAATCTCAGGATTCCAGGAATCTTCAAATAATTTATCCTGTAACTCGTTCCAGCTTGTAATTCTAAATTCATTTTTCATATTAACTCCATTTATAAATCAAATTTTCAGGATGGACTCCTATGAAACATACCTAACTTCCGAATGTTTCGACTTGTCGAATCTTCGGAATGTAAAGGAGCTCTTGCCCGTACAATCGGAAGATCAGCAAGCTGAACATTCCGATGTTTTGCAATCTTTTTTAGCTCGTTACGAAAGTCCTCTTTCGTAACATATTGTATTCCCATCCGGCAGCTACCGGATGGGAACAAGCTAAATCATACTTGGTTCAGATTCCCAATCAAGTTGGGAATGACAGAAATGTATAGGGTGCTGTCATTCCCGCGAACAGTATCCGGCTTTTGACGGAAGCGGGAATCCACTTCAACTTAACCGACAATGATTATGTTTCTCTTTGCCAAAATAAATTGCCTGGATTTCCGAAATAATTGAAATAGCAATATCAGATGGAGATTTTCCTCCAGTATTCAATCCAATAGGCGAGTACAAAATGTCCGGATTAATTTCTTTTTCGACATTTTCTAAAAGTTGAGTTTTCATTTCTTTTGCTTTAAATTTTGAAGCAATTACTCCAATATATTTTGGTTGCAAATCAGATTCATAAATCTGGTTAAGAATCATAAAATCATATTTGTGAGAATGCGTGACAATAACAAAAAAACTATTTTTCTTAAAAGAATGACTCTTAAAAATATCTTGATATTTTTCAATACAAATCTTTTGAGCATCATCAATTTTATCAAGTTCATTTTTTCTGCAATCGATAATCAAGGTTTGATAATTCAAATTTTTCAGATGATAAACAAGAGATTTCCCAATATGACCGGCTCCAAAAATATACAAATTTGGAATTGAACCGAGATATTCAAAAAAAAGTGTGGCTTCTCCTCCACAAATCATTCCTGTCTCTTTTTTATCTAAAATTTCTTCGTCTTTATTGAGAGAATACTTGATGGAAATACTCTTTTTCGTTTGAAGGATTAGTTTGATTTTCTGCAAAGCAATATACTCAATCGCCCCTCCGCCAACAGTTCCCATTTTTTCTCCATCTGGAAATACAATCATTTTAGTGCCAACCTGTGAAGGTGCGTGACCTTTGGTATCAACCACCTGAACCAGAACAGCTTCTTTGCCTTCTTTTTTTATTTGAGCGATTTCTTCATAAAAATCAACCAATATAATCCTCCCGAAAAATCGTTACATATTTTTTCCCTTTGATGAATCTATATGGAGTTGCCTGCTTAACCTGAGTGATAATGCTTTTTTCATTATCAAAATATACTCCTGAAACAGCATTAATGCCAAAATCAAAAAGAATGGGGGAAACGGGCGAAGTCGGTCCAAGTAAAATCACAAAACTATCTTTTTTGATATTTTGCATAATATTCTCAAAAGTATGATTTGTGAGA
The DNA here is from genome assembly GCA_964457455.1 of uncultured Candidatus Cloacimonadota bacterium. Taxonomy (GTDB): domain Bacteria; phylum Cloacimonadota; class Cloacimonadia; order Cloacimonadales; family TCS61; genus JABMPU01. Next base: position 10,492 of record CAYWJN010000005.1, read on the forward strand.
GTAGTAGAAGAAATGGCGACCACATCAGCTTGCGGCAGAAAATTTGGAATTTCTTTCTCGCTTAAATCTTTATTTCGAGGATTTTTTTCAAAAATATACAATTTCCCAAATTGATTTTTAAACTTTCCAATAAATGGGAAATGCCCGATAATTCCAACCTTTTTCCCTCTTCCTTTTTTTAGGATTATTTCTTGAGCATTGATAATTCGAGTTTTTGTCTGGATTGGCAAAGCACTGTTTATTGCTGCCATTCCCAGCGATGCTTCCAACCAGTTTTCAGAAAAAACATATTCAGCAAGTTCCCTGGTATTTTTTGTTAGTAAGTTCTTCGAGTTTCGAATTCCAACGTGAGGAAGTTGTTCTTCCATAACAGTTGTAGCGATTCCAAGATTTTGGCTCCAAACCAGGATATCAAAAACACCGGCAAAAACCTCTTTTACCGGATATGCTGGTATTCTATTGTATAATTCTTCTAAGATTCTCATAAAATAATATTTCTGGTTCCTTCTAATTATTAATGGATCAATATATTAAACATAAAATATCTGAATACACCAAAGGCATATAAATATCCAATATCCAACACGGAATATCGAATATCCAAGTATTTTTGTCGCTATCGCTCTTTTTTCTTTTTCGCTGTATCAATACTCTTGAAAAGTATTGAAATCAACTCATCTGTCTCCTGTAATAAAGGTGACAATTTTGTAGAAGGTTGAATTAATTTTGCTCGTACAATTATTTTCAACCACACTTCAGTCTCTCTCAACTCTTTTAAAGCCACTTTCAATTTATGAATAAAATCAGCCTTAGATTCAGCACTTTGAACCTCACCGTAATTTGGAGCAGGCGATGTTCCACTTCTTAGTATTTGAGAAGAAATATGTTTACCTGCTTTTGTTTCAGGTAGTTGTTCTGAAACATTAATAATTCTAACTGCATAATCTATAAGACGCTTTTGTAAATCAAACTTCTTTTCTTTTTCACTCATTTCTTTTTTTCCTTCATCATTGGATATTCCGTGTTGGATATTGGATATTATTTTTAATTTACTCGCACAATTCTTAAGAGAACCAATTCTTTTTCTGATAATTAAAATAATTTTCTTCTGTGTCAATATCGAAAAGAATGGACTCATCTTGCACTTCCACAGTTGTGAAGCCTTTTTTATCAATAAATAATTTCAGATTAGAATCTTCAGGTTCACCCAAGATTTCATTAATGAGAGAACTACCTATCAAAACCGGATGACCTTTTCTACCTTTAAAAACAGGAATGATAATATCACCTTTTTTTGAAAGCAATTTTTTATAAACATCTTCCTTCACAAAGGGAATATCACCCGGAAGTAGAAAAAATTTCTCCGTTTTTATTTGAGATATTCCAATTTTTACTGAACTGAACATTCCTTTCTCAAACTCTTTGTTGAAAACCACTTCAACTTTTTCATAGCTTTTCAGGATTTCAGTAATCCTCTCGCTTTTATATCCTGTCACCACAATTATTTTGGAGCATACTTTTTCCAAACTTTCCACACTTCGTTCGATCAATGTTTTGCCTTCCAGAAGAATTTCCATCTTGAATTTTCCCATTCTGCTGGAAAATCCCGCAGCCAATACGATTCCTTCGATATCCATCTTATTTTACTCTTTTGTTAAGAAATTCCCAAAACCTGCATCAGCAGTTATGCCTTGCTCAGAATCATAAATCACTTTTCCCCTTAAGATTGTTCTTATGATTTTTCCTTTAAAAACAAAACCTTCAAAAGGAGTGATTTTACCTTTGGATAAAAACTTCTCACCTTGAACAATCCAATTTTTATCAGGATCGATCAAAACAAAATCTGCATCTTTACCAATTTCGATCGAACCTTTTTTATGGAAAATTCCATATTTTTTAGCAGCATTTTGTGATGTAATCTCAATAAATCTCTGCAAACTTAATCTTCCTTTTAAAAAACCTTCTGAAAATAAATAAGGAATTAATGTTCCGGTTCCCGGAATTCCCGAATAATCTGTCCAGATCGAACCGGTATTTTTCTTTTCTTTAGGAGAAGGAGCATGATCCGAAGCCACAAAATTTATCTTTCCATCTGAAAGAAGCTGCCATAATTTCGCTTTATTTTCCGGAGATTTAACCGGAGGAGTTGCCTTCAAAGCTGAGCCAATCCTTTCAAAATCTGAAATATCAAATTCCAGATAATGAGGAGCAGTTTCAAAAGATATTTTATTTTTTACTAAAAATTCCGCTGCTTCTGCAGAACTCACATGAACAATATGCAATTCACAACCGGTTTCTCTTGCAACTTCTGCCGCAGTTTTAACAGCAAGGATTTCTGCAATTTCGGGTCGGGAAAGATAATAATTTTTCGTACTCGAACCTTGTTTGGAATACAATTCAGTTGCAGATTTGATATAATCATAATCCTCAGCATGAACAAGAACAGGTAAATCCAAATCCTTTACTTTCTGTAAAACCTGCTTAAATTGATATTTATCCAACCGTTCAAAAGTATCCATTCCTGAAATGAAATAAGTCTTATAACCCAGAACATATTTTGAAAGTTCAAAAATATTTTCCGGAAAACCTTTTGCTAAAGATTGAGCAGAAATGCCGCCAAAAAATCCGAAATCCGTAACAGATTTCTTTTGTACAACAGCGAGTTTTTTCTCTAAATTTTGTTTGTTCGTGATTGGAGGAATAGACGTGCAGGGCATATCAATAATCGCGGTAATTCCTCCGGAAGCAGCAGCACAACTTCCATGATAAAAATCCTCATTAAAAGTATAACCTGGATCATTAAAATGAACATGAGGATCGATTCCACCAGGAAAAACATAAAGCCCGGATGCATCAATTACTTTGTTTTTATCAGCAATATTTTCTGCGATTTTGATAATTTTTCCATTCTCAATTTTGATGTCTAATTTGAAAAAATCATCTTTACCAGGTAATGCAATCAGTCCATTCTTAATTAACATTTCTTTCTCTTATTCCGGAAAAACATCATACAAAAAAAGTATTCCCGAATCAAAATTGATATTACAAATTTCAGATTCATAAACATTGCTGATTCCCAGAAAATTGCTTGTGAAATCTTGATTGTTCAGATCATATCGAAAACCTTTTAAAGTGAGATTCTGAATTTGACTGATAGAGAAAAGCGAAACAGTGGAACCGATTTTTTCCCTTATTTCATGCTTTCCAGAAGTTAATATCTTCATCTTTCCAAAATTATCAAAAATCTCCAATTCAATGGACTCTTCCAAAATCAGCTTAATCATCTTATGAAAGATAAGAATATTTCCAACAATGTGATCAGTTCGTCTTCCAAAAGCAGAGAAAACTTTTATTTTCTCTGGATGAAGGGAAATCGCCAAGTTCAGAGATTTCTCCATATCAGTAGTTTCCTGGTCAGGATTATGAATTATTTCAGCAGCAGGAAAATATTTGTTAATATCAAATTGAATTGAATCCAGGTCGCCAATAATATAGTCAGGAATGATATTTGCGATTTTGCAATTTATCACGCCACCATCAGCTGCAATAATGATATCCGAATTCGAAATAAAATCTTTCAAATATGGTTTAAAAGCTTCACCATTGGCAATTATCACAACTATCTTTTCAGTTGAATTAGAGTTCATCTTCTAACTCCCCTAACCCCTCTTTGCAAAAGAGGGGAAATATATGTAAACTAAGAAGATACGAGTACTCATTCTCCCCTCTCTTTCTTTTCCAAAGAGAGGGGTCGGGGGTGAGTTTAGGGAAAAATTCAAATCATTCATTTTCAAACCACTTGATTTCAATTTCGTATGGAATCGGATCTATGATTCCAATTTCTTTAAAAGCTCTTATTCGCAGGAAACAACTGTCACACAAACCACACGCAATTTCGTTATTTTTATAACAACTCCAACTGAACTCAAATGGAGCTTTTAATTCTTTCCCGATTTTGACTATTTCAGATTTTGTTTTATGAATTATGGGAGTAACGATTTCAATTTTAGTATTGTGTTTAGTCCCCAAATCAATCGCTTTTTCAAGTTGTTTAAAAAAAGATTCCCTGCAATCCGGATAACCGGAACTGTCTTCTTCTACAGCTCCGATATAAATTCGATTCGCTCTGACAACTTCTGCCCAGGAAACCGCTATGGAAATAAGATGAGCATTCCTGAAAGGTACATAAGAATCCGGGATTTCTGAAATTTTATTATGATTTTTCACAGATATTTTTTCATCCGTTAAACTGGAACCACCAATCTGTTTTAAATAACTTATATCCGTAATTAGACTTTTATCAGGTTTGTATAATTCTACTATTTTTTTGAAAGATTCCAGTTCTTTCTTTTGAGTTTTCTGGGCATAATTCACGTGCAGAAAATAGATCTTATCACATTCATTTTTAGCGATGGCTGCTGTTACTATACTATCCATCCCACCGCTGACTAAAACAACTGCTTTATATGAGAACATCTTATTCCTCATGATTCTTGAGAGCTAATTGAACAGTATTATTTATAAATCCGGATTTCGCATCTGTATAAGCTTCACGATCATTTTTGAACTTGGTTGCGAGTTCTCTTTTCAGAGCGCAATATTTTTTTCGATATTCTGGTTTTTGAATTAAAAAATCACGAAATATTACGTGGTCAACCTGGGATTCTGAATTATGGGTAATTATATGCAAGTGATGTGTCCGTATTTCTCCAATTAATTTTGTAAAGAAATAACCTCCGGGAATTCCTTTTCCACCTTTGAATTCATATCCAAATTTGATTAAAGGTTTTATGCATTCATCTGCAATTTTCATGGAGTTCACTCCAATCAGGATATCAATGATAGGTTTGGCACAACAACTGGGCACCGCAGTGCTTCCTATATGTTGAATATCAATTATCTTATTACCAAGAATATTTCGAAGTTCTGATTTTTCCCTTTCAAAAATTCCCTGCCAATTTTCATCATATTCAGCTAATCTTACGATTCCCTTTTCTAAACCTATCATTTCAAACTCCTGATAATTACAGATGCTTCTCTCATGCTGAGCGGATCAACAAATAAAGTTTTCTGATTTGTATAAACCACATAACCGGCAGGGCTACCCTTTGGTTTTCTCACAAAACGAATCTGAGTATAATCCACAGGAACATTGGAAGATTTTTTTGCTTTGCTGAAATAAGCAGCTAGTCGACAGCAGATAATTTTCAGATTTTCCGGCAATTCTTTCTTAGACAGATTCCTCAGAATCACATGCGTGCCCCGAAATATCCGTGTATGAAACCACCAATCGTGTGGTTTGGCAAATTGCGTTGTGAGCAAATCATTTTCTTTGCTGGTTCTACCGATAATTATTTCCCAATTTTCGTCAACCTTCAATTTTTTAAGCTTTGTCTCTTTTCTCTTAATTTCTTTTGAATATCTTTTTTCTTCAATAATAAAATCTTCATCAATTTTTTGAATTTCTCTTTTTATTATCTCGATTTCATCTTCTGTTTTTGCAATCTGCCGGGCAATTATTTTTTTTCCATTTTTAGCTTTTTTATATTTCTTAAAATAATAATTGATGTTACTTTGAGCATTTTTCTCTGAAAACAAATTTATTTCTATTTCCGGAAAACCATCCAAAAAATAATTTTTCAGTTTTATTGAATTCATTCCAGTTTTTATTTCTGAGAAATTCGCTTTAAGAAGCTCAGCTTTCTGTTTCCAAATATTTTCTTCTTTTGCATCAGAAAGTTCTATCTCTAATTTTTTCAGCTTTTTCTGTTTTTTTTGGATTTGTTTTTCGAAACGATTATTTTTCTTCTGTTTTAGTTTTTCATTTCTCTTTGTTAAGATACCATCATAATAAAGATGTTCAAAGAAAAAATTAATTTTATCGAATCTCTTCTCTTTATGAGAATTTTCGATTATGTTCAAATTTGAATCGAATGAGATGGGAAAATGAATCTCTTCCATAATATTTTTATATTCTGAATCTGGAATCATGTATTTTGTGCCTGGAAGAATCTGTCTTTGCGGATTTTCTGCAAAACTTATTTTTTTCCAGCAATCAATTATGATATTGTCTGATTTTGTCAAAATGAGATTCTGGAAACGGTTTATTAATTCAATAATTAGAAGATAGTTTTGCTTTTGATTGTAAATATCCACCTTTGAAAACTCAAGTATTATAATTCTATCTTTCTCAGAAATATTAATCTTTTCCAATTTTGTCTTTGAAAGATGATTATTGAAAATCATTAATCTTTTATCTGGTAAAAAAGGTAATTTACCTGATTCAGTAAAGAAACAAAAACTATTTTCAGAAGATAAATTGATCTGGAGAAATTGCCTTTCTTTTTGGAAAAAAATGGCAAACTGGTCTTCAAATCTTTTAATTTCTTTTACAGTTATATTCAGGTTTTTATGATTATTAACCCATTCAGCCAAATATTTATATTTCATGAAATCCTCTAATTTTTCGATTGGAAAAATTTCATGAACAGGAAAAAAAGGGCTTTATTTTTGTCTATAAATTTAGCTCTAATAAATCTGATCGAGATAATATTCTTGACACTGAAAACATTCGTTTTATTTTCAAGTAAATAATATTGGAGGTAAATCAAGATGAAAAAAGTACTCTTTTTATTAATGCTGATTATTCCGATTTTACTTTTTGCTCAGGATGAAGAACCCGCATCCAACGGACTTAATATGGGTGGAGGAATTGGCACTGTTTTGATGGGTGGAGAAACCTATTCACAAATCCGTCTGATGCCGGAGCTGGTTTTGGGTAAATTCGGTTTAGGATTGGATATCGAACTTCTGATAGACAGCGAAGGAAACATTCGTGAAGAAGAGTGGGATGAATTTGAGGATTATGTAAATAAGATTTATTATTTACGTTACGGACAACGGGGCGATTCATTTTATGGTAAGATAGGAGGATTTCCATATTATACTTTAGGGCACGGTCTGATTATGAAAGACTATTCAAATATGTTAAGATATCCCCAGGTAAGACAGCTCGGAGTTCAGTTGGGAGGTAAACTTCCTTTTGCAGATTTGGAACTGGAAGTATTTACTTCCAATATTACAGAAAACGATATTTTAGCTGGAAGGATTGTCACAGCCCCATTAAAAGATATGAATCTTCCTATAATCAGTAACATTAAACTTGGTGCTACAATCGTTCATGATGCAAACCAGTATAACGGACTGCTCGATTCTGATGATGATAATTACGCTGATGTTTTTGATGACTTTCCCGACAATGCAAATTATCACAATTTAGTAGATTATGAAATTGAATTTTATCAAAGTCTTTATGAAGAGCTTTTCCCGGATTCATCTCAAGCAGCTTTTGAAAACTGGTTTTATAATTCACCAACTCTGGATGAGCTGAGAAATCCATCTATGAGCGAACTTGGAGAAGAGGAAATTACAGTTTTCGGTGTAGATTACGAAATTCCATTATTTCAAACCGACCTTATCTTTTTCAGTCATTATGGTGAGTTAGCTCAAATCGTTGATCATAATATGGGATTTATATTTCCAGGATTTTATTCCAAGTTCCTGATTTTCGATATGAACCTGGAATTCAGAATGTATCAAGATGATTTTATGCCTGCTTATTTTGATAACATTTACGATGAACAGCGAGCTTTTTATGACTTAATTGAAGAAACTGGAAAAGATACAATCAAAACAAAAGAAGATACAATCGAAGGAACTCCTGAATCCAAAGGATGGCATGCAAGTTTAACTTCTAATTTGTTCCGAGTTCTTTCATTAACAGTTACTTATGAAGATATGTACGGAAAAGGTGATGAAAACGTAAAATCTTTGTGGGGAAAACTGGCTTTCAATAACACTTTCATCCCAAAACTGAATATTGCTGAGGTTAATTATTCTCAGACAGGCTTTGAAAAACTCAAATATTTCAAAACACCATCGTCTTTAATTGAAGGAAAACTTGGTTTTTCAATGTCCGCTAATACTGAACTTGTGGGAACTTACCAGGA
>CAYWJN010000005.1:18600-53125 GCA_964457455.1 uncultured Candidatus Cloacimonadota bacterium
AAAATAATTGCCATCGGTGAAATCGGTTTAGACGGACGAAAAAATAATTCCGAATGGCAAAAGAAAATTTTACTCAAACAGCTCGATCTGGCAAAGAATTATGACCTTCCAGTCATCTTTCATACAGTGAAAAAATATTATGTGCTTTATAAAATTCTTAAACAGAATTTTCCCAAAGTGCGTGGATTTCTACATAGTTTCAACGCTTCTTTAGAAATTACAGAATTGTTCTCAAAGTATGATCTTGCATTTTCTTTAAACGCAAAAACTCCAAATACAAAAGTTCTTGAATTTATTATGAAAAGAGGGTTTTTCTTTTTTGAAACAGATGCTCCCTATCAGAAACCTGAAAACTTAAAAGATGATTTTAATCATCTGAAAAACCTTATATGGGTTGTTGATAAAGTTTCCGAAAAGACGAATATCGAAAAAAATATTTTGAAAGAAAAACAATTTGAGAATTTTCAGGTGTTGTTTGAATAGTCTTTGAAGAAAACTTGTGAAGTTGAAGAATATTGTGCCTTTTGTGCATTTTAGTGGCTAAAAAATGGATCAATTTTCAAGAACAGAACTACTTTTCGGGAATGAAGCAATTGAGATATTTCGCAAAACCAGGGTTGCTGTTATGGGTCTTGGAGGAGTTGGTTCATTTGCTGCGGAAGCATTGGTACGAAGCGGTATCGGAGCTTTTCTATTAGTAGATTTCGATAAAGTGAGTCTTTCCAATCTCAATCGTCAATCACAAGCTTTACATAGTACAATAGGCAAAATGAAAACCGAAGCAATGAAAGAGCGAATTCTGGATATCAATCCCAAAGCCAAAGTGGATATTTATTCTGATTTTTGTGCAATCGAGTCCAGAGAATTTTTGCTAAAAAATGTAGATTTTGTGGTTGATGCGATTGATAGTCTGGGACCGAAATCCGGATTGCTTGAAGCAGTTTATAATAAAAAAATTCCTGTCATTTCTGTGTTAGGAGCTGCCAGCAGATTTGATCCGTCCAAAATAGAACTTTGTGATATTTCCAAAAGCCGGATTTGTCCGCTGGCAAAAAAAGTGCGGAAGTATCTTCACAGAAGAGGAATTACAGAAGGAATACCAGTCATTTATTCTTATGAAAAACCAATTGCTCAATTTACTCATGAAGCCGGAGCAGAGGCAGAATGGATTTCCGGACGGGGAAGAAAAAGAGGAACTCTGGGTTCGGTTGTTTATATGCCGGCAATAATGGGAATGTGGGCTGCCAGTTATGTTCTGAGGAAATTGGCTGGGAAGATTTAGCTCGTGAAAACCTTTGCGAAGCTTCTTACGTAGAGAATCCCAGAAGATAAATTTCGCAAAGTTCTTCTATTCTATCAGAGCCTCTTCTTCCTCAATAAACTTATCCGGAATGCTTTTGCTTGCTTTTGCACCCAATTTTTTGATGTTTTCTACTCTCGAAATCAGGTTTCCTCTTCCGGTAGAAAGTTTCTTAATTGCATCTTGAAATGATCTATTAGACCTTTCGATATTCACTCCGACTTTCTCCAAATCTTCCAACATTCGCACAAAGGCATCATAAAGATTTCCACTTTGACGAGCAATTTCCAGGGCATGTTTAGTCTGGTTATCCTGGCGCCAGATAGATTCGATAGTCCTTAAAATTGCCATCAGACCGCTGGGTCCAACAATAATAACTTTTTTGTCAAAAGCATATTTGAATAAAGAACTATCTGGATGCAAAGCTATGGTAAAACTGGCTTCAATAGGCATAAACAAGAAAACATAATCCGGTGTATTCAATCCTTCTCTGGTTTGATAGTGCTTGTTATGCAGGTCATCAACATGAGATCTGATGGACTTTTCCAATTCTTTTCTGTAACCTTTTTTCTGTTCTTCAGTTTCCGAATTCACTAATCTTTCATAGGCAATTAAAGAAACTTTTGAATCTATAATTATGTGTTTATTGTCTGGAAATTTTATAATAAAATCTGGTTTGGAAGGAGTTCCTTCTTCACTTTTCAAACCCATTCCTCTACCTTGAGTTTCGTACTCGATCCCTTTTCGCAATCCCGATTCTTCTAAAATTCTTTCCAGGATAACTTCTCCCCAGTTTCCCTGAACTTTCACATCACCTTTCAAAGCTTTGGTAAGATTGGAAGCATCATCACTGATTTGTTTGTTCAGTTTTTCCAGGTTTCGAATCTGTTCTATCAGGGAAATATTGGTTTTCAGATTTTCTTTATGAGTAAATTCAACTTTAGTTTCGAACTCCAATATTTTTTCTTTGAGAGGCTTGAGAATCTCATCAAGATTTGCTCTGTTTTTTTCGGTGAATTTGCTGCTTTTTTCCTCAAATATTTTATTTGCCAGATTTTCAAAAGCATCGGTAAATTTAGTTTGCATTTCTTCAATTTCTTTTTTCTGGTTTTCTAATTTTTCCAGAAGATTCTTGTTTTTTGCATTAACCTCAGAAAAAGCAGAATTTAATGTAAGAATCTTTTTCCTTTCATTTGAAAGCTCTTCTTTATTTATTTTTAGATCTTCTTCTAAAAGACTTTTTTTAGCTTCAGCATTACTTCTGTCTTCTGTTAATTCGATAATTTTTCTATTCAAATTATCTGCTTCCTGTTTGGAAATCCCTTTTTTTGATTTCAAAAACAAACCGATAATCAATCCACCCAGAACTATCCCAAAAATTAGATAAATTATTTCCATCTCATCTCCACCAACAATCATTCATATTAGATATTTTACATTTTTTCTTCAATCTTGATTTTGGCTTTCATTTCAGATTTCTCTAAAGTTTCCAGTTCTGCTAAAGCATTATTCAGAATGACCACACGTTCTCTGTAAGGTATGAAAGCGCTTTTGAAACCATTCAGAATGATGTGTTTAACATCAGTATATTCCAATCCCAATTTATTGATCCCCAGCATATATTCATCTGTCAATGTTGTATCAGACATCAAACGATTATCAGTATTCAGTGTAACCCGCAAACCGTAATCATAATAAAAACTCAGAGGATGATGTTTCAGAGTTTTAACAGATTTTGAATGAAGATTGCTTGATATGCAAATTTCAAGAGGAATGCGATGATCATTGACATAATTCAGAAGATCGCCGTCCTCAATAAGACGTGTTCCATGACCCAACCTGTGAGTGCTGCAATAATGCAGAGCTTCATGAATACTTTTGGGACCGTAAGCTTCCCCGGCATGAACGGTAATATTAATGTTGTTGTTCAAAACCAGGTAGAATGCCTCTTTATGCTCTTTTGCCGGATAATTGTACTCCGAACCGGCCAGGTCAAATCCGATCACACCTTTATTTTTATATGCAACTGTCAATTCTGCCAGCGTTAAGGATGTTTCAGGATCCATATTGCGAATTCCACAAACAATTACCCCCGTTTTTATATTAAAGTCCTTTTCTGCTGAAAATAATCCCTCCAACACAGCATTAATAATCGCAGTTAATTTCAAACCTTTCTGGGTATGCAGAATAGGAGAATATCGCACTTCCATATAACGTATATTTTCTTTTGCTGCATCCTCTGCCAGTTCATAGGCAGCACGCTTTAGAGACTGCTTTGTCTGCAATACACTCAGCGTTACTTTAAAAGCTTTCAAATATTCATCCAGACTTTTACAATCTTTGCCGCAACAGACTATTTTCTTAAGCTCCTGCGGATCATTTGATGGAAGTTTTACATTTTGGTCTTTAGCCATCTCAAAAATTGTGGACAATCTTAAAGACCCGTCCAAGTGGACATGCAAATCTGTTTTCGGTAGTTTTTCTATGAATTCTCTTTTCAATTTCATATTTTCTCCAAGTTTGATTATTTCCTCCCGTTGGTTCAGACTTGCAGTCTGAATTAAAATATTTTGGTTCAATCAACATGTCTGAACCTGCGGAAGAATTATTTTATTTTAAGAACTATTAAGAAAAATTTTCAAAGAGTGTTTTGGTGTCAAAGAAAAAAGTAAAGTTGGGTTAAAGATTTTGCGATTTTTATCTTATAAATATCTCTTCGCAGGAAATATCTCCCGCTGGTTCAGACATGTAGTCTGAATCAAAACAATTAGGTTCAATCAACATGATTGAATCTGCGTGGATGTTGCAATAAACCTTTGAAATCAAAAAAAAATAGACACATTTTTGCCAATAATCAAAAAAGATATCAGGAGATAATGTAATGAAAAAAAAACTTTTTCTTATTGATGGAACTGCAATAATTTATCGCGCTTTTTTTGCTTTTATCAAAAATCCTCTTCGCAACAGCAGAGGAGAGAATACGAGTGCGATTTACGGAACAATAAACACTATTCTTCGCTTGATAGATAAATATAATGCCCATTACATTGCCATCTCCTTTGATCGAAGGGAAAAAACTTTCCGGCATAAAATTACTGAAACCTATAAAGCGAATCGTCCACCAGCTCCCGAGGAACTGCACGCACAGGTTGAACCGATAAAAGAATTTTTCAAGCTCATAAATATTCCTGAAATATCTTACGCTGGATATGAAGCAGATGATATCCTGGCAACACTCACGGAAAAATTCAAGAATGACTTCGAAGTGATAATCGTAACTGGTGACAAAGATTTTACTCAGCTTGTGGATGATAAAGTTATGCTTTATGATCCTTTCAAAGAAAAGATAACAAAAGAAAAGGAAGTAGAGGAAAAATACGGTTTGAAACCAGAGCAGTTCATCGATTATCTGGCGATTTGTGGTGATAGTGCGGATAACATTCCCGGTGTAAAAGGAATCGGACCCAAAGGTGCAACAAAGCTTTTACAGGAATTTGGTTCGCTGGAAAACATTTATCAGAATATCAATAAAATTTCAGCAAAAGGCATCAAATTAAAATTGTCGGAATTTCGCGGAGATGCTTTCCTATCCCAGAAGCTTGCAAAGATAGTTCGTGATGTTCCCATTGAACCTTTACAGGAAAATGAACTATCTTTTGAAAAGACTGATTTGCTTAACTCGGTTGAGATGCTGAAACGTTATGAACTTTTTTCTATCCTGAAAAAAATTGTTGCTTTGAGTCCAGGTTCGGTTGGAATTAATATTGAGCCTGAGAAAACAGCAGAATCCGAAATAGAATTTGACCATATTTTGGTGGATAGAAAAACGGATTTTGAAAAAATGCTGATTGAATTCAAAAATAAAACTGTGGTAGCGATCGATACTGAAACAACATCTACGGATCCGATTTCAGCAGAACTTGTCGGAATATCTTTGTGTGCAGAAAATAATAAAGCTTTCTACATTTCTATCGCTCACCAGATGGCAGATAATCTGGATGAAAAGTTTGTCGTAAATGAATTGAACAAAGCCTTAAATGGTAAATTGCTGATTGGTCATAATATCAAATATGATTATATGATTCTGCAAAATTCTGGCTGGGAAATAACAAATAAAGTTTTTGATACAATGATCGCTGATTATCTTCTGAATCCAACTTCCAGACATTCTTTATATGAATGTGCAAAGAGGGAGTTTGATTATGTGATGGTTAAGATTTCCGAGCTTATTGGTAAAGGAAAGAAACAGATTACATTTGACCTGGTACCAACTTCTCAGGCTTGTAAATATTCTGCTGAAGATGCAAATATCACTTTCCGGCTTTATGAAGTTTATGCTAAGAAATTGGAGCAGGAAGATCTGAACAAGCTTTTCGAAAATATTGAAATACCACTTTTCAAAGTTTTAGCGAAAATGGAAAGAAATGGTGTAAAAATCAATACGAAAATCTTGTCAGAAATTTCAAAAAAGAACCAGAAGAAATTAGGTGAATTAACAAAGGAGATTTATGAAATTGCAGGTTTGCAATTCAATTTGAACTCGACTCAACAACTGGCAAAAGTGCTTTTTGAGGATTTGGGAATTCCTCCTGTAAAAAAAACCAAAACCGGATATTCTACTGATGTAACAGTTCTGGAAACTTTAGCTAAAAACTATGAAATAGCTGAACTTCTGATGGATTACCGTCAACTCACAAAACTAGAATCAACATATATAAATGCATTACCGCATTTGATAAATCCTCAAACAGGAAGAGTGCATTCATCATTCAACCAGACAGTGGCATCAACAGGCAGATTATCGAGTTCAAATCCGAATTTGCAGAATATACCTATTAGAACAGAACTTGGCAGAGAAATCCGAAAAGCATTTGTAACTGAAAATGATGATTTCGTTATTCTTTCAGCAGACTATTCACAGATAGAACTCCGCATCCTGGCAATGCTTTCTCAAGATGATAAAATGATTAACGCCTTCTGCAATAAAGAGGATATTCATCGCGAAACAGCCAGCATTATTTATGATGTATCTAAAGAAGAAGTAAGTTCCGAGCAACGCCGTTATGCCAAAATCATCAACTTTGGACTTATGTATGGAATGGGAGCGTTTCGAGTTTCTAACGAGCTGGGAATTTCCAGGAAGGAAGCTGCTGAATTCATTGAGAACTATTTCAGTAAATTTCCAACTATAAAAAATTATCTCGATTCCGGTATAGAACAAGCAAAAGAAAATGGATATGTTTCCACGATTTTTAGCCGCAAACTTTATCTTCCAGAACTTAACAGCAGTAATAAAATGCGGCTCAAAGAAGCTGAAAGAATCGCAACCAATATGCCTATCCAGGGAAGTGCTGCGGATATTATCAAAATTGCCATGATCAACTTAAATGAGAAAATCAAAAATGATCCTGATATTAAGATGATAATCCAGGTTCATGATGAACTGGTTTTCGAAGTGAAAAATGAGAGACTGGATTATGCGAGAGATCTGATTATAACAGAAATGGAAAATGCATTACCGGAAGAGTATTCTTCCATCGTTACTTTGGTTGTGGATGTTGACATCGGTAAAAGCTGGTATGAAGCACATTAAGCAAGCAAGACTTGAGTTAAAAACGCCGCAGGTGGATTTGACTTAAGTCTTGCAGGAGAATAAGGATTGCAAGGTTAGTTTTTCATTCTTAACTCAATTCCTCAGCTATCGCTGAGTTATTAAGTCCAGTCTGGAATAATATAATATCAAAGTTGCATCCTCTATATCAAACGATGGATCGGGTAATTTCACTCTTATGATTGAAAAGTCATAAATAGATTTTAGTTTCAATCCATACTTTTTTCTTGACATAAAGTTGAGTTTACGTGGTTTTCTTTTAAATAAAGAATAATTGAAAATATAAGGAACTTGGTGCTACTATGGACTCCATGAAGAATTTTTATAGTATTTCTCACCAAATATTATTATTTGCTAGTAAGAAAATTTCAATTGAATTTTTCTTGCGGGAAGTATTTAAAATATTTTATAAAAGCCTTGGTTGTGGTTTTATAGATTTATGGTTCAGAAACAAAGATAACCAATTTTATAGTAGTTACAATTACCAGATAAAGCCTAAGCTGAAATATGAAAGTATTCTTAAAACCAAGAGATTTAATTTTAAAGAGAGATATTCAAAGAATAAAGAACTGGCTGAATTATGCGAAAATATCATGGGTGGGGACATTGATTCCAAAAGAAAGGATTTCACGATTAACGGTTCCTATTTTAGTAGTGATATGAAATTTAATATTAGAAAATCAATAATAAATTCTATTGCGATTATAACTATAAATAGGAATTTTAGAAAAGAAGGGTTGCTGATAATATCGTGCACAAAAAAAGATCGATTTAATCCTGAAAAAGTTGAACTTTTTGAGAATATTGCTCAAAGTCTTGGCATAGCCTTAAACCATCTGCATATTCAGTCAAATTTAAATGAGAGAGTTAAAGAAATTACCTGTTTATATGGAATTGCAACAATTGCTGAACAAACTGATTTGTCATTGGAAAGAATTTTACAGAAAATTGTCGAACTCATTCCTCGAGCTTTGCAATATCCCAAATTAGCAACCGCTAGAATTGTTCTAGATGGCAAATATTACATTTCTCCAGAATTCGTTATAAACTCAAAAAAGCAATCTTCAAATATAGTTCTAAATGGTGTCAAACGAGGTTATGTTGAAGTGGCTTATCCAAAAAGCGCTTTAAGATTTGAGGAAAGTCCGTTTCTTAAAGAAGAACTGGAACTATTAGATAGTATAGCTCGGGAAATTGCAGCTATTGTTGAAAGAAGGTTCACCAAAAATGAAAAAGAGAAGTTGCAAAATCAATTGCGGCATGCTGATAGGTTGGCAACGATTGGTCAGCTTTCTGCAGGAGTTGCCCATGAGCTGAATGAACCTTTGGCGAATATTCTTGGATTTACCCAGTTAATGCAAAAAGACGAGAGTTTGAATATACAAGCAAAAAAGGATCTGGATGGAATTGTTACTGCATCTATTCATGCAAGGGAAATTATAAAAAAGCTTATGCTTTTCTCCAGGCAAATGCCTCCTCGAAAAACCAGTGTAAATATAAATCAGTTAGTAGAAAATGGATTATATTTCTTAGAGTCACGTTGTCAGAAAAACGGAATTGAAGTTATCCATTCTTTTTCTGATGATATTAAAGAAATTGTAGCAGACTCTTCTCAATTGTATCAAGTGCTTGTTAATCTTGTTGTTAATGCGATTCAAGCAATGCCAAACGGTGGAAAACTTATCATAAAAACTGTAGCATCTAACGAACATATTTCTTTGATCGTGGAAGATACCGGAATTGGTATGAGTGATGAAATTTTAAAACAAATTTTTATACCGTTTTTCACCACCAAAGACATAACAGAAGGAACAGGTCTCGGACTTCCAGTTGTTCACGGAATTGTTAGTTCCCATGGTGGTTCAATCAAAGTTGAAAGTAAAGTTAATGTTGGTTCCAAGTTTGAAGTGATTCTACCTATTCAAAGTTAAGCGGAGAAAACGATATGAGCAATTCAAAACAAAAGAACAGAATTCTGGTAGTGGATGATTCGGAGAATACAAGAACAATAATTCAAAGAAATTTATCTAATAAAGGATATAAAGTTTTCACAACCGCAGATGTAAAGAATGCCATTCAAATTTTAAATTCGATTCATATTGATTTGGTAATCACAGACCTGAAAATGCCCAAAATAAGCGGGCTTGACCTGATCAAACATGTTAGAGAGAATAATAAAGATTCTGAAGTTATTATGATAACCGGTTATCCTTCCATCGAGAGTGCTGTAGAAGCTGTGAAAATCGGTGCTCAAGATTATCTAACAAAACCATTTACGGATGAGGAGCTTTTTGCAGCTGTTAAAAAGGCTTTTGACAAACTGGAATTTACCAGGAAGATCAAATCTCAGAGCAGTGTTGAATTAGGAAAAAGATTTGGAATCATTGGAGAATCAGAACCTATAAAAAAGGTTTTTGAGGAAACTCAAAAAGCATCTCAAACTTCATCTACAGTACTGATTTATGGAGAGAGCGGAACCGGAAAAGAACTAATTGCCCGTGCGATTCATTATAACAGTCAGCGTTCTTCTGCTCCATTTATTCCAATAAATTGTGGTGCAATCCCAGAAAGCTTGATGGAAAGCGAACTTTTTGGATATGTGAAAGGAGCATTTACAGGTGCTTACGAGAATCGCGAAGGTTTCTTCCAGACAGCTGATGGTGGTTCCATTTTCCTCGATGAAATCAGTGAAACAAGTCCTTCTATGCAGGTTAAGCTTTTACGTGTCCTAGAAAATAAGGAAGTTTTTATGGTTGGAGCAAAACATCCCAAAAAGGTGGACGTGCGAATAATTACAGCAACGAATAAACATCTTTTTAACATGATTGAAAAGGAGAAATTCAGAGAAGATCTGTTTTACAGATTAAATGTAATAACTATTGATCTTCCTCCTCTCAGGGATAGAGGTGATGATGTTCTGCTGCTTGTAAAATATTTTGTTATAAAGTATGCAACTGAGCTCGGTAAGGATGTTCCCGAGTTTTCAGAAAAAGCTATGAAAGTACTTCAAGATTATCATTGGCCGGGAAATGTGAGAGAATTGGAAAATGTAATTCACAGGATCATTGTTATGAATGATGATATAAAGATTGAAGTTCCCGACCTTCCTCCTCTTATGCGTTTCACTGCTTTAAAAGAATCAGGATTGGACCGCACCTTAGTGGAAGTGGAACTGGAATATATCAAAAATGTGCTGGTTAGTGTGGATAGCAATAAAACTCAAGCTGCAAAAATTTTGGGAATAGATAGAAAAACTCTCAGGGAAAAATTGAAAAAAATTAGTAAATAGAATTTGCCGGCAAAATTAGATTTAATGTCCAATGAATATTATGAAAACTTAAAAAAATATTTTCTAAGGGTACTCATCCCAAAAACGATAAATCGGGTAATTTTACCCCGCAGCCATAATTTTCCCCACCTACCTTTTCAAGTTAAATATATCTAAATTAAATTTTACTTTTAGCTATCTTAAGAATATTAAATAAGTTATGAAACATAAAAATAACTTTTTTTTATTAACTCCATTTGGCATAACATTTGCATTAAACGGAAGTAGAATTTAATAAAAAATGGAGGAATGATGGAAACAATTAAAAAAGTAGAAGAGAAAAAAAAGGTTTTTACTTTACATTTCAGTGAGGATGAATTAAAAAAAATCAATTCAACTGCTGAAAGGAAAACCATGTATCAAATCAAAGAAGGTCCAAAAACTTATCCCTGGCCTTGCGAGATCGATCCCAAACGAATGATAACGATTACAACCGATGATCTTTTCACCAAAACTCATGACGGCACAATCATAAAACATACTGGTGTTGGTTGCTTTGGAATCAAAATTCCAGATGAGGATCTTGTAGAAATATTTGATTAGACCCTTTTTATGTATTTTTGTAATTAACAAATCAACAATTCTGTTTGAGGTTTCTCATCTCTTGTTGATTTATTGTGTTACTTAGAGCTAAGATTTTATATTGAACCTGAAAGCTTTTTGTGAATTGCATTTGCAGCAGTTCTTCCAGCTCCCATTGCTTGGATAACTGTGGCTGAGCCTGTTACAATATCTCCACCGGCATACACGAATTCCTTGGAAGTTTCCATGGTTTCAGGTTCTACTTCAATATAGCCCCATTTGTTGAGCTTCATATCCGGAGTGGTTGAGAATATTATTGGATTTGGTCCGTTTCCGATCGCCACCACAATCAAATCAGATTCGATAAAGAAGTTTGAACCTTTAATTACAATGGGTCTTCTTCTGCCGGAATCATCTGGTTCTCCCAATTTCATTCGAACACATTCCATCCCCTTCACCCAGTTATTATCATTTCCTGCAAACGAAATCGGGCTTGTAAGCAATTTGAATTTCACTCCTTCTTCTTCCGCATGATGAATCTCTTCGTTACGTGCAGGAAGCTCCTTCCTGGAACGACGATAAACAATAGTAACTTCATTTGCTCCGGTTCGTAAAGCATTTCGGGCGCAATCCATCGCTACATTTCCACCGCCGATTACAGTTACTTTATCACCTTTTGGAAGTGGTGTATCATATTCCGGGAATTTGTAAGCCTTCATTAAATTTATTCTGGTTAGATATTCATTTGCAGAGAAAACGTTGCACAGATTTTCACCCGGAAGTTTCATAAATAATGGTAATCCTGCACCGACTCCAATATATACTGCATCGAAATTTTGCAGAAGCTCATCTACTGTGAAGATATTTCCTATCACCATATTCAACTCAATTTTACAGCCCAGTTTTTTAAGATAATCCAGTTCAAAATTGACAATTGATTTTGGAAGTCTAAATTCAGGAATTCCATAAACCAGAACTCCACCCGGCTGATGTAATGCTTCGAAAATAGTAACAGCATAACCAAGCAAAGTGAGATCTGCAGCAACAGTGACTCCACCAGGTCCGGAGCCAACAACTGCGATTCTTTTATTTAGCTTCTTTTTAATCAAAGGGATTTTAACCAAATCCATTTTTCTTTCAAAATCAGCTACGAACCTTTCCAGGTTTCCGATGGCAACCGGTTTGTCTCTTATTCCTAAGATGCATAATTGTTCACATTGATCTTCCTGAGGACAAACTCTTCCACAAACTGCAGGGAGTACATTTCGTTCCTTAATTTTTTTAGCAGCTTGATCGAATTTTTCATCGCAAATAAGTTTTATGAATTCAGGAATATCAATGTTCACAGGACATCCTTCCACACATTTAGGATTTTTACATTGCAGGCATCTACCTGCTTCCAGAAGAGCCAATTCAGTTGTTAATCCATAAGGTACTTCTATAAAATTGTGGGTTCTTAGTTTCTGGTCTTGGGCTGGCATTTCCTGACGTGGAATTTTCAGTTTGATGATTCTTTCATCTGCTTTTGTAAGACCATGCCATTCGCAGCCATGCTGTAAACAAATGAAGAATGGTAGAAGTTTTGAATAAGCAGTAATAATCAATTTTGCTACGCTCGAGCCGCATTCATCACAGGTTCTTTTTTTGGTTACAAGACTGGTTTTGCAGCGGGGGCAGATAAGATCTGTTAATTTTTCTCCATCCTGGATTGGTACCGAAGCTTCCATTTCAAATACATCAAGATACGGACTCATAATGAGATCTATCTCTTGCTTTTTGAATATTGCTTTGAAAGCGAGTAATTCTTTGCCTTCTCTTTTCACATTAAAACTATTGTTGCAATGCGGACAATACGTATTCAGGAATGTTTTGAACTTTAGATATTTTACATCATATTCCAACATAAAAGCTCCTTATTTAATGGAGAAAAGAAGAGCATCTTTCTCTTCTTTCAGATACATGGAATTTCGTTTTTCAAGTTCGTCAAAATCTACTTCGTGACCATCAAAATCCGGTCCGTCCACACAACAGAATTTTGTTTTATTGCTCACAGTTACGCGACATCCGCCGCACATTCCAGTACCATCTATCATTATAGGATTTAAACTGACCATTGTTTTGATGTTATATTTTTTTGTAAGATTGCAGATATTTTTCATCATTATTATTGGACCGATAGCATAGACTTCTTTAATGTCGTGTCTTTCTCCCAGATATTTTTCCAGCGGCTGAGTTACAAAGCCTTGCATTCCATAACTGCCATCATCAGTAGTTACAATAAGTTCATCACATAAGAGTCTCATTTCCTCTTCCAGGATGAGCATTTCTTTCTCTCTTGCTCCGATAATTCCAATGATGAAATTTCCAGCTTCTTTTAATGCTTTTGTAAGATGATGTAAAATAGCAATACCGGTACCACCTCCAACAACGATTATTGTTCCGAGTTTTGTAGTTGGAGCTTCTTTTCCCAAAGGACCGACAACATCTTTTAAAAAATTTCCGGCATTCAAAGAACGCATCAGAGCTGTGCTTTTGCCAACCACCTGGAAAATAATTGTGATAGTTCCACTAAAACGGTCAACATCAGCAACAGTGAGAGGTATTCTTTCTCCTGTTTCGTTCACCCGCACAATAACGAATTGTCCGGGTTTGATTTTAGCTGCAATTTTGGGAGCATTGATGTCAAAGCGAATAATTGTTCCTTTTGCCATTTCCTGTTTTTGGACTATTTCATACATTTTACCATTCCTCGCTATCTTCAAATATGATATATTTCAAATCTTCATCACTCAGTCCATGCCAAGTACATCCCTTTTGAGAACAAATATAAAAATCTATCATTTTAGACATAGCAGCTACAGATATTCTGGCAATTTCCGAACCGCATTTAGGACATTTCTTTTCTTTTTCGATAAGACTGCTGTCGCAATGCCAGCATTTGATTTCTTTTACTGCTTTCTTTTCTGGAAGACGAATCGTGGATTTATGTGAGAAAACATTTAAATATGGACTTAATAACAGAAATCCCTTTTCGTCATTGTCCTTTTCAATTCTGAATTTCAGCATATTATTTTCTATCAGGCTTCTCTGGCAATGCGGACAAAAGGATTGCAGATAAGTTCCGGAAATAATGATTTCACGATCATTTTTTTTTAATTTATCTTTAATAGATTTTTCCGATCTTTTTATTATTTCGATGTTTCCCGTATTGCTGCCATGATAAGAAAAATCCTGGTACATATGACTTAAAGCTGTTTTCAGATCCTGAAATTCAACCGAGTGATTTTTGCATCCTGCTTTTGAACAAAAGCTTACTTTGCCACCGTCCAGAAGATAAAACTGAACTAGAGGAGAAGAACATATATCGCATTTTTTATCACTTGTAATTTGGTTTTTACAATGAGGACATTCAAATATTCCAATCTCGTCTTCCGGAACTTTAATATCAGAATGAAAATTGTAGCTACCGTATATTGAACTTAACCAGATTGTGCCTTTTTGATCGTTCATGTGTATCTTCATTTTAACACTTGGCTGGTTATCAACAAGATTTTTGTTATCCATCAGGGAGGTGTGGCAAATAGGGCATTTTACTTTTAATGAAATTAAATCTAACATAGTTCCTCCTTTTTAAAAAATGATTTAAGTGGGGCAATTTTCTCCGGTGAGACTTTCTGCTCCAATATTCGATTTTCACCCTAAATCCGTCAAGAACTTTTTTGTTACATCTCTCAAGATTTCGTCTGAGAGTGTTCAGCAATGAAAAATTCGAATGGACCAAACAAACCTTGAAATGGATTAAAAGGTTCTTCTCCTGTTGAACCTTTTCAAGATTATTACGGAAACTTCGGATGAGATGTCATTCACGTGAAAACGGGAATCTGTACTGTAACTTTGCAAGTCCCACAAAAGGAATCCCTTGAGATGAAAAGTCATTTACTCTGTTTAATAATTATCCTTGCGAAGGTCATGTAAAAAAAGAAGTTCTAAAACCTTCGCAAGGTGATTTATTCTTTCGATCAAGGCTGATCGAGTAATAATTCCGTAAGCAGATCAGATAATAAAAGATGAATATAAACAATGCAATTTCAGCGATATAAACATCTGATTTCGACTCCGTAATTACATTAAACTAAAGATGATATTCTTAATTGAATCGACTTGATAATTTTAAAATTCAGAAAGTAATTGACACAGGTTTTGAAAAAAAAAATGTTTCTTCAAATTTTTCATGAATTCAAAGTAAAGGAGCGTTGAAATCTATGATCAAAAACAAGAAAGAAATTGACGCAGTAATTGACAAGTTCATCGGGAAAAAAGGCGCTCTGATTCCACTTCTGCAACAAGTTCAAGCTATCGAAAACTACCTTTCAAAAGACACCATGCGATATGTTTCGGAAAAATCGGGGATCGGACTTGCAAAAATCTACGGAGTTGCCACTTTTTATACTATGTTCAGGCTTAAACCTCAAGGCAAACACGTATTAAGGATATGCAAAGGAACAGCTTGCCACGTTTCTGATGTAAACGCTGTGGCAGATGCCATAAACAGCGAACTTAAACTTACCGGTGATGAAGACACGACCAAAGACGGACTTTTCACTGTGATGGATGTAGCGTGTTTGGGATGTTGCAGCTTGGCTCCCGTAATAATGATAAACAATGATACTTACGGCACTCTCACACCGAATGCTGTCGCTAAAATTTTAAAAAAATACAGCTAAGGGAGGTTAATGTGAATTTTTCGATCAAAGTCGGTTTGGGAAGCTGCGGTCTGGCAGCCGGTGCCGGAGAAGTCTTCACTGCCGCTCAAAAATACGTAAAAAAACAAAAGATAAAAACAACCGTAAATAAAACTGCCTGCATAGGAATGTGCTTTGCTGAACCGATAATGGAAATAGTTACCGACGACGGGAAAAACTATGCCTACGGTAAAGTGACAAAAGATACTGCAGCAGAAATAATTCAAAGTTTTATCGACAATAAAATTCCAAAAGAAAATCTTATATTATCCGACTCGCTGGAAGCTTCCGAAAATGAAAACTATCGAAAACAAACCCGAATTGTGCTGAGAAACTGCGGAATCATCAATCCCGAATCATTGGAAGACTACGTAGCCAATGAAGGTTATAATGGCTTGGCAAAGTCATTGAACGATCTTTCTCGTGAGCAGGTTATCCAAGAAATAAAAGATTCCGGACTTCGCGGTAGAGGTGGTGCAGGATTTCCTACAGGACTCAAATGGCAATTTGCTCATGACGCAAAATCGGACAAAAAATACATTATTTGCAATGCAGACGAAGGCGATCCGGGTGCATTCATGGACAGAAGCGTATTGGAAGGCGATCCGCACAGCGTGATAGAAGGAATGATAATCGGTGCTTACGCCATCGGCGCTGACGAAGGTTACATCTATTGTCGTGCCGAATATCCGATGGCGATCAGACATTTGAAGATCGCTATCGAAAAGGCAGAAAAAGCCGGCTATCTCGGTAATAAGATATTGGGAACGGATTTCAATTTCAAACTTCACATCAAAGAAGGAGCGGGAGCTTTTGTTTGCGGAGAAGAAACAGCTCTAATGGCTTCTATCGAAGGCGAAAGAGGAATGCCCAGAATTCGTCCTCCTTTCCCCGCTCAATCCGGACTTTGGGGAAAACCGACCAACATTAACAATGTAGAAACTTTCGCTAATATTGCTTGGATAATAATGAACGGCTCTGCTGAATATGCTAAATACGGAACGGAAAAAAGCAAGGGAACCAAAGTGTTTGCCTTAGCCGGAAAGATCAAAAACAGCGGTCTCATCGAAGTTCCGATGGGAATTTCGCTTCGAGATGTTATTTATGAAGTAGGCGGCGGAATGAAAACCGAAAAGCCTTTTAAAGGCGTTCAACTCGGAGGACCTTCCGGAGGTTGTATCCCAGCCGATCTGCTTGATACCGTTGTAGATTACGATTCCATTACACGAACCGGAGCAATTATGGGTTCCGGTGGTATGGTCGTGATGGATACTTCCACCTGTATGGTTGACGTAGCTAAATTCTTCCTGAATTTCACACAAAATGAATCTTGCGGAAAATGTACTTTTTGCCGTGTGGGAACCAAACGAATGTTGGAAATTCTTACGCGAATAACGGAAGGAAAAGGAAAAGAGGAAAATCTCGATACTCTGGAAGAACTTGCAGTAAACATCATCAAAGGTTCGCTCTGCGGTTTGGGACAATCTGCACCGAATCCTGTTCTGACCACTATAAAATATTTCCGAAGCGAATATCTGGCTCATATCATAAATAAAAAATGTCCTGCCGGAGTTTGTACTGAACTACTGACGTTCGAAGTTATAGCCGATAAATGTATCGGATGTACGATTTGTGCGAAGAAGTGTCCTGTAGATTGCATTTCCGGAAAAAAGAAAGAAGTTCATATTATAGATCAAGAAAAATGTATAAAATGCGGAGCCTGTTTTACAGCATGTAAATTCTCTGCAATAAAGAAATCATAAAGGGGAAAGCCTGTATGATCAAATTAATATTAAACGGAAAACAAATTACCGCTCCGAAAGGACAAACAATCCTGAAGGTTGCGGAAGAGAACGGAATAAAAATACCGACATTATGTCATGACAAAGAACTCAAACCTTTTGGCTCATGTTGGGTTTGTGCGGTAAAGGTAAAAGGACGTCGAGGATTTGTAACTTCTTGCGGAACGGAAGCTTTGGATGGAATGGAAATTACAACCGATTCCACAGAAGTATGCAATGCTCGTAAAATGGCTTTGGAACTTTTGCTTTCCGACCATTATGCGGATTGTGAAGCTCCCTGTAAAATTGCCTGCCCGGACAAAGTAGATGTGCAAGCATATGTTTCTCTCATTGCAAACGGACAGTATCATGAAGCAGTGAAAGTTATCAAAGAAAATCTTCCGATGCCGCTTTCTATCGGGCGCGTGTGCCCTGCTTTTTGCGAACAAGAATGTCGCAGAAGGGTTGTGGAAGAGCCTATTGCTATTCGTCAGCTCAAACGTCATGCAGCCGATTTTGATCTGTTTGACGATTGGTCTTACATCCCGGATAAAGCAACCGCAAAAAACAAAAGCATTGCCGTTATCGGTGGAGGACCTTCCGGACTTACCTGCGGATATTACCTCAGTAATGCAGGATTTGATGTAACGGTTTATGAAGCTGTTCCAAAAGCCGGTGGTTGGCTCCGTTACGGAATTCCTGAATACAGACTTCCCAAAAAGATTTTGGATCAGGAAATCAAACTGATGTGTGCGAACGGTATGAAGATAAAATATAATAAAAAAGTAGGAACCGATATTACTTTAAGCGATCTCAGTACGAAATTCGACGCCGTTTATCTCGCTATGGGAGCACAAAATGCTGTTCCGATGCGAGTAGCGGGAAGCGATCTGAAAGGATGTTTTCTCGGAGTGGATTTCCTGAAAGATTTCATTTTAGGAAAAAAACTTTCCATCGGGAATAAAGTAGCAGTCGTAGGTGGCGGAAATACGGCGATCGATTGTGCCAGAACAGCAAGACGAATGGGTGCAGATGTTACTTTGATTTACCGAAGAACACGAAAAGAAATGCCGGCTGAAGCTTATGAAGTGGATGCAGCGGAAGAAGAAGGAATCAAATTCAATTTTCTCACAAATCCGGTAGAAAACAAAGGTTCCAAAGGTAAATTGAAATCAATAAAATTAGAAAAGATGAAATTGGGAGAACCTGACAGCAGCGGAAGAAGAAGGCCGCAGCCTACCGGGAAATTCTTTGAAGAAGAATTCAGTGCTGTAATTGCAGCTATCTCACAATCTCCTGATGTAGATTTTCTGGCGGAAGAAAAGAATTATGTAGAAGGAAAACCAATTCCTCTCACTCGTTGGCTCACCGCCGAAACAGATGAAGAAACAATGCATACCGGACTTTCTAATGTCTTCGCAGGCGGAGATTTCCGCAGAGGTCCCGCCACGGCTATAGAAGCTATTGCTGACGGCAGAATTGCAGCAATTTCCATCGAACGTTTCTTAAACGGTGAAATGATGATCGACCCAGTAAAATTGTTCGACAGTAAAAAAGCTCAACTTTTGAAAGAAATAGATCCGAAAAGTTACGAGCAATATGAAAAGATCGAAAGATTCAAAATGCCGGAACTCGATGCCAAAAAACGTGCAACGAATTTCAAAGAAGTGGAAGCAGGCTTTGCCGATGAAGATGCAAAATGCGAAGCTAGCAGATGTTTGGAATGCGGATGTCAGGTAAACGAAATCTGCGACCTGCGAAAATATTCCACAGAATACA
Source organism: uncultured Candidatus Cloacimonadota bacterium (assembly GCA_964457455.1). Taxonomy (GTDB): domain Bacteria; phylum Cloacimonadota; class Cloacimonadia; order Cloacimonadales; family TCS61; genus JABMPU01. The sequence continues at coordinate 37,664 of CAYWJN010000005.1, forward strand.
AAATAGAAACCGCTCTGTTTGCAGGTGCTCAAAATCAGCATCCGATAGACGATTCTCATCCGTTCATTCTGCGTGATGCAAATAAATGTATCAAGTGTGGAAGATGTGTAAGGATCTGTGCAGAAGTTCAGGGTCCAGGAGTTTTGGGATTTATTTATCGCGGATTTGCCAGCAGTGTAGCACCGGAATTAGGTGAAAGTTTGACTGAAACAAGTTGCGAAAGCTGCGGTAAATGTATCGAAGTTTGCCCTGTCGGTGCACTTCTTCCGAGAAATGTGAATTACAAACTGAATCCGCATAGTGTGAATGTAACAGAACAAAACTGTGGACTTTGCGGAACAGGATGCAAAATAGATGTAAGTGTTCTTACAGACAAAATCACACTTGTTGAACCTGCTGCAAATGAAGATTTTAATAGCAATAATCTTTGCTTTGACGGAAGATTCGGATGGCAAATCTACGAAAACGAAAACAGATTGAAAACAGCATATAAACTGAATCCTGGAAATATGAAGAATATCGAAGATTTCCGAACTGAACTAAAGAACAAAACTGAAATCGCAAATCTTATCAAAGACAACTCGGCAAATGCTGAAACGAAGAAAATATACATCTCGCCTACCGTAACCAACGAAGAAATATTGCTGATGAAAGAAATCGGGAAAAAGATCGGGGCAGAAGTTTGTTCCATTTCAATGACAAAATCTTTTACTGATAAACTGCGAGAAACCGAAATTTTCAATAAAACATACAAAGATTTGGATGAAGCGGAATCTATCGTAATCGTTGGTAAGATCAGCAGAACTCTGAAATCTCTGATAAGAATGAAGCAAAGAAGCGGTGCTAAGCTGATAATAATTACAAACGAAGATAATAAATTCAATAACTTTGCCGATGTTCTGTTTGAGGAAGAACTTATAGAAGAAACGTTGGATAAGATCATCAAGAATTATTATGAGCATGAAGAAAACGAATCTGACGAAGAAAAGATCGTTCCCATTGAATTGGAATTACCGGAAAAAACTTTGTTTATATACAACACTAACAATGTTTCCGAAGAAATTATCTGGAACATTTGGATGACTGCATCTGTTGTGTGCAATTTCAATTCAGGCTCGGGAATTCTGCAAACTTCACAATACGCGAACCTGAACGGACTTTACAGATTCGGCATAAAACCCGGAAAAGTGGAAACTACAGATTTTGCCTTGATGTACGGAGAATTGCCCTGCGAAGGGCAAAAAAGTATTATCAAAAACAGCAAGTTCATTCTTTCTGTAAATACTCACATAGATGATAACGATCCGGCGCATTTGATCCTTCCCGGACCTTCATATTTGGAAATGAAGGGAACAGCAATTGCCGACGATGGCAGGATCACAAAGTTCGTAAATCCGAAGAAATCAGTTGTCTTTGAAGAGCTTCTCGCAATATTCCACAAAGCGGGATTGATCACTAAAGCGCAAACCGGAAATAAACATTGGCAGAATATAGTTCAGAAAGAAATGAATACAGCTTCGGAAAAAACGGAAATGAGCGATGAGCAATTGCTCGATTTCCTTTACACAATCGAAAATCCCAAAATTGATATTCCCGTTCATCATTGCCTTCAGAAAAACCTGATAGCCAAGCTGAAACATAGCATTAAGGAATAATATAGAAAAGCCCCGAATTTTTCGGGGCTTTCTTTTTGTAACACAAATGTCCCGCCTTTTAAGATTGGCAGATAAACCTCGTTTGTGAAAATTCTCAAAGCAGGAGCTTTGAGTTACAAATCAAATCCTTGCCCTGAAGGACAGGCTATACACATCCAAATATCTAATTTGTATAAGCAGAGAGAATTTTGAAAAGAAATTAATAAAAATCACAAAAAAAAATATTTTATTTGACATTTTTACAGTTGCAATGTATTTAATAATTGATAATCTAAACTTTTGTAGGAGGTAGAGATGAGTCACAGATCAAAAGATAAGAGAACCCATGAAACAAAGAAAAAATCTAAACTTTCATTAAAAGAAAAAAGGCTAAAGAAAAAAGAAAAAAAAAATAAGTAACCTTTTGGGAGGTAATCTTGAAATTTAAGGAACGCTACATCATCAGAAATAGCAAAGATAAAATTCTGGGTCACACCGATGATATTGCTGAAGCTCTTAAAATCAAAGAAGAGAACAAACACGAAGGTGCTTATATCGATGATCGCAAAAGTAAGAAAAAGCATCGTGAAACTTTTTTCAGATAATATTTAATTCTTTAATTATAAAAAATAACTCATTTTGAAAAGCAGTACAATTTTACGAGAAATAAGTTAAGAGAAAAACATTCAATTTTATGTGAATAAACTAAACAAATAAAAGAGGAGAAAGCTATGAAAAAAAATATGCTTTTCACAGTTTTGTTTTTTTTACTGATTCAAATCCTTTGTGCTGTTCAGATGCAGCAAACTCGAACGATTCCTGAAAAAGGAATGGAAATTTTAACATCGGAACAAACACAAGTTCATCAGCAAATTCCCGAATATACTGTCACTTCGCGGGATAACAGGTTAGGAATGCTCTGGCAAACATCGGATCCGAGTGCAATTGCCAGTTGTGTGGAAGTTTCGGATGTAACTCAAAATTCATTTGTAGCCTGGCATTTGAATGATGAACGTGTTTCACTTTATCATGATTCAGCAACTCCGCTCTGGGAGTATATTGTTGGTGATCTGGATTTTGGATTTCCTGTTGATATGACAGAAGACGGCAGTGTTATTGCAGTCGCAGATGGAAATGTTATCAGGATTTTTGAACCTTCTTCTGCTACTCCAGTCTGGGAGAATGCACTCGACTTTTCAATAGGTGAGATGGTTCTTAATACAGATGGAACACAAGTGTTTGTTGCCTCTTATGATTCAGGTTTGGATCGTTCATCTGTCAGTTGTTATGATATCGGAAATACAAATCCTATTTGGAGCAGTAATTTTATTGGAGGAACTCAGAGTTTAGTTATCAATGAGGATTCCACAGTTTTGATTTTTACACAATATGCCGGGACAAATAGTGCTTTATGGGTTCTTGATTCCTCCGATGGTGCAATAATATTTGAAGGACCTCAATATAACCAGAATCCACCTGCTATTTGTCAGGATGGTTCAATATTTGTAAATGGTGATTATGCAGGATACGTGCAGGTCTATCAGTATAATGAAGATATCCAGACTTACGAAGAAATCTGGAATTTCCACGTGGGTGGTGGCGGTACATCTGCCTGGATCGGAGGAATGAGCATTTCCGCTGATGGCAGCACGATCGCAGTGGGAACACTGGTTTTTCTTGCCGGAGATTATGATGGTGAAATCTATTTATTCAATTCATATTCTCCAACTCCCATCTGGGTATATGAAAATGTGGGAGATTATGCAATAAATATCGATATGACTAATGACGGTTCACTTATTGCTGTTGCCTGTTATGGACCTTTGGATGGCAGTACTCCGGATTTCTTTTTATTCCGTAGAAACAGCAATATACCGGTTTTTGATATTAATACTTCCGGTTCTCTTTTTGCAGTCGATATATCTCCGGATGGCTCTTTCTGCACGACCGGCGGAAAAGCAGTTCATGCCAGAATTTTGGGCAGCGGGGGTTTGGTGTACAGCGTAGATTGCGATTTGGGAGGTGGTTTTATCACAGGCACAGTAAATCTGGATGGATCAGATGATAATTCCGGTGTGAAAGTGGAAATTCCGGATTTAATCGATTATTTCGATTATACGGATTTTGATGGAAATTATTCACTGGATAATGTACCTGCCGGAGTTTATACTATCGAGTACTCAAAAATTGGTTACGTACCAGCAGGAAATTACGATGTGGTTGTGAACGAAGGTCAGATTACAGTTCTGGGTGAAATCCTGATGTTCCCTTTTGGTTCTGCTCCGGAAAATTTAATTGCTTCACAATCTGCAGGAATAACAGTAAATCTTAATTGGATAGCTCCTTCCGGTAATCCGCAAGGTTATAATATTTACAGGAAAAGCCTTGAGCAAGATCCATATCCGGAAGATCCTTATGCAACTGTTCCTGCGGATCAAAACTGGTTTGAAGACGATGGAGCTTTGCCACTTGTAGGTTATTATTATGTTGTAACAACATCTTTGGCTGGTGGATTTCAGAGTCCATATTCCAATGAAGCAATTGGTTGGAGTAGCACAGGTTTTGTAGTTGATGAAATCAGCGTTTACTATGGAACTACTCCGGTGATTGATGGTTCGATTTCTCCTGGAGAATGGAATGATGCGTATATGGTTGATTGCTCCGATTTCTGGGGAACATACGATAATACGATTCAGCCCATTGGCAGTGTGATCGGCTATTTCAAGATGAATGCAGATCAAACCGAACTCTACGTTGCCTATGAAAATTTCAATGATACAGTTCTGGAAGACCACGATGAAGTTGCTTTTTATATCGATGATAACAACGACGGAACTTATCCACCTTCTGGTGATGATTCCGAAGGTAATTACTGGGCTGCCTATTATGCTGCTGGAAATCAACTGAAATATCGACCAATCTACAGCTCTGGCGGAGTTGGAACAGTGGTCTATCTTACTGACCCGCAATTGGAAGTATCTGTTGCTACCGGACACCTGGTTTATGAATTTATGGTGCCGTTTGGAATTGAAACCTGGCAAATTAATCCCAGTGCTGAAAATCAATCCAGCTTGGCAATTTTCGTGCTGGATGACAACGCTCCAGATCCACATGGATTTGATGCCTGGTGGCCCCTCGATAATATGAATCTCTTCTCTCCTATTGGTTATGGAACAATCACTTATGGAGAGGAAGCGCAAGTTCCTCCGCCACCGGAAAATGTTGTACTCACAAACATTGAAAACGATATTACTCTTACCTGGGATATGCCGGATATCAATGATTTCAGCTATTTCAATATTTTTTATTCTTATGAGGGTGGAGATTTCGAAGTCTTGGATACAACTGTTGGTACAGTTTATGAATATCTTATCACTCAAATGGGTTATTACCAGTTTTATATTACCACTGTAAACCAGATGGGAATGGAATCAGATCCTTCTGCAATTGTGGAATATACTACTGCTGGAAATGAAGGAAATGTTACTCCTTTAAAAACTGCACTTTATGGAAATTATCCCAACCCTTTCAACCCTGAAACTGCGATCACCTTCAATCTCACTGCAGAGGACGCAAAGGGCGCAGAGATTGAAATTTTCAATATTAAAGGACAGAAAATAAAAACTTTCCCCATAAACACATTCTCTCTTACACCCATAAACTCAATAATCTGGGACGGAAAGGATGAAAGAGGAAAGGCTGTTTCCAGCGGAATCTATCTTTACAGATTGGAAACTGAAAAAATTAGTTCAACTAAGAAGATGCTGCTGATGAAATAGCGTAAAACCTTGCAAAGGTTTATAAGAATATCTTTCTATGCAAGTAATCTTCGCAAGGTTTTAAATTGAAAGAGCAGCAAAAAAGTTGGTATTCCCAACCAGATCGGGGAGCCATGATGGGTGAACACAAATCGAGTTTGCAGCATTGAAACAAACCTGTTATCCAACAGGTTGAAAAGTTTCGTAACGAGCTTAAAATTTGGAGTTAATGCGAACTTTTTTAAGTTCGTGGCATACACACGTTAGCCACATTTAACTTTATTAGATTATGGATAATCTATAGATTTAAAAAATATAAGGAGTATTAATGCCATCAATGCAAGAGATTTATAATAATCACTCATTAAAATATGATGAACTTGTAACCCACGAAGATTACAACAATAATCTCAGTAATTATTTATTAGAGAAATTTAATTTCAATAGCAAAACAATAATTGAACTTGGAGTTGGAACTGGAAGAGTAACGAAAATATTTGCTGAACTGTCACAAAGAGTTTTCTGCTACGATAAATCTCTGCATATGCTTGATAAAGCAAAAATTAATCTAAGCCATTATAAATCTAAAATTGAATTTTCACAATATGATAATCTTAATATTACAAAAATCAACAAAAAAGCTGATATTGTTATCGAAGGCTGGAGTTTGGGACATTCAATTATTGAAAATCAAGAAGAAATTGAAGCAATAACAAATAAACTTTACTCTGATTGTATTAGTTTGTTAAATAAAAATGGAGTTATAATAATTATTGAAACTCTCGGCACAAATGTTACAAACGCTTCAGCTCCATCAAAATCGTTGCAAAAGTTTTATCAGTTGCTGGTTAACTCATACGGATTTAGCAAAAAAACTATTAGAACGGATTATTCATTCAAATCAAATGAAGAAGCAAAAAGAATTATGGATTTCTTTTTTGGAAATAAGATTGGTGACAGAATAAATTTTATCGAGAAAGGGGTTGTGAAAGAATTTACAGGAATTTGGAGTAAGCAATTATCGTAGAGAATGTGGCTAACAAAAGCACCTGCGGTTCAGTCTCGCGGTTTGTCTCGTTCGAATCGTTCCGATTCAAACTCAGGTTGGTCTGTCTGGGCGGAATCTTCCGATTCCGCAGCGTGCTCGAAACATTAAGGGAAATTAACTTGAACAAAAAATGATAATCTAAAAACAATGTCTCTGGAGAAAATAATGAGTAATAAAAATTTGTTGAATATTGAAACTGAAAAGAAATTCTTTAATTAAGCATTAGCAATTCATATAAGAAAGGCGGCATAAAATGGTAAAGAAGAAATTTGAAGTTCAAATTTATTATTCGGGTTATTGCACTTATGATATTGAAGCGAATTCGGAAACTGAAGCTATTGAATTATCAAGGTTGAAACCTATTAATAAAAATGAATTATTATCAAATGCAGAAAATTGGAAAGAAGCAGATACAGCAATTGAATTGACTGATGAAAAAAGTAAGCAGTAAAATATCATTTAATCACATTACAATAAAAATAACTAAAAGAAGAATATCAATTTTTCAAAATCAATTAAAACTAAATCTATAAAATCTTGTATCAAAATGCATACACCATAAAGACACGAGTAAAGAATTGTTCTCTTAGTTTGTGATAACAAATTATCGGAGAATATATGAGTAACGACTACTACCCCCAAAACCTATCTTCTTTCAAACTTCAGAAATGCTACGAAATAGCTTCTTCCCGCGTGAAAAGATTCCTGCAAGCTGAGATCGAGTTTGTATTAACCCACATAAATACTGAGGATAAAGTTCTGGAGCTTGGCTGCGGTTACGGTCGGGTTCTGCAAAGTTTTTTGGGAAAAGCAAAAAGAGTGGCTGGCATAGATACATCAGCCGAAAGCCTGAAACACGCACACTTGTTTTTAGGAAATAAATATCCTTATGAATTATACAAGATGAATGCGATCAACCTGGATTTCGAAGATGGGGAATTTGACGTTGTAGTGTGCATTCAAAATGGAATTTCAGCTTTTCATGAAGATAAGAGAGAAATTATAAAAGAAGCTGTTCGAGTTACCAGAAGCGGGGAAAAGGTGCTTTTCTCGAGCTATTCTCCAAATTTCTGGGAAGAGCGTTTGCAGTGGTTTCAAGCTCAGGTAGAGCATGGTCTTCTCGGTGAGATAGATTATGATAAAACGGGAAACGGAAATATTGTTTGTAAAGATGGATTCACAGCAATCACAGTTTCTCCCAAAGAGTTTATGGAATTAACATCCGGTTTCAATGTGTCTGCTAAAATTCAGGAGATTGATAATTCCAGTATTTTCTGTGTGATGAGTGTTTTGTAACTCGACCTGCCAAGTCGAGAATAATATCAACCAGCCTGGATTCCCAATTGAATTGGGAATGACAAGTTGATGGGTTTTGGGGGATTAAATCCTGTTGAATATCCTGAACCTTTGCTAGGTTATTACAAGAAGTTTTTAACATCAATCTTAAAAAATAATGGATACAAAAATTTATCAATTATTTTGAAAATGACTTTTTACTGTAAGAAAATATTTTTATTAAGGCTTATTGTATTTACCTTCGTGTTCATTCGTGTCCTTAGTGGCTGAACATTTCCTAAAAAATCTGTAACAGAAATAAACTTATTTCTTGACGTAATATTAAAGAATTCTGATTTTCAAAATTGTAAATATTGGAGGGTTCAAATGAAAAGAACAACAATCTTTATTATCTTCATTTTAATTTTTTCAATCTTGCTTTTTACAAATTGTGCTAAAAAGCAAGAAAGGGAACTTCCTGAACAGGAAAAGACGGAAGAACCTGCAGTAACAGAGGAACCGGGAATCACTCCTCAAAAGGAAATAGAAAAAGTTTCCGAAGTATCAAAGGAAGAAATCCAACCTGAAATTGTTTTGAAAGGAAAAAAAGTATTTGAATTGCAATTAGTGGCAGTTCGAGATTATTCCAGGATCGAAGCTGAGCAAAACAAATTGGCTCGCTATGGTTACAACACCTTCATCACCACAACTGTAAAAGACGGCGAAACCTTTTATCGCCTACGTTTAGATGATCTCTATACTTATTCTGAAGCTTTCGCTCTGGGTGAAAAACTGAAAGGGCAATTCTCTTCGATTCATGAATATTGGATTCAAAAGATGAAATAGGAAGGATAATTTGTTATCCGCGAAACACGCGAAATAAGCGAATGAGTTCAGTTTTGTATTTGCTATTTTTCAGCTCGATTCATGAATATTGGGTTCAAAAGGTGAGAATTTTACCCTCAAAACACGCGAAATAAACGAATGAGTTCATTTTTGTATTTGCGATTTTTTAGATTGAAGCTCCTATTCATCCATATTCAGAAATATTAGGAAATTGTATCTGCAAATTGTAAACCTGTAATAAGTTCGTTCTAAATTCTATCTTCAAATTTAATAATTTATTGGTTTGATTCATTAGTTTACAAATCTCGCAATATCACATTAAAATTGAATATACATAATTATCTTTTCTTGTTCAATAAAACGATAAACATATGGAATAATTATTGCATTTAATTAAATAAATATAATTCAATAAATTTGAACAAAAACTAAAAGGAGAAGATCATGAAGAAGTATTTTATCTATTTTTTTGTTATTGTTTTTACCTGTACAGCTTATTCGGAGGTCATCACATATGATGATAGTTGGGGACAAGCCGGATTTACTCTGGAACAGAGTGGTCCAACAGGAGTGGAAGTTAATTTTTCCATCGATGAATTTACTCTGGATGAAGTTGTAATCAACAACGAAAACATGCAGAATGTAATTCTTCCCGGCGTATTTTTACCTAACGATGAAGGTGCTCCTGACCTTCCGGGGAATGGACGATTCATCGCAATTCCTCAGGGTTCAACAGCGGAACTGAGGATTATCTCTTCCCGCACTGAAACTTTTTCTAACATCGAACTGGCTCCTGCACCACGCATTCCTCTGGAAACAGAAGATGGTCCGCTGGAGTTTAACAAGGACAATTCAATTTACATGCGTGATGCCTATTATCCTGAAAATCCTGTTCTACTCTCTGAAAAAACTCAGATTCGTGGAGTGGACGTTGTCACTTTGGGAATTACTCCCTTCCAATACAATCCTGTAACCAAGGAATTGGTTGTTTACAGAGACCTTCAGGTTGAAGTAAACTTTATTGGCGGGAACGGACATTTTGGTGAAGACCGTCTTCGCAGCCGTTGGTGGGATCCTATGCTTCGAGATATGCTTTTGAACGAGCAATCTCTTGCTGAAATGACTTATACCCTCAATAACAACAGAACTCGCGAAGGTGCTGAATATCTTGTCATCTGCCCTGATGATCCCATCTTTATTGCCTGGGCAGATTCTATCAAAGCGTTCCGCACAAAACAAGGAATCCTCACAGTTGTAAAAACTATTACAGAAGTAGGTGGAAATAATGCTACTGTTATCGAGAATTACATCAATGACATTATGAATCCGAGTACTGGCTGGGATCCTGCACCAGCTGCAATCTTACTGGTAGGAGATTATGGCACAACAGGTAATACCATTGTTTCCCCCATCTACAACAGCTACTGTGCTTCAGATAATATCTATGCTGATGTATCTGGTAATCATATGCCGGATGTTATCCTGGCACGTATGACAGCTCAAAATGAAACTCATCTGCAAACAATGATAACAAAGTTTTTAAACTATGAAAGAACTCCTCCTACAAATCCTGATTTTTATGACCATCCGGTTACTGCTCTTGGCTGGCAGACCGAACGCTGGTTCCAAATCTGCTCAGAATCCGTTGGAGGTTTCTGGGCAAATGAACTTGGAAAGAACCAGGTTCGTATTAATGCTATTTACAGTGGAAATCCAAATGTGGATCCTTGGTCTACTGCAACAAATACAGCAACAGTAGTAAACTATTTTGGACCCGATGGATTAGGTTATATTCCGGCTTCACCTTCTGAACTTGGTGGTTGGACAGGTGGAAATGCAACAATAGTCAACAATGCTATCAATAGTGGTGCATTTATGCTTCAACACAGAGATCACGGCTCAGAAACAGGCTGGGGTGAACCTGCTTACAGTTCCAGTAATATTAACAGTCTTACAAATAGCGATCTTGTCTTTGTCTGGTCGATTAACTGTTTAACCGGTAAATTCAATATGACTGGAGAATGTTTTGCAGAAAAATTCCACAGACATACATATAATGGAGAGAATGCCGGTGCTCTTGCTATTGTAGCTGCTTCAGAAATTTCCTATTCTTTTGTTAACGACACTTATGTTTGGGGAGCATACGACAATATGTGGACAGACTTTATGCCGGATTACGGAACAACACCAGAATCAAGAGATATTCTTCCTGCTTTTGGAAACGCGGCCGGAAAATACTTCCTGCAGCAATCAAACTGGCCCTATAACACAGGTAATAAAGCAGTTACATATAATTTATTCCATCATCACGGAGATGCATTTTCAACTGTTTACTCTGAAATGCCGCAAAACTTAACTATTGTTCACGATCCTGTTCTGCTCAGTGCTTTAGATTATTTCACAATTATAGCAGATATTGGTTCTCTAATCGGGTTAACTGTAGATGGTGAATTAATCGGAGTTGGACAGGGAACCGGAGTTCCGCTGGATATTCCCATAATTCAGCAATTGCCGGGTGAAGTTATCGAAGTTACTGTTACAAAACAGAATTATTACAGGTATACTGCCCTGGTTGATGTTATTCCACCTGCAGGACCATATGTATTATTTGATTCCTACACTCTGGATGATTCCGCTGGGAATGGAAATGGTTTGATGGATTATGGTGAATCCATCCTACTTACAATAAGTGTGGAAAATGTGGGAATAGACCAGGCAGATAATGTAACTATCAACCTAAGTACAGATGACCAATACATTACCATCACAGATTCCACTGAATTTTATGGAAACATCGCAGCTGGAATCATAGTAACAGTTGATGATGGTTTTGCAGTGGAAGTCTGCGATTCCATTCCGGATGAACATATGTTCTTATTCGAATTAAATGCAACAGATGGAACCAGCACCTGGACTTCCAATTTTGTGATTGAAGCTTATGCTCCCGTTTTATCAGCAGGTGAAATGCTCATCGATGATGCTACAGGAAACAATAACGGAGTACTCGATCCCGGAGAAACAGTAATAATTACAATTCCTACTTATAATGATGGTCATGCTATTTCACCTGAAGCTATCGCAACTCTGTTTTGTAGTAATCAGCTTATAACTATAGAGGAAGGTACGATAAATCTGGGAGAAATTAACAGTTTGTCTTTTGTTGATGCGATTTTCACAGTTACTGCAGATGATGATATTGTGTTTGGAACGCCAATCACCTTCAATTACAATGTGGTTGCCGGAGAATATATCGTATCCAGGAATTATGAAACAACTGTTGGGGTATTCATTGAAGATTTTGAATCGGGCGGTTTCACAAATTATCCCTGGGAATTCATAGGTTGTAACATTACCTGGCCAAATGTAAACCCGATCGAGGATTTCACAATAATCGATACAATACCAGATGTGAATTGGAGTATTGCTACAGATGATTTCTACAGCGGTTTGGCTAGTGCGAAATCTGCGAATATCACTCATAACCAGGCTTCATTTATGGATGTGACTCTGGACGTTACAGTTGATGGTGAGATCAGTTTTTATTATCGGGTAGCATGTGAGTATAGTCCTTCTCAGACATATTTTTATGATGGTTTGATTTTCTTCATCGATGACCAAGAGCAAGGTAGGTATCAACCGGAGTCGGATGGCTCGACACCCTGGACCTTTGCCAGTTATCCTGTCACAACAGGGACACATACATTTTCGTGGGTATATGTGAAAGATAGCAGTGATGGAAGTACTTCGATGCCGGAAGATTGCGTCTGGGTAGATTATATCGTATTTCCCACCATAACTCCTGGAGCAGTCGGAACATTAGCCGGACAGGTCACTCTTCTCCCACCTGGTAATGTTGAAGACGTGCTGATTTCTATTGGCAGCACAACCACAAATCCTAATATCTTTGGAACTTATTCAATTGATATTCCCGCAGGTATTTATGATGTTGTAGCCACTCTGGACGGTTACGAAACAATTACTGTTTATGATGTTGTGATTATAAGTGATCAGACTACTTATGTGGATTTTGTTCTTACCTATCTTGCTGCACCAATCAACCTGGAAGGAGAACTGGCTGGTTGTTACGTGACGCTTGATTGGGAGCAATCCGGAACTGATAATTCAAGAGAATTTTCACACTATAATATCTACAGGAATGTTGATGAAGGAGCATTCAGTCTTCTCGATACAACATTGGTTTTTGCTTATGTAGATTCTTTATCTGAGACCGGAGATTATGGTTATTATGTTACAGCAATGTATGCACAGAATAACCAGAGCAACCCTACTGAAACCATCATAATCGAATATTTACAGACTGATACGGAAAACGAATTGATCCCTGTGGCTACAACTCTTAACGGTAATTATCCCAATCCTTTCAACCCGGAAACTACTATAAAATTTAACCTGAAAGAAAATTCAAAAGTAACCATTGAAATTTATAATATCAAAGGGCAGAAAGTGAAAACTCTGATGAATGATGTTAAGAATGCTGGTTATCATTCTGTTATTTGGGATGGAAAAGATGATAAAGGCAAAAACGTAACCAGTGGAATCTTTTTATACAGGATGAAAGCTGACAAATATAGCAGCACGAGGAAGATGATCTTACTCAAATAACGCAAATACTTTTGTTTGAGTAGAGAAATTATCCTGATACTCAGGAAAGGATATTTATAAAAAGAAAAAGATAGGAGACAAAAAATGGGAGTGCCAAGAAAAGCTGATATAGTCAAGTTGGACAATCCAACCCAGATAACGGTTAACCACCAGTCTGGAACTGAAACACGAGTACAGGGCGGTAACAAACTATATTATGCTGTGTGAATGGCAGTTTGCCAGCCGTAACGTGAGTGAAGGTGTTGAGCTCCGAAATAAATCATCATTGCATTGGGCTAAGGGTTTCATTTCCTGGAAGCCAGAAGATAAGCAGAAAAAATCTTTGGGAAGCGGTGTTTATTTCCTCAGAATTAAAGCTGACTCCCATATTGGAACCGAAAAGTTGCTCTTGATAAAATAATAGCTTTATATCATAAAAAAACCTTCGGCAGTATTTCGCCGAAGGTTTTTTTATTTGGAAAATGCAGAGATTTTATTCCCCTTTCAAAATATCTTAAATTATCTGTTTAGGATAAGCTCCCGAACTATCATATAATTTTTCATTTTTCATTTTTCATTTTTAATTTTTTAATTTAATTGCTGTTCCCTTTTGTCTCACTTTTTTTTATATTGACTTAAATATCGTGAAAATAAAATATTTTCAAGTCTTGTTTATAATTTATATATTTTTAAATTCTTATTTTTGGAGTTTATTATATGAGTGATTTAACATTCTTCACAAATGAACCCGGTCATACATTATTGGATCGGTTCAAAAGTAATTTAATAACTACTCGTTTTTTTGATGTTTTAGTTGGTTATTTCTATACCAGTGGTTTTTATGCACTATATAAATCCTTAGAAAACACAGAAAAAATTAGAATTCTTATTGGAATTTCAACTGATAAAAAAACAGTTGAATTCATTGAGAAGTCAAGGCAGCTTCAAATACAATTTTCTCATTCGGAAGTAAAAGAGTTATATTCAAAAAAGGTAGAAAGCGAGATTGGTTCTTCAGCGGATTCATTTGAAGTCGAAAAAGGTATCTTAAAATTTCAGGAGTGGTTGAGAAGTGGTAAATTGGAGATTAAAGCTTATCCAACATCCAGTCTTCATGCTAAACTGTACATTATGACTTTTCAAGAAGGAGATAGAGATGTTGGTCGGGTTATTACCGGCTCCAGCAATTTTACTCGAGCAGGTCTTGTAGATAATCTTGAATTTAATGTTGAACTTAAAAATCGAGCTGATTATGATTTCTCGATAAATAAATTCAGCGAGCTCTGGGAGCAAGCTGTCGATGTAAAAGACAAATATCTGGAAACCATTCCTCGTACCTGGTTAAAACTTATAACTCCTCACAATTTATATCTCAAATTTTTATATGAATATTTTAAAGATGAACTGAATATTTCAGAAGATATTACTCTGAAGTATTTTCCAAAAGATTTTATGAAATTGGAATATCAGAGTGAAGCTGTATCGAATGCAAAAAGAGTTTTACTTGAATATGGCGGCGTTTTCCTTTCTGACGTTGTTGGTCTGGGAAAAACATATATGGCTGCAATGCTTTCGGGAGAACTTGACGGTCGCACTTTAGTTATTGCACCACCTGTTTTATTAGAAAAAAATAATCCGGGTTCGTGGAATAATGTTTTTTCAGATTTCAGAATTCCCGCAGATTTTGAATCTTTGGGAAAACTTGATAATTTAATTAAAAGAGGTACAGGAAAATATAGAAATATTATCATCGATGAAGCTCATAGATTTAGGACAGAAAGCAATATTACTTACGAAAAACTTGCTCAGATTTGCAGGGGAAAAAGAGTTATTCTGGTAACTGCCACACCATTCAATAATACTCCATCAGATATTTTAAGCCAACTCAAACTATTTCAAAAATCCAGGAAAAGCACAATTCCCGGATTACCAAATTTAGATATGTTTTTTTCTACTCTTGAAAAGAGATTAAAGAACCTCGATAGACTTAAAGATCGCGAAAAATTCATTAAAATATCAAAAGAAAATTCTATTCTTATCAGGGAAAAAATTCTTAATTTCCTGATGGTTAGAAGAACAAGAACTGAAATTCAAAAATACTTTAAAAACGACTTAAAGGAGCAGGGATTGAAATTCCCGGATGTAGCTGATCCTCAATCCTTATTTTATCTGCTTAATAATGAAGAAGATAAAATTTTTATAGATACTATCAAATTAATAACAAAAAATTTTAAATATGTTCGCTATACTCCTCTTTTACCAAAATACTTCAGCGGAACAATTACCCAACCGGAAGAAT
>CAYWJN010000005.1:53225-57057 GCA_964457455.1 uncultured Candidatus Cloacimonadota bacterium
TATACTCCTCTTTTACCAAAATACTTCAGCGGAACAATTACCCAACCGGAAGAATTAGCTCAAAAAAATATGAGAAAATTTATGAAAATTCTTATCGTAAAACGCCTGGAAAGTAGTTTCTTTGCTTTTAATAATTCTATTGATCGTTTTATAATTTCCTATGAAAAATTTATTAAGGAATTTGATAAAGGGAATGTTTATGTGAGTAAAAAATATTCAAACAAAATTTTTGAACTTATCGATAATGATGATGACCAGGCAATTCAAAGATTGATCGAAGAAGAAAAAGTAACACGATTTGATGCAAAAGAATTTAAAAAAGTTTTTAAAGATGACCTGATTCAGGATTTGAATGTTTTAAAAGAAGTTAAAAAAATATGGAGCAAAGTAAAAAGGGACCCGAAAATTATTAAATTTATTGATGTCCTCAAAACTGATCCGATCCTGAAAAATAAAAAAATAATCATCTTCACAGAATCAAAAGAAACTGCTGAATATTTAGAATCGGAAATTCAAGGTCATTTTCCCAAACAGGTATTATTATATACCGGTCAATCTTCTTCAAAAGTCAGGGAAAAAGTTACAGATAACTTCGATGCAAAAGCAAGATTACCTAAAGATGATTTTCGAATTCTCGTCTCAACAGAAGTTTTATCCGAAGGTGTGAATCTTCATCGCTCAAATATCGTTATAAATTATGATATTCCCTGGAATCCTACTCGTCTTATGCAAAGAGTTGGTCGTATAAATAGGATTGATACAAAGTTTGATACAATTTATTCTTACAATTTTTTCCCCACGATACAATCGAATGACCAGATAAAACTTACGGAAGCTGCTGTTGCAAAAATTGCTGCCTTCATCTCTCTTCTCGGCAATGATGCTCGCTTACTTACAGATGGAGAAGTGATAGAATCTCACGAATTATTTAATCGCTTAACTTCTAAAAAAACCATAACCGGTGAAGATGAAGAAGAAATAAGTATTTTGGAATATATTAGCGAAATAAAAAATATCAGAGATAAAAATCCGGATTTATTTGCAAAAGTTAAAAGATTACCCAAAAAAGCAAGATCTTCAAGATTTAACTCAAAATTTTCTGGTTCTCTACTTACCTATTTCCGAAAAGGAAAACTTCAAAAATTCTTTTTGGCAAATACTAAAGAATCAATAGAGCTTGATTTTTTTACTGCTGCCAAATTGTTAAAAGCAAAAATAGAAACAAAACTAACTAAACCAAGTAAAGATTATTACCCTTTATTAAATATGAATAAAAATTCATTTGAATTTTCTACTATCGAAGAACCGTTCAATGAAAAAGGTAAAGGTGGCAGAGACAGCTCCACGCAGTTCCTGAAAATTCTGAGAGCGATGAATGATCACAGGCAATATACTGAAGAACAGGAATTTTATTTGAGAAAAGTTATTAAACAAACCGAAGAAGGCGGTTTCCCAAAACAGACTATCAGAGTTGCTCTTAAAGAAATAAAATCTGAAATTAATAATGGAATAAAACCATTAAGATTTCTGGCTGTATTGCAGAAAAACATCCCGGATGAACTTCTTAAAGAACATATTGCAGAATCATCTGCTTCAACTTCCGGTCCAAGGGAAGTTATACTTTCAGAATTTTTTACAGGAGAATAATTATGGAAACAAAAATCGCAATTTTTAAAACTAAAAAAATTAGAAAACGAATATTTAATAATGAATGGTGGTTTGTTGTTGAAGATGTTGTTTTTGCTTTAACAGATTCTGTTAACGTAAAAGACTATATAAAAAAAATGAGACTTCGTGATGAGGAACTTGCTAAAGGGTGGGGACAATTTGTCACCCCCCTTGAGATAGAAACAAAAGGTGGTGTCCAAAAGATTAATTGCGCCAATACTGAGGGTATTTTTCGTATCATACAATCCATACCATCACCAAAAGCAGAACCTTTCAAACGCTGGCTTGCTCGTGTTGGTTACGAACGGGTTCAGGAAATTGAAGACCCGGAATTAGCCACAAAAAGAACCAAAGCTCTTTATAAAGCAAAAGGTTATTCCGATAACTGGATTGAAAAACGAATGCGTGGAATTGCCATCAGAGAAGAACTTACAGATGAATGGGACAAACGAGGAATTAAAGAACAAAGAGAATATGCAATTCTCACTTCAGAAATATCCAAAGCTGCTTTTGGACTTACTCCTTCCGAATACAAAAACCTGAAAGGATTAGAACGGGAAAACCTGCGTGACCATATGAATGACCTGGAATTAATATTTTCTATGTTAGGAGAGGCTTCAACTACTGAAATAACAAGAAACAGAAATGCTAAAGAATTTCCCAAATTGAAAAAAGCTGCAAAAGATGGTGGTGATGTTGCAGGCAAAGCCCGTAAAGACCTGGAGAAGAAGAGCGGTAAGAAAGTAGTCTCAAAACAGAATCATTTAGAATATCCGGAAAATAAAAAATTAATAGAAGAATAAAACTATGAATGAAAAACAGGCAACAAACCTAATAAAAGATACTTTTGAAAATCCTTTTGATAAAGAGCAGTTTATAAATTTTATTTCAAATCTCTTGAACCTGAAACAAAATGAAATTACAAATGAACATCCTCAAGCCGGTAACTATATTCCGGAAGCTTATAGACAATATATAAACTCACTTTACCGCATAGCCAAATATGAAGATGATTCCGGCAAAAAAATAGTTGTCCTGATAGTTCGCTTGGAAAAAGATACTTCCCTCGAACGTGCTCGTTCAATGCAGAGGAATTTTATTGCCTGGTATTTGAAATTAAGTCGCGGTTATTATAAAGATGCTGCACTCGTTGCTTTTGTTTCACCGGATGATGATGACTGGAGATTTTCTTTTGTTAAAATTCAGTATCTTTTCAAAGATAACAAAGCTGCTGAGATGTTATCTTCTGCACTCAGGTATTCTTTTCTCGTTGGCAAAAATGAGATAAGTTACACTGCACAATCTCAACTTCGACCTTTTCTTCTCGATGATATAAGCAAACCTTCTTTAGAAATGTTGGAACAAGCTTTCAGCGTGGAAAAAGTTTCCAAACAATTCTTTACCGAATACAAAAGACTCTTTGAAAAAGCTCTTGTCGAATTTAATTGCAATGAAGTATTTACCAAAGTTTTAAAGCAAAACAGCAATTTGTCTGTTGATCTATTTGTACGCAAACTTCTGGGTCAGGTTGTGTTCCTCTATTTCTTGCAGAAAAAAGGATGGCTGGGAATTAAAATTGATGAACCCGGATGGAAAGATGGTAATCGAAAATTCCTCAGATGGACTTTTGAAGATTGTAATAAGAAAAATAAAAATTATTTCGATAGATTCCTGCAACCGCTATTTTACACCGGATTTAATAAGAAAGAAGAATTGTTCCAATATGATGAATTTCAATTTAAAATTCCTTTCCTGAATGGTGGTCTATTTGAGGAATTATTTCATTGGGAATCTACTTTTATAAATCCTGCAAACACACTTTTTTCAGACAATGAAATTCATAAAGATGGAAGTATTGGAACCGGAATATTAGATATTTTTGATCGTTATAACTTCACAATAGATGAAAACACAGCTTTTGAAAAAGAGATTGCTGTTGATCCGGAAATGCTGGGAAAAGTTTTTGAGAATCTTCTACCTGACAACCTGAGAAAAGGAAAAGGAGCATATTATACACCACGAGAAATTGTTGCCTATATGACCAAAGAAAGCTTGGTGAATTATCTAACTTCTAAAATTACACCTGCTGATTCAGAAGACAAATCTAAAATCGAAGAGAAAGTTAGAAGATTGTTCGATTATAAAGACCTGTATATAAATAAGA
>CAYWJN010000006.1:0-54738 GCA_964457455.1 uncultured Candidatus Cloacimonadota bacterium
CAATACAAACCTGATTACGAGAGTAATTATGTTTTTCAATATTATCATTTATCCAGTAAGGTACATTGTCTTCATAATGTAATGCTACTAAAGTGCCAATAGAAGCTTCTCTTAATAGTAAAATGATTTCTATCTCACCATCCTCATCAATATCAGCTATTATAGGTCCTGAAATTGGAGACATCATATTAGAACCATAACCAAATGACCATAATTCGTTTAATTCAAATGATTCATTTACTTGGAAAACTTTTAGTTCATAAGGATTACCTAATTTTTTTACTGGCATTAATATTTCCTTAATACCATCTTGATTCACATCTGCAACAGCTAGCGGAGTAATAAATAAATCAGGTACTGGTGTACCTGTTGAACATGAACATATATTTTCTTCTAATGGCTCAATTACATAAAGGTAATAATTTGATGATTCTAAAGTAGTAAAAATTATTTCCATTCTTCCATCTCCTGTTACATCTTCCAATACTATAGAGTTTTTACAAGCCCCGATAATATTTTGAAAAAGATAAATCTGGTTACCATCTTTATCCCAGACAGAAATCTCGCCTTCATCATTACCAACAACAATTTCTTTAAATCCATCATTATTAAGGTCAGCAACAGCCGGAGTGCAGTTAATAGAATGTCCAGTATTTAAGATTATTGGGAAACCCGGATGATCATAAATATAAACATTACCATTAGATGCTCCAACTATAATCTCACTCACATTGTCATTATCTATATCGGTTGTAACTAATTCTGTTGTAATTTCTTCATTTACTCCTAAATCAAGATCTACTAATGGAATATTTGTATTAGGATGTACATAGATTCGAAATGTAACATCTTTAGGTTGCATATTATTTGCTAAGAGATGAAGTGTAAAATCTACAGATCTTGGCAATATGCTATCATCAGTTATTGTAAGCGGATCATTCTGATTTGCTGCTATCTCTTCAAGACCAATGTTACCCCAACTTGTATTACAATCAGATATAGTAATATATGGGTCATCGGTTGCTAAAACTCCGGTAACATTTTGAGCTTCTATCCACCAATTTTTTAACTCAATAATAATTACAGCAGTCTCTCCACATTCAAAAATTCCATCATCTTCATCATCTATCGTGATATGGTGAAGACAAATATTAGGATGTTCATTTTCTGTTAAAGCTCTATATGCATTAATTCTTCCGGAACCCATCTTACCAAGAAATTCATTATTAATCTCGTAAATATCATCGGAAGTTCCAAGAATCCTTCCTCTTATTTTATCAGACATAATACCCCAAGGATATTGAAATTCAGCCTGTATCATTGCTGCAAGGCTAGAAACCATTGGTGCAGACATCGATGTTCCTGACATAAAATCATATTCATGATCAATCCAGTAACCATAACCTACTTGATTAATAGTATCACACATTGTATAATGATAATGTTGTGGGGCACAACTTAAAAAGCTATTTTCGTCATGATCATAATGCCACTCTCCACCAGGTGCTGAAATATCCACCCAATCCGCAAAAGTAGAATAGTCTGCTTTTATATCTGTAATATTAGTTGCTGCAACGCAAAGTACATACTCTGAACGTGCCGGATACCAATCATGTTCTGTTTCATCAGTACATTCATTAGATGCAGAAGCTATCAACAAGCAATGACAAGTATCAGCAGCATAAGATAATACAACTTCAATATCTGCAATTAAATCATCCCAATATGATTGAGGATATTGTTGATAACCCTCCTGATTAAAGAATGGTCCTCCCCAACTCATATTAATGATGTGAGCACCATCATTAGTTTCAGGATTATCATCCGGATCTGCTGCTAAACGAACTCCTTCATTGAGTATATCATAGGTTCCATTACAACTACTGTCAAGAACCTTTATGGGCATTATTTTAATATTATAGTTCAAAGCCCCTGCTAATGAAGCAATTCCTAAATTGTTGTTAGTTACTGCTCCGACAATACCCGCCACATGTGTACCATGTCCACGATCATCAAAGGGTAATATATCTGGCCGAATAAGGTTCCATCCAATTAGAGTATCTGTAACAGTATCCATAAAAAGATTATTCTCTAAATCAGGATGTGGATCAAAAATAGTTCCAAAATCCGGATGTGCCACATCAACTCCCGAATCAGTCACAGCTACAATAACCGGCTCTGTATTATTCACAGTAATAGTCCAGGCAGAATCTGCAAGAACCTGTGGTAAGGGCCATTGGTAACTATAATAATCATCATTCGTATGTGCTTTCACAATTATGGAAGGATAAACAGAAAAAATATCAATTCCTTTTCTTTCATTAAAAGTGGCACAAACATCTAAAACATCATATTCAGCGGGAAATTCTACAACATAATGGTAACGGAAAAGCTCCCTGTTTGAATTATACATTTTACTTAATGTATGAATTTGATATTGAATTGCAATTTGGTTAAACCAATTTTGCTCTGTTTCTATAATCCCATCGATTCTAGTATGAATATCAGAGAAAACTTCGACGACTTTGATAATTGCTTTTCCTTCTCTATGAGGTAATTCTTGGTCAGAGAATAAACTAATATTAACCAGATAAATAATCAATATCAGTATAATTTGGATTAAACCATTCTTTCTAAACATCTTTTCCTCCTATTTAATTTTAATTATTTTTTTTAAAAAAGTATTGTTATGGGTTGTTTCAATCTTTAAAAGATAAATACCAGATGAAACTATATTATTATTAAAATCCTTTCCGTCCCAAATAATATCTTCTTTTCCACAAATTTGTAACTCTCTAATTTTTTGACCTTTGATATTGTAAATTAATAATGGTTTATTTATTTTATTTCTTGTAACGCAATCTACATTAAATTTTACTGCAATTTTAAAAGGGTTTGGATATACTGTTACAAAATATGGTGCTGTTCCTAACTCATTTTCAGCAATTCCATTATTCTGATTGAAATATACATAGATTATTGGATCGCCAATAGATCCAGCGCCTTGTCCGAACATTATTTTATCATTCCAATAATCCCAATCGGTTTCAATGTGAAAACGAATACGATATTGAGTTTTATCTCTTCCATTTTCATAATCATCAATAACATATCCTGTAATATTCATAAATCGAAAACCAATTTCAGGATTATCGCTGATTATTCCAATATTAGTATGTAGCGTTTGCGGATCACCTGGATAACCTGCCGTCCAATCACCAGGATCAAGAGAATTACCATAATCTATATGATCCATTATACAAAACATTGTATCACCACCAGGTACGTCCCAGATTGGGAAAACTCCAAGCTCATTATTTCCATAGGAATGATATTGTTTCATTCTAACAATAACACTATCAACTGAATATCCTTCCGGTATTTCTGGTAATTCAAAGCTTATATAACCACGTGAACGAGAATTCGGATCAGGATTTATTCCCCATCCAGTATCACCAACAAACATTTCTCCACCCAATATATGAATTTCGAATTGTTGTGTCGATTCTCGGAAAAAAATTTCACCATCTAGCTGCCAACTTGAAAAAACAGAATCAATGATAGATTCCTGCGCAAATAATAGTGGTATATGGACAATTAATATCAGTATAATTTGGATTAAACCATTCTTTCTAAACATCTTTTCCTCCCTGTTACGGAGTAATTAATCGTCATACTAAGCAGCATGGTTAAAAACGTCGGACTATTTTAATAACAAGCATTTGCCTGTTTGGTTATGTGTTCCGGTGGTAATTCTATACAGATAAATACCAGAACTTTGATTTTCCGCATTCCATATAACGGAATGTTTTCCTGCACTTTGACATTCATTTACAAGTGTTTCAATTAATTGTCCTTTTGTATTGTAGACCTGTAAAAGAACTTTTGAATGCTGTGATATTTGGTAGTTAATTATTGTTTCTGGATTAAAAGGATTGGGGTAGTTTTGTATTTTATAAGCATGAGGAATTTGATTTTCATTAGAAATATCGGTTTCCTGACTATAAAAAACAAACATTATAGGAGATCTGAAATCATTGTAATCTCCCGCTCCGAAAACAAGGAAATCCTCTAAACCATCTTCATCTGTTATTATTTGAAAACGTATTCGATACTGGCTTCTGCTTCTACTGTTATCATAATCATCGAGAACATAATCAGTCATGTCAAAGTAACGAAAGCCATTTACAGCACTATCGCTTATTAATCCAATATTTGTATGAAGAGTTTGCGGATCACCTGGATCGCCAGCAGTCCAATCCTCCAGAAAAAGATAATCTCCATAGTCAATATGATCTATTATACAGAATAATGTATCACCTCCTGCAACATTCCATATAGGGAAAGTGTTTTGTTCTCCATTTCCATAGCAATTTATTTGATATAGTCTAACGCAAACAGTGTCTATTGAATATCCAATGGGTATAGTTGGCAAATCAAAACTAATATAGCTACGGAAATTCCAGTTCCCTGCAGGAAAATATTCTACTGTAGTATCATCTCCCACAATTAAAGTATCGCTATATTCTCTCCAGAATAAATGATCATAATCTTGAAAAGCAACTTCTCCATCCATTTGATAATTTGAAAAGACAAGTTCAACTTCATAAGCATTTATTACATAAAAATAAAGGGAAAAAAAGCATAACTTGATTATAATATTCAATTTCATATTTTTTCTCCTTTATTTTAATAACAGGCTTTTGCCTGTTTGGGGTTGTGTTCCAACAGTAATTTTATAGAAATAAACACCGGAACTTTGGTTTTTGCATTCCATATTAATAATCTATCCTGATTTTTGATATTTGTCAAGAAGTTTCACGGTTTGGAAATTTAATTAAGAATTAAAAGTGAAAAATATTAACGTTCCATATAATACTTTACGTTCGGTATTTTTTATAAAGAATGGGGGAGAGGGGATTATTACTGAGCAAAGCGTGAAAATGTAATTTTTTATACATGCGTCATTATTGGGATAGTGTATGCCAAATGGGACAAAAGTGTATACCAAAGGGGACAGAAAAATAATTAGGAGTGAGGGATTTAGAAATTAGGAATGAAAAGATAGTTAGGGAGATAGAGAAACGGGTTACGGATTGTGAGTTGCGGGTTGAGCAATTTTCAAGTCTTTTTCTCAAACTATCTAACCTTCCGAATCCTCGTACTTCAGATAATCCAAAAGAAGGCTTCGGAATGTGATCAACTTCTGGTTTCCAAATCCCAGCCTGGAAACCATTAACATCATCGCATTTCCATCTGGCAGTTGCCGGATTCAATATTTTCTAACTCACCCTTGGTCCCTCTCTTTAGCATAAGAGAGGGATGACTTCCTGCTATTTTTTTCTTCCAATTTTTCTTATGTTCCTTCTCTTTTTATTAAGAGAAGGACAGCAGGATGAGTTTAGGAGGAAGTCACGTAATGGCAACCTATAGATTTTTTATTTTGAGTTGCTGAATTTACTATTATCTGGGCGTTAACCACTGCATTTCTCAGTTCAATGATACCTTTGTTCAGACGAGCCTGTTTATAGAATTTTAGTATTCTATGAGAATAATAATCCAAATCAGATTTTGCCCTTTTCAATCCTTTTCTGGTGCGGATGATGCCGGCATAATTCCACATAGTAAGCTGAATTGCTTTCCAATCCTGGTTTAGAAGTAGCGGATCGAATTCTTCAATATGATCTGGTTTTTTCCAATCCGGAATAGCATTGAATCTCTTCATTTCTATTTTATGAAGATTCCGGACAATATCTTCAGCAACAAGTTTTGCCCAGAGAAGTCCTTCCAACAGCGAGGAAGAAGCCAGCCTGTTCGCACCATGCACACCTGTGCAGCTCACTTCCCCGATAACATACAGGTTCTTCAGAGAACTTTTACCTTGTAGATCTACCTTGATACCCCCGCAAGAATAATGAGCAGCAGGAACGATTGGAATAGGCTCATTTGTAATATCTATTCCTCCATTCAGGCAGGTTTCATATATTTTGGAAAATCTTTTTTTCAGAGGGATTTCTCCTTTATAGTAAGAAGCTACATCCAGCAGCATATATTCTGAACCGGATTTTCCCATTTCTCTATAAATGGCACGGGATACAATATCACGTGGAGCAAGGTCTTTTTGGGGAGAATAATCTTCCATGAATTGTCTGCCTGTACTGTCTATTAGTTTTGCACCTTCTCCTCGCAGCGATTCTGAGATCAAAAATCGTTTAATATCTTTATGAAAAAGTGAGGTCGGATGAAATTGTATAAATTCAGCATTAATAATATCTGCTTCTGCTCTATAAGCCATACTCAAACCATCACCGGTAGCAGATGGAGGGTTGGTAGTATGCTGAAAAAGATTTCCAATTCCACCTGTAGCGAGAATTACTTTATGACCGAAATAGGTTTTAATTTTTCCGGCTTTGTTATCTAATACATAAACTCCCATTACTTCACGCGGTTTGTATAATTCCTGATAATCATTTGTGAGATATAACTAGTATCTTGTGTTGTTAAGAAGACAGAAGCAACAATAATGTTTTTCCCGTTGAAATTAATGTTTTCAATGTAAGTGCCGGGTTGTACCAAAATAGTATCGCTATCTGTTGCTACATTGATTCCTGCTTGAATTGTTGGCTGGTCCGCAGGAATATTTATTATTGTTGCAGAAAGATTTAACATAATACCCACTATAAATATTAAAAACAAATTTTTTATAATTCCTCCAGTTAGGTTGTTGCTAATGACTGTATCCCCGACCTTTTTTGTATTTCTCGATATCATTCATCTGGTATTTCCAGTTTCGTATGAGTCCAAATGTTTTCGTTCAAGATGAATACATATTTAGCCTTAAAATTAACAAGGCTGAAATTGGTAAAACTAAGTTTAAGTGTCAAATAGAAAATAATTTAACATTATGAAATAAAGATTTAATTTCCAAAAAGTTGTGATGGTTCATAGTATTATCCGAAATGTTTCTATGGGTTTTCAGTGCTGGCAATTATACAGATATTCACAATTACAACAAATTCAAGTTTCTGCATAACATGCTGTTTTTCAAGAAGTTACAGAAGGTCTTAAATTACATCCACAATTTACTCACAACTTATCCACACTTGAAATTAATGCCATCTTAAAGAATAATTGCAGTTACAGAGGTAAATTATTATTATCTTAAAAAATGGGAAATTATAAAATTTGAATTGTGGATAAAGCCGAAATTCCAAAATACAAATAACAAAAGAGAAAAGGAGAAAGGGATACTGGGAACAAGAAGTAAAATTCAATTCGTGAAATTCGTGGAATTCGTGGAGGAGAAAAGGAGAAAAGGAGAAAGAGACTTTTATCATCCAACCCTGAACCCCGAACCCTGAACCCTGAACCCTGAACCCAGAACGAGTTATGTTCTTTTAACGAGTAAATGTATTTTCCAAAAAAATCTGCCAATTTGTATTTGCAAAATCAAGTTGATTATACTCTTCCAAACGATTTATGAAATAGCCCTGAGTTTGTTCATCCGGGAACCAGATGATGCCGGTACCGACCTTATCTGAAGTATATCCGGTGGGAAATTCCGATTTTTGAAAAATGAAGCAACTATCAATGGTGATAACTATCCGGTCACAGAATTCAGCCAGGGAATCGGGAGGATCGTGCTCCAGAATACTCAGAAAAAATTCCTTGATATCGACATCTGCAGGCAGGTACACTCCCCAGGCTTCATTGAATTCAATGCAATCCTGCCTACTCAAATGAAAGATATCATCAGATGCATTTTCAGACCATTGTTCAGTAAAGAAAGAAATATCATTCAGCAGATTCGGGAAAAAAGATGTTTTGACCACCGAACAGGATATTGGAAATATCTCTTCCAGCCAATAAAATTCATGAAAATAATATGCGATTTCCATAGCTAAATTTTGCACTGATGAATAACTTTCCCAATTTGATAGAATGTTGTGATATGGAAATCCTTTTGTATCGATTGCATCCTCAGCAGCAATTATAAAATCTGTGTACTCGTAAATTTCCGTGATAACTTCTATTGTCTGCATATTACAGGCATCCAGTATCAGAATGTCCAGATGAGAATCAATATTTTGCAGGGCATTTTGAAAATCTTTTTCAGGAATGCTGATGTAATTTTCGCTTTCAGCATCAGGACAAAAACAGGGTGGCAAATCCCTGTTCATTGGATACCAGCCATTCCCGTGCGACCAGATTATCAGAGCTTTTTTTTTGGATGGATATTTATTAAATCCCCAATTTGCAAATTCTGTCAAAGTATGATAATCACCGCTATCGATCTCACCCAGAGAAGATATCAGCTTTTTTTCTTCCGGATAGATATGATATCGAAAGGCTCCCTGTTCAGAATTTGAAGCACTGTGATCTATCTGTACAATAACATTAATTTCGTCTGAAAATGTTGCAGACTCCATTTCTTGGATATCTTCAATAGCGTGATTATTCAAGCCATTATCAGCAGCCATATAAACTAAAATTGTCCATTCAGCTTCTTGCTTATTATCACTGCAACTGGTTAATAGTGCAAGAAACAAAACAGAAAGAAAAATTAATTTCATCTTAAACCTAACTCGGCTAAACCGAAAAAGATGTATCCACGAATTAACACGAATGAACACGAATGAAAAAGTTTAGTATAAAATTTAACTGTGTGAATCCTCTCTAATAAAGAGTTCACATATAGTGATGAAAATATTTTGCCAAGATATAACAGAATTATAGAATTAAGTAACAAAAGTTGGTGAATCAGGATTTTTTTTTTACTCATAAGCTTGAGCTGGCTCGATTCCTTTAAGCACCCTGATAGCACCTTGACTGAGTGCTTCCATTTCATTTTCACCGGGCAAAATATGGATGGGAGCAATGAAGCTAACACCTTTTTTTACTCCCTTAACAACTAAAGGATTATAAGCTAAACCACCGGTTAAAAAGATAGCATCCACTTTTCCTTCCAGCACAGTGGCACAAGCCCCGATTTCTTTATTCATCTGGTAACACATCGCATCCATGATTAGTTCGGCTTTTTTGTCACCAGCATAAACTCTTTTTTCGATTTCTATGCCGTCATCTGTTCCAAGGTAAGCAATACAGCCGCTTTTTTTTGCAAGTTTGGAAAGCAACTCTTCTTTTTTGTATTTTCCAGAGAAAGCTATTTCTAATAAATCACCGATAGGAAGAGCACCTGCTCTTTGAGGAGAAAATGATCCCATCCCCAAAAGTGCATTGTTTACATCAACAGTTTTACCGTTCTTGATGGCAGCGATGCTAATACCACCGCCCATATGAACTGCGATGAAATTGCAATCAGTAAATTTTTTATTTATTTTTTTTGCTAAAAGACGAGCTGTGAAACGGATATTCAAGGCATGAAAAAGAGATTTTCTTTCGATTTCTGGAATTCCAGAAATTTTTGCGATTTCTGGGAATTCATTAACAGTTACAGGATCTACAATATATGGGGGGATATTCAATTCATCAGCAATAGATTTTGCTATGAAGGCACCAAGGTTTGAAGCGTGAATTCTTCCCCAGAGATGCGGATCTCTTAGGTCATCGAGCATCTTTTCAGTGACTTCAAAAGTTCCGCCGGAGACAGGTTTAACAAGTCCTCCTCTACCAACAACAGCATCAAGCGAATCGGTGGGAATGTTGTTTTCTTTCATTGCATCTAAAACCAGTTTTTCCCTGAACTCATGTTGTTCGATAATTCCTTCAAATCTTGTCATTTCTTTTGCATCGTGACGTAACACCTTTGTGAACACAGGATTATCATCGTCAAAAACAGCGATTTTTGTAGAAGTTGAACCGGGATTTATTGCCAGAACTCGATATTTCATTAAACTCCTCCGAATTTTTTTTATAGCAAATTGTCGAATACGAATTCTAACGTCAATTGTTTTTTTAAGAGGTTTCAACTTAGTTATTTTGCCTGCTCCGTTGACTAACTGGGGTGACTAAACAATCTTTAAAGTTTCACCTAAAATAAACGAATAAAAATATTTGACACAAAAAAACATACTTTAAATAAATGTTCGGCTGAGGTCAGATATGAATATTATTAATAACAGGACTGGATGGATAGAAGTAATTTGTGGAAGTATGTTCAGCGGTAAGACTGAAGAACTGATTCGCAGGATTCACCGCACAGAATATGCCAAACAAAAAGCTCAGGTTTTTAAACCTCAGATCGATAACCGCTATGATAATAATCATATTGTTTCGCACAACAAAACTAAAGCACCATCCCAATTAGTACAGAAAGCTGAAGAGATCTTGGAATTGGTGGAAGAAGATACAGAAGTTGTTGCCATCGATGAAGTTCAGTTCTTTGGTGATGAAATAATAGATGTTTGTAATAAATTGGCTGATATGGGAAAGCGAGTGATCGTAGCTGGGTTGGATCAGGATTATCAAGGGAAACCTTTTGGTCCAGTACCGAAATTGCTTGCTATTGCTGAATATATAGAGAAGTTTCTGGCTATTTGTGTGAAATGCGGAAATCCTGCAAATCGTACTCAGCGGTTAACAAAAGATAAAGATACAATTATTGTAGGAGCTTCCGGAATTTATGAAGCTCGCTGCCGAAATTGTCATGAGGTTTTGGTTTAATGCGTTTTTTATTGGTTCAGCTCATAGATATTTATATGATAATCATCATTATTCGAGCTGTTTTATCCTGGTTTCCAATCAACCCACACAGTAGTTTTTCCAGGATTTATCTTTTTATTATTCAGATTACCGAACCTGTTCTGGGTCGTGTGAGGGAATTTTTAAGTAGGATGATTCCGAATATGGCGATCGATTTTTCACCATTCATAATAATTATTTTATTAAATATATTACGTAATTTCATATTGAGAGCTTGAAGATGTTAAAGAAGATTTCTGCTGCTGCTGATTTTTTGAGATCCAAAATTGGTTTTGAACCGAGAGTCGGAGTTATTTTGGGAACCGGTTTGAATTCGATTGCGGAAATGGTGGAAAATCCGATTATCATCCCTTATCAGGAAATTCCGAGAATGTCCGTATCTACTGCTCCATCTCATGAGGGAAGACTGATTGCCGGCAATATTGGAAATAAAAAAGTGATAATACTGCAGGGTCGTCTTCATTATTACGAGGGATATTCCATGGAAGAGATTACTTTTCCCATCAGAATTCTTAATGCTTTGGGAATTTCACATCTGATAATAACCAACGCTGCAGGCAGCTTAAATACAAATCTCGGTAAAGGCGATATAGTTTTAATCTCGGATCATATAAATCTGATGGGTAGCAATCCATTAATTGGCAGTAATTTCGAAGCATTGGAAAATCGTTTTCCCAGCATGAATAAGCCATATGACAATAAAATGATTTTCTTGGCAAATCAGGTTGCTGAAGAAAATCATTTTATTGTGAAAAGCGGAGTTTATGTTGCTGTTTCCGGTCCTAGTTTAGAAACCCGGGCAGAGTGCAAAATGTTGGCAAAAATGGGAGCAGACCTGGTTGGTATGTCAACCGTGCCGGAAGTCATTGTTGGGGTTCATTGCGGAATGAAAATCTTAGGAATTTCAGTAGTAACGAATCTTGGGAATATATTTCATTCAGAACCTCACAGCCAGGATGATATTACAGCAAGTGCAGCAACAGCAAAAGCTAATTTGGAAATATTAATTTTGAATCTAATTAAAAAAATAAAATGAGGAATTAATCATGTCTGAGGGAATTTTAGCACAAAAGGTTTTAAAGAAATATGAGAAAATTCTTTTAATAGAAAAAGAAGAAACTCTAAAACTTATTAATGGAATCGATGAAATTCAGAAAAAAGGCTCAAAGAATCGTAGTGGTGATTTATCGTCTTATTCGCTTCATCAAGCAGATATGGGCACAGACACCGATGAATCTGAAAAACGCGTTTACCATCTGAATCAGGAAATGAAAAAATTGAAAGAACTGAATTTCGCTTTGAAACGAGTTTACGAAAAAACTTATGGAATCTGTGAAATTTGCGGTTGCCTGATTCAGGAGAAAAGACTGAAAGTAGTTCCCTACGCAAAGTTTTGCATAAAATGCAAATCAAATGAGGAAGCAAATAACAGAAAAAGATAATGAAAAAACTCTCATATTTTTGGATTTCGGGAATTGTGATTCTATTAGACCAGATTTCGAAATTTGTTATTAAAAACTATATTGAAGTTGGGGAAGTGATAAAAGTGACTCCCAAATTTTTCTGGCTGACTCATGTTCAGAATTCAGGCGCTGCTTTTAGTATTTCTTTTGGTTCTTTTTTAATAAACAGGACGGTGTTCATTATTGTTTCGGTTGTTGCTGTTCTGCTTCTTATTTATCTTAATATTCGCTCAAAAGCTAAAACAGAGAAATTTGCTTTTGCCTTGATTTTAGGCGGTGCAATCGGTAATCTTATCGACAGGATTCTTTACGGGTGTGTTACAGATTTTTTGGATTGTGATTTTCCGGATTTTATCATGCAAAGATGGCCTGTCTTTAATATTGCAGACAGTTCTATAGTTATCGCAATTGCGATATTGATTTTTTTTTCATTGTTTATTCAGCACAAAATTTCGGAGGAAAAATGAAGTTGAAATTTACATCTGTTTTACTTTTTATTGTGATTTGTAATATTTTTATATCTCTTTCTGCATTGACGATCTATGATATTCAATATACGGAAGAACCTTCAGGAGATTCACCGTATAATGGGCAGACTGTAACCGTAGTGGGAATTATTACTGCTACAGGTTATGAAACAAGTGGAAACACAAGATTTTTTATTTCTGACCCCGAAGGAGGCGCTTGGAGAGGAATCTATGTTTATGAATATGACACCGGATTAAGTGTGGGTGATGAAGTTCAGGTAACTGGCGAAGTTTCAGAATATTATGGATTCACTGAAATCGGTTATGCCGATGTTACTGTTTTAAGTTCAGGAAATTCTGTCCCCGCTCCGGTTCAAATAACTACAAATGAACTGGCTACTGAAGAGATGTACGAAGGTGTTTTAGTAACAGTGAAATATGTTACTTGTACAGATGATCCAGACTATTATGGGCAATGGTATGTTGATGATAGCAGTGGAGAATGCCAGATTGATGATCCTATCTATGATTATCCTAATCCTCAAATTGGAGATCAATTCTACTCAATTACCGGAGTAGTAGACTATAGTTATAGCGAATATGCACTCATCCCAAGAAATGCTGGTGATTTTATTTTGATGGGAGTGCCGATTATTGAGGATATTTACACGATTCCATCTTATCCTATTATTAATGAAGAAATAACAGTAGTGGCAGAAGTTTTTGATTATGACAGGTTTATTACTGAAGTAAAAATCTTTTATCGTTATGCAGGTGAAGTTGATTTTATAATCGAAGATATGCTGGATATTGGAGATAATAAATATGAGTATGTATTATCTGCTATAACTGCTGAAGATGAAAAATACGAAGTAAAAATCTTTGCTAAAGATGATGATAACAACCAGACTTTTTCTGAATTGTTTTTGATTGAGATTTTGCAATTATCACCAATTATTTCAAATCTTCAAATCCTGAATAGTCCCGAACCAAATGATACCTTGCAGATTTCAGTGAATATCGAAGATACGGACGGTCAGATTGTTGAAGCCCAATTATTGTATAAACTGAATTATTATGATAAAATTTATTATTCTGAGCTGGAGCCGGATTTGGCAGATTCTACATTATTTTTTGGATTGATCCCCGGTAAATCTGCCGGAGTTACTGTGAATATCGGAGCTTATGCAATAGATGATTCATCTCTGGTTACTCTTGAATACGACCTTGCCTCCTACACTTTCCCTGTGAAAACTCATAAGGCAATTTTGAAAATTCCTCCCAATCCTTTCGATCCTTACGCTGGTGAGAAAATCACTATTGATTTTTATTCTAAGGAAGATGATAAAGCGATTCTCAGGATTTATAATGCAGAAGGTAAATTGATGTTCACTCCGAAAAATATCATAATCACCAATCCAAATGGACTAAACCAGTATGAATGGGATGGACGGGATAAATACCAGAATCTGCTTCCAATAGGTTTATACATCTGTTACCTGGAAGTTATCAATGCGGATACAGGCAGCAAAAAAACAGCTAAAGCACCGATTGTAATTGGTGCTCCTTTGAAGTAGGGGGATGGAATGAAAACTTTTCAAATTATAATCTTACTTTTAATTTCTTTTAATTTGTTTGGCGTATTTGATGATTATGAACCATCTCCCAGAGCTCGTGCAATGGGTGGAACATTTTATTCCACTTCAGATGATGCTAACGGTATTTTCTATAATCCGGCAGGACTGTCTTTAGCAGGAAATAATCTTGTAGTCGGTTATACAAAACCATTTGGTAATGATTTTCAGGTCTTGAATACAGTAGCATTTACTATGAAGTTACCGAATAATTTTGGCACATTCGGATTGGGTTTACTTTCGATGGATGTAGATTATCTAAATGTGAATCTGATGAGCGAGAAAATTTATGCTGTGGCTCATTCTTTCACACTTTTGAAGGATGTTCATTCTGCAATTTATTTTGGATATGTTGCCAATTTTTATCATCTATCCATAAGTTCATTTGGAGATCAGACAGCATTCGGGTTGAATCTGGGAGCAATTGCAATTCTTCATCAAAGAACCAGGTTGGGTTTTGCAGTTAGCAATCTGAATAATCCTAAAATCGGAGAAGATAATCAACATAGTTTACCGCGAAAAATCGGATTGGGAATTTCTTACCTTCCATATGAAGGAGTCACAACTTCTCTCGAATTAAAAAAAACACTTTCCGATAAAATAAAATCTGAAACTGAGATTCATGCCGGAACAGAAATTGAGGTTTTCAAATCTCTTATTCTTAGATTCGGAGTGCGAAACAAACCCAGTAGTTATTCAATGGGTGCGAAGTTTGAATTATTTAACGTTTATATTGATTATGCTTATAATACTCATATATTGGATGCAACTCATCATTTTGGCGTGGGTTATAAGTTTTAGAAGGAGAATTCCATGAAGAAAAATAATGGAAAACCAAAATCTAATCCTATTATTACCGGTTTGATTAATGCTTTTTTCGATATACTGAAACACTTTATCAAAGATTTTGAGAATATGCGAAAAGTGAAGAAAATTGATAAATTCAGTGATAAGTTTTCCACTTTAGAGCATTTACTTATTCGCCTGGAAAAAAGAATGGATGAAAATCGTCATCAAATCGAAGATTTGAAAAATAGAATTCTCTGGGGAAATATTATTATTATTATTTTAATTCTAATAAATCTATTTCATCTGATAAAATTAGGTTAGTTTTTTTTACGATCCTCGCCTTTCGATAGGATTCCTCAAACGAAAATTCGATGCGAATAGTTTTAGTAGGGAGTAAATTTTCTGCGATTTCGGGCCATTCAATAATTGTAAGTCCTTTATCAAAAATGTCATATAAACCGAGTTCCAATAATTCATCTTTTGAATCCAACCTGAAAAAATCAAAATGAAAAATCGGGAATTTTCCGGAATATTCATTCATTAAAACATAGCTGGGACTGCTCACATTTTCTGTTACATCTAAAAATTTACAAAGATGTTTTGTAAAAAAAGTCTTTCCAACACCCAGCTCACCAAAAAGAGCAATAACATCCCCGCATCTCAAGGAAGGAGCTATTTTTTTAGCAAGATTTATTGTATCATCTTCTTTTCGTAATTCTATAATTGTATTCATTAATTATTTTTTGGGCTTACAAACTGCAATCGGAAGTATCATTTCTTCCATGGAAATTCCACCATGCTGAAAAGTACCATTATATTGTTTTTGATATTGATGGAAAGCATTTGGATAGACAAAGTAATAATCATCTTTTGCGAACACATAATTATCAACGATGTTCCGTGCAGGCAAACCAAAATCTTCAGGATTCTTCAAATGCAGTGCCTGTTTATCATTACAAGAAAGATTTCTTCCCTGTTTGTAACGTACAGTAGTAGACGTGTCTTTATCACCGATAATTTTACTTGCTCTATTTACTTTTATGGAACCGTGATCTGTAGTAAGGATTACAGTCGCATTTTGCTTTATGATTAATTTGAGAGCTTCATAAAAAGTTGAGTGCAAAAACCAGTGCCTGGTGAAAGCTCTTAAAGCAGAATCATCCGGTATAGTTTCTTTCAGGATTTGGCTTTTGGAGCGATGATGGGTGAGTAGGTCTAAAAAATTATAAACCAAAATTACCAGTTTATCATGACTGAAAGTATCGATTTTTTTTAAGACATAATTACCTTCTTCAATACTGAAAATCTTAACATACCTGCTTTGTTCCAGGTTATAGCCCAGATCTTTTATGTGAGCTTCCAATAGCTGATGTTCATTGCGATTGCGGCTGCTATCCAAATCTGAAGATTCCGTCCAGTATTCAGGAAAATTTCTGGCAATATCACATGGAAGCAAACCGCTGAAAATAGAATTCCTGGAATAGGGCGTTGCAGTGGGAATGATGGAATAATACAAATTAAGCTCAACCTCAAACATTTCTTTGATGAAAGGTTCGATCATATAATATTGATCTAATCTCAGGCAATCCAGAACTATGAAATATACCGGATTTTTATTTCCAAATTGAGGAATAACAAATTCTGAAATGATATCAAAAGACATATTTGGTCTGTCATCAGATTTAAGCCAGTTTCCATAGTTTTCTGCGATGTAATTTGAAAATTCAGTGTTTGTATTCCATTTTTCCAAAAAGTGCATTTGAGATAAAGTGTGGTCATTCATTTCATCGAGTGTGAGCTCCCACTTGCAAATCTTCTGGTAAATATCGAACCACTCTTTCCAGGTTGGAGCAGAGAAAAGTTTCTGATTTAATTTTGATGAAAACTGAGCATATTCTTCGCCAATTTTATTTTTGCGAATTTCATCTGCCTGAAAAATCTTTTTTATTGCCATTATTATCTGGTTGGGATTGATTGGTTTTATCAGGTAATCTGCAATCTGGCTGGCAATCGCATCCTCCATCAAACCTTCTTCTTCGCTCTTTGTAACCATGATCACAGGCACAGAAGAATTGATCTTTCTTATCTCACGCAGAGTAGTTAAACCATCCATTCCGGGCATCATCTCATCCAGAAGGATCAGATCGTATTTTTCATTTACTAACATCACAATTGCATCCGAACCATTGGAAACAGTTCTCACTTTGTAATCCCTTTCAGTTAAAAACAGCACAAATGGTTTCAGAAATTCTATTTCGTCATCGATCCATAAAATTTTTAATTGTTGCACAAATACCTCTTATATTATTTTTTTTTATTGAAGCTTTCTTTATATTTCAACCTCGTCCCAACCTTGAAAAGGCTTCTTTCTAAAAACTTCTTCCTGCTTGGCACTTTCAAGGTTTCTTTAAATTATTACTCTGAAAGTGTCAAATGCAAGTAGCCATTGAAAGAGACATTTTCAGAGTGTCTCAAGTTATCACTTTCAAGGTTTCATTCAGGTTTTAGTTTCATCCCAACCCTGAACCCTGAACCTATTTATCCATTGGAGCGTAAATCTGTTCTTTATTTGGAAATTCTCCTTCTTTTACATCATTAATGAATTTCTTGAGATTAACAGGAATCTTATCTGAGAGGTTCATATATTTTCGCACAAATTTTGGCGAAAAATCTGCCATTCCCAAAACATCATGATAAACCAGAACCTGTCCATCTGTGAATCTTCCTGCACCAATACCAATGGTTGGGATTGAAAGATTTTCCGTAATTTCTTTTCCCAGTTTTTCAGGAATTCCTTCCAGAACGATCATAAAAGCACCTGCTTGTTCAATAGCTTTTGCCTGCCTGAGGATCGTCTCGTGGTCTGCTTCCTTTTTCCCTTGAACCACATAACCGCCAAATTGATAGATGGATTGTGGAGTTAAACCGAGATGTCCCACCACGGGAATTTCACAATCTATAATTGCTTTGATTGCTTCTATTCGCGAAGGTTTACCGCCTTCCAGTTTTACAGCATTTGCTCCTGTTTCCTGAATTAGTTTAGCTGCATTTCTTTTGGTCTCCTCATTAGAAACATGATAACTCATATACGGCATATCTACAATAATAAAGCTGCCTTTTGCTCCATTTCGAACAGCTTTTGCATGATGAACCATATCAGAGACTGTAACATTCAAAGTGTTCTCATAACCAAGAATAACCATTCCCAGGCTGTCACCAACCAGGATGAGGTCGATGCCTGCCGTTTCCACGTATTTTGCTGAAGGATAATCATAGGCAGTCAGCATAACGATTTTTTCGTTTTTATGTTTCATTTTTCTAAAAGTTCTGATTGTGTTCATTTTTCTCCTCCACTAGTTTAAGATAAAAATTAATGTTGCCCTTTGTTGTCTTTTTGGAATCTATCCCGTTCGCTAAAAATGCAGCCGCAATATTGTTGCCGATACATTCCTTGCTCTTTGGAAATCTTTATTCCTTCTTTCCAATATTCCCTGAAATCGTGGTATAAAAAGTTTATTTTATATTCTTTGGCAAGAGATTCGCAAATCTCTTTTATCATCTCGTGTTTTTGAAATTTACTATAAAGCAAGGTTGTAGTAAAGAAATCAAAATTACCTTTTTTAGCAACAATAACAGCATATTTCAAACGGTCATAATAACAACTTTGACACCTGTTATTTTCGCGGAAAGCAGCCTTTCTGAGAAATTCTTCAAGGTTATATTCATCCTTGTAGATCATCTGGATATTTTCTTTTTCTGCGAAATCTTGCAATGTTCTAAGTCTTTTTTGATATTCCAGAAATGGATGAATATTCGGATTGAACCAGAATCCAAATATTCGAAATTTATCCTTCAAATGAAAATAAGGTGCTGCAAAACAAGGTGCACAACAGATATGAATAAGAATTTTAGCATTCATTTTTCTAATAAAAGATTAATATAGATTAATCCTTTTCCCTGACGTTTTTTGTCTTATTTTTATTTCTCATCTTTTTGGATTCATCCTCCAAAGAATTTTTTCTTTGAGGACTTCTTTTATAGAATAAGATAATCCTATTTCCAATAAATTGAAATATATTAAAAAGGTCAATTATAAAAAAATATCACTAATGAGAACCTTAAATTCCCGACATATTGATTTTCTCCTTCCGAACTTTTTAGTTCGGAAGGGGCTAACTCCAGAAGCTTCTGCTTCTCTCAATTGCGAAGTATAAGCTTTCAATGCCAGAGCAAACACTTCAAATCCTATTAGTTTCCGAAGCAGAAGCTTCGGAAGGAGTAAGTGGTGTCGAGTGTAGTATGTATCCATTAGTAATGCATTTTTGCTTTGTGTAAGATGATAAATCTGGAAAGAAAGTTGACTAATAATTACCAGATTAAAATTCTAACCTTAATAATTTAACAAAAGAGGTTCTTATGGTTGGCTCGGAAGAATTCATTGAATTGACAAATAGATTGCAAAACCTTTTCCAGGAAAGAGATAATTCTTATACTCTCTGTGTTGTAATAGGTGAGATCGAATGTGCACTTCTCAGGTTTATTCATAAAATCAACAGACCGCTGACTATGAAGGAAATAGCTGAAATGTATGATATTTCCAATTCTAAAGTTACACGTGTTCTGGATAATCTTGCAAGAATGGGACTTGTAGAACGGCAGCCTTCCCAAATCGATAGAAGAAGCTGCATTGCAAATATCACCGAGGAAGGCAAAAAAATGGCTGAAGACACGCAATATAATCTAAACCAATTGCAGAAAGAAGTACTTAATAAAATCCCGAAAGATGATATTCAAAAAACATATAATTATATGAAGCTATTTGTTGATGCATATGAAAAAACTATTGAAAAATCAATAGAGATTTCTGATTTGAAAAAAGTATAGTTGTTTTCCTATTTTAAAAGGATCATCTTTTTACTTATTGATGATTTGCCACAATTAAGTTGGTAGAAGTATATTCCACTGGAAACAGTTTTCTTGTTACTATCTCTTCCATTCCAGATTATTTCATAGTGCCCAGGAATTTGTTCTTCTTTAACCAAATTCTTCACAACCTGTCCCTTTAAATTATATATCGTAAGTTCTACATCAGATTCAGATGGTATTGAAT
Source organism: uncultured Candidatus Cloacimonadota bacterium (assembly GCA_964457455.1). Taxonomy (GTDB): domain Bacteria; phylum Cloacimonadota; class Cloacimonadia; order Cloacimonadales; family TCS61; genus JABMPU01. The sequence continues at coordinate 20,126 of CAYWJN010000006.1, forward strand.
ATGTAATCTTCGTATTTGGGTTAAAAGGATTAGGGTAGTTGGTTAAATGGTACTGGGTGTTGGGTATTTGGTTTTGGGTAGCTTCTACATATTGTTCCGCTCCGAACTCATAGCAGCCCATATCAATAATTGCAGTTCCGTTATTATCTCCATCCCAGACTCGATAGTTATGAAGTAAATCCCACGGTGGTAAATATAAACCTGTAGTATCCGGTGTACCGGAATCAATGCAGGGGGAATCTACTAAAAGAGCAAATGGATAAGTTCCAAGGCTGTCAAACAGCGGATATTCATCTATGTTGCCTTCCAACCAGTTAATAGTAGCTTGATTAGGCGGATTACCAGGATAGATTGCAGCTTCTCCACCTTCGATATCACAATATTCAACATTCAGTATAGAAGTAATAGTAGGATAGTTACCTGTATTTATCTCATATTCGTAATCAGATTCATTATTATAAAGAATGTTATTTCGAAAGTCAATTTCACCAAATATCCCAAGTGGACAGATATGCGAAGTATTTTGTGTAAATGTGCAGTTATTTATTTCCACTGTCCCAGGGCTACTAATTCTCGCAATATAACTCCCATTGGTTGTGGAGTTGTTAGTAAATAAGCAGTTACTAATCTTGATGTCGGGAAAACAATTTTGTTGAGCAGAAATATTAATTGTATTATATTCTTCATATTGAAAAGGAGGAATATCTGAATTGGAAAAAACACAATTTTCTAATTCTAAATAATCATCTACATGGCAATAAAAGTTAGATACCCATTGATCAGGTCCAATTGAATCATTGTTATCAAAAATGCTATTTTTTATGATAACATTTCCTCCATCAAACCAAAATCCAGAACATCTCTCAGAAACATTATTCTGGATTATAAGCTTATCAAAAACGATGTCATAGCTACGGTATATGTTAATTGAACCATGATCAACATTACAGTTCTCAATAACTATATTTTTAAATAGAACACTCTCTGAATGAGCTGCATGAATAGAGAAATAACTATTTTGTCCTGAAGTTCGGAAAGTTAAATTCTCTAATGTGCTAAATCCTTTATCATGTCTCATTATATATGTAGATTCGTTATAATCATTATTTAGTACAGTAGTGTTCATATTCTCACCAATAAGATTTACATATTTCTTTGCAGAAAAAGGGAATATCTGATCGTTTAATTCCCGTGAATAAATACCTGCATCTACATATACAGTTTTTGGATTAAGGCTATCTGATTCTATTTTCTGAAGTGCTAATGCTATAGTTTTCATAGGTTCTTCCAGTGTAAATCCACTATTACTGTTATTTCCATCGGTCGATATATATAGGTCGTGATTTACCCTTTCCAGGAAATGATTTTGCGGTTCAATAGTAATTACACCCGTGCTTGTGATACTGTGTTGATAATAAGCAAAATAATCGAACCTGTCTTGAACCGTGAATGTATCAACAACTACATGGATATCATTTACAGCATCACTGGCAAGTATGTCGAGAGCTTGCCCTGCAAAATTATTATAAATATTGCATAGATTAACAGTGTCAAATGTAATATTTGATTCATCAACTACATTTAAACCACCACCATTACATGCATAATTATTGTATATACTCATACCAGATAATGTTATATCTGAATTATCTATATATATTCCACCTCCATAAACAGCATCATTGTTAAATATATTGCAGTTGATAATACTGGCATTAATTGGAGTGGTTTGGAAAGGTGTAGATATGAGGATACCACCACCTAATCTATCAATATCACCATAAATTATATCTCCGAATCCTTTAGTAATAGAAAATCCCCTAATAACAGCTTCAAATTCATTACTTTCGAGTTTAATGCACGAACCTTGTTGATTACCATCAATTATCGTAGTAGTAATATAAGTTTCATCTCCGGTTATCAATTCAAGACTGGCAAGAGTGATATTTTTTCCATTGAAGTTTACATTCTCGTAATACCTGCCGGGATATACCAGTACTGTATCACTATGAACAGATGCATTGATTCCTTCTTGTATGGTTGTAAAGTTGCCGCTTCCGTCTTGTTTTATATGCCAGGTAAAGGAATTTAGCAACGAACTAAAACTGACAAAAACGAACAATAAAAGTAATATTTTTGATTTCAATGGAATCCCCTTTGTCTGTCATACCCGACTATGATCGGGTATCCATCTTTTAATTTTCATGGATTCCCATTTGCATGGGAATGACATTTAAATCCTTGCGAAGGTTTAGTCTTCGTTGAAGCTACGCCTAGACGGGCAAGAGTTAGAGAAAGCTTCACAACATTCGCAAGGTATCAATCTAACCCGACTCGATCCGGCAGTTACCTGACCAAGTCGAGTTAGTGGCTGAGTTCCTATTTCAAAAGCAACATTTTTTTATTCAATGTTTTCTTACATGTTGATAACCTGTATAGATAAACCCCGCTGGCAATTTGCTTTTTGTTGTTATCGGTTCCATCCCAAATTGCTTGGTAATGTCCCGGTTCTTTCATTTCATTGATCAAAGTTTTTACCTTCTGTCCCTTGATGTTATAAACATCTAATTCCACATTTCCTTCATTTGCGATGGAATAATTAATTATTGTAATCGGATTGAATGGGTTGGGGTAATTCTGCTTAAGAGTTGTCTTGATTATTTCAGGTATATAATTGCCGGAATCTGTTAATGAGATAATGTAGTAACGTTTTGGATTTTGTGAAAAATCAAGTTTCTTTATGTTACCTGCATCATCAAGATTTTCTTTAATATAATACGAATCTATCAGGATATTCTCTGATCTTAAACCATAGTATAGTTGGAATTCTACCATACCGGGATCAAATACCATAGAATCATTAAGAACATAAGCACAGATTTGAACTAATGAATCTTCAATTACTTCTGCACCCTTACATTCATTTTCTACAAAGATGCCTATTTCTGTAGGATTGCCCAAAGCTTCAGGATCAAGTTCAACATATACAGGTAGGTAATCTGCTTCTTCAGTATATATAAAACCTTCGGAGGATGATCTAGTATTTTTCGGTACAGACCCTCCACCTTGTTCTCCCCAATAGAAGCTGCAATCATTTGTACAATTTACAACAACCAGATCTCCATAATTAAATGTCCAATTACTTGCACCCAACCAACCCAAAGCTGTTTTTGTCAGAGTAAATTCTTTTGTTTGTATCATGTCAATATAATCCAGAACAGCTTCGAAGGCATCTAAAGGTTTCATGCTGACTTCCGGGTAATATCCAACCCAGTTTATTTGACCAAGGGGATTTGAACCTGCAAATAATTCTATGGTTGTTAACGGTGGCTCAAGAAAACCTGTTACATCAAGATTAAATGGTTGATGCATGTATATCTTATAACCTTGTACACTTATGAATTCATGTAAAGGATTTGTCCATGCTCCTGATATGTAGTCAATTGTTTGAAGTTCTCCACTTTGATCTATCCAATCTACATGATATAGAATTGTATTATCCCAGATATCAGATAACCAGTTTTCTGCTAAATCTGCATCCTGTGTAAGCGTGTTTATAGCCGGGAAACACAGCCAGTTAATACCTTCAGTTGTATCTATTAATTCAATAGTTTCATTCTTATGATCAATAGCTTGAACAGCACCAATATCTGAACGAGTACCATCAGGATCAAAGATAGATGGATCACCTGTATCAATAAGGGGTGAATATCTGGTAGCATTCCAAATTGGTTGGTAATTATTCAAAGGATCAACTAAGGGTAATGTATTTATGTTTCCGTTTCCTTGCCATCCTCCTCCTTGGATGTCGGAGTAATTGACTGTTATATCAGTTAAACTATTATGGTTATTTATTTGAACACTAGGTGTACTTAAAAAATCATTACCCCAAATAAGACAATTATTAAGATCTAAAGTTCCCCTTATGCTATGAATACCAAATTGAACATTATCACAAATAGTAACATTATTTAATGCAGAATTTGATTTGTACGAATAAATGGCTATACCTTCATTATCATAAATAAGGATATTATTCAATATTGGATTTGAGAAATACAAATACACTGAGGAATATGAATCATAATTTTGGTGAATTCTTACATTCTCGATTACAGGATCTGAGTGATCTAAATAAATTGCAGCACCATGATTATTTCCACAAGTAGTATTATTTATGTTTAAATTTTTTAATGTTGGGCTACTATAAAAGCATCTTATCCCTTTATAAGTCGATGAAGTAGAAGTACCATTGATAGTGAATCCTTCTAACGAAGAATTAAAATCTTCACCATGATAAAAAGTTACGAGATAGCAGCCTTGAGCCATAAGATTCCCGTTGATTATTGTGCTATCAATAAAATTCTCATCATTACTGAAATAATACCAGGAAACAACTTTGATTCTCTTACCATCAAAACTAATATTTTCATCGTATGTCCCCGGTAATACAACAACTATATCACCATCATCAGCTTCAGCAATACCTTCATTTATTGTTAGAAATTGTGTTGGGATATAAATATATGCTGGAGGATTCTCTTCTAATACAAAATCAATGTTATCACAGATTTGCCCAGAAATAACTTCAACTTCTTCATAAAATGCTTCTTCATATCCCCATAAATAAGCTGATACTTCGTAATTACCATTGTATATTTCAATTTCGTAGTTACCGTAAGCATCAGGATTTGTTGTTTTATATCCTGCTGTGACAACAACATCCGTTACATCTCCAGAACCACCATTTAGATGGATTCTACCTGTTATTGTTCCATTATAACCAGGAGGACAAATATGCATTACAGAAGAAACTATAGAATTATAAGTAACCGGACCACCCCAACCAATAAAACTAATGTAAGGTAAATCATACCATGCTTCGGTAGGATGAAAGCCACCTCCGGGATTACTGAAGCCCCATCCGAAATTAATGTGGTAATAATCTTCAAGGTCGTCATTGAACCTGTATCCATCGCAAACAACTTCATGCAGCGGTCTATCTGGGGATTGTATTGTAAGTAAAGCAGGTTGGGCATTTTTCATATCTATTATTAGATTAAGATAGAATGAAAATGGAGGATATGAACAAATATCCTCAGCATAATCATATTCAAATTTTTCTACTAATGTAAAATCATGAACCCAAGCACCGGATGCAGATGAAGAATAATTCATTTCACAGGCAATACCTGATATAAAACATAGGGCTGCCATATCTTCATCTGTAAGTGGTAGTTGTGATTCGTAATGTGTACGAAGAGTATTAAGGTAATCATTTAATTGTGAAAAAGAAGGAAAATCATAGGTTTCAAAATCGTCATCTATAAATATATGTGGTGTAGTGTAATCTGATTCGTAATCATCTACATCAGACCATACTCTGTTTCCAATATATTTATGATAATTTAGTACCTGAGATAAAGCTGTAGCAGTGCAACCAACAATACATCTTAATTCTGGGGGTGGATTTGGTGGCAAGGTTTCAGGATCTAAAGGACAGAAATCATTATATGGTGAATTCTGATCCCAGACTGTTTCCAACCAACCACCAGTAGATGTTTCCTCAGGTGGCCATTGCTGAAAATCTCTTGCTAAGAAGTAAGCCCAATTCAGAGTAAGGTAATTTTCCCATAATTCATTATTCTCTTGGCTGTTTTCTAGAAGTCCTAACAGTTTAAGTTCTAATCTATTAACCATATCATCAATTAGAAAGTGGTACAAAGTATTATTTTCATCATTATCAAATATGAAATTATTTAGAAATGAATAAGCAACGATTGGTCTTATATCCGTATCAGTGGAAACAGCAATAAAGCCTTTAGGATGGAGAGTTGCAATATATGCAACTATAGTTTGTTCTTCATTCTCTAATTCAATCATTTGTTCGATATAAAGGGAGTCTTTATAATTAACTTCTAGAAAGAATTCTGCAACTGTAGTTGCATCATTCAGGTAAACAGGTTCAGCAAACAGTTTTAATTGAAATAGAATTAAAAATAATAGAAATATTGTTTTTTTCATAATATGCTCCTTTTTTGGTTTTGGTTTAAAATCAGATTTACAATTTTAATTGTTTATAACAATCGGGAAACATCCTTAAAAAAACTGTATTTTATAGTACAATCATAAGCTAAGCCCTTCTTTTAAAGTGAAAGTATTCTTGCTATAAAAAATGTCTGAAACTTTTACTGGCATCATATATTGCAATTCCATATCCTTCATCACCACTACTACCAACGGTTTTAGTTGACTATTGCCATTAAGATAGTTGAGCATAAAAATAGACTGTAATCAGTAGTAATCCTAAATTCATACTTGTTTTTTTCATTGTATCCTCCAATAAAAAGAAACATTTATTTCATGAAATTTACTTTGATATTTGTCAAGTTTTTTCCCGGTTTGTTAATTTTAATTAATAATTAGTAATGAATAATTAATACTTTAAATTAAATATTTTACGTTCGTTATTTTTTATAAAGAATATGGGAAAAACGGATTATAGCTTATGAAAGCGTGAAAAAATATTTTTTGATAAATTTATCAATATCGTGAAAGTGTATACCAAGTGGGACAAAAGTGTATACCAAAGAGTACAGAAATTAAATTAAAAAAACTAATAATTGTAAATTGATAATTAAAAGATATTTAGGAAGATATAGAAAAGAGTTTTTAGATAGGAAATAATTGAAAGGAAGAAGTATAAAATATTGTAAAAAGCATACAAGTGAAAATGGTTTCTCCAGCAGTTGCCAGAAAACTCGATTTTATTACCAACCCTCCAATGCTTCATTCAACATTGCCAGGGTTTGTTCTTCTTTATATCCAAGCTGCTGCATAGCTCCGGAAGGACAAACGGCGGCACAGCTTCCACAACCTTTACAGAGTCCGGAATTTATACGAGCATATTCCCTACCGTTCATCCAGAACAACTCCGGTGCTCCATACGGACAAACAGCAACACACATGCCGCAGCCTGCACACATGTCCAGATCAACCTCGGCAATATATGCTTCCGACATATATTCATCTGAGCAGATAATGGAACACGCTCTTTCTGCTGCTGCTTTTGCCTGTGAAATTGTTTCTTCGATTCCTTTTGGAGAATGAGCAAGACCTGCTAAGAATAATCCTTCAGCAGCGAAATCTACAGGACGAAGTTTAACGTGAGCTTCCATAAAGAAATTATCTTCATTAAGCGGAAGTTTCAGCATTTGAGAAAGTTCTCCGGCATCTTCCTGGGGAACCATTGCGGCAGCCAGTATCAATTTGTCAGGATAGATTACAACTTCCTGATTCAAAACATGATCCTCAATCGTAAGTGTTAATCCTTTCTCATTCAGAACCATACGCTTTTCATCTATTTCTACGACTGGTTTTACATCTTCTTCATACCTGATGAAAATGACACCGAGTTCTCTTGCTTTCTGATAAAATTTCTCATAAAAACCATAAGTTCTAATATCCCTGTAAAGAATATAAACATTCATTTTCGGGTTTAATTCTTTCAAGCGGATTGCATTTTTTATAGATTGAGTGCAGCAAACTCTCGAACAGTAAGGACGCTTTTCATCACGAGAACCAACGCACTGGATCATTACAATATTTTTGAGTTTTTGATAAACCTTTTTATTTTCTTCAAAGTCTGTTTCAAAGTCCAGATGAGTTATAACATTCTTATTTTTCCCATAAAAATATTCCTCGGGTTTGGATTCGTTCGCACCGATAGTAATAAGGATCACTCCGTGTTCAAAAATAACTTCTTTATTTTCTTTTTTGTTGAATATCTTTGTTTGATAGTTTCCGATATATCCATCGATTTCCTTAGCTTCCGAATTCGTGAAAACTTTTATAAGTGAATGCTTGTTAATTTCATCATTAAGTTCAGCGAGATAATCCGAGATTTTCTTTCCCTCAACAGATTCAGCAAGTCGATGAAGATTTCCACCCAATTTATCTTTTCTCTCGATGAGTGCTACTTCAAAACCCTGTTCTGCAACAGAAAGAGCTGCTGTCATACCGGAAAGTCCTCCACCGATAACGAGTGCTGTTTGGGTAACATCAAGAGAAATCGAATGAAGTTGTTCCAGAAGTCTGGCTTTTCCAATTGCAATTTTTGTAAGAATCTTTGCCTTTTCAGTGGCACCTTCTTTATCATCTTTATGAACCCAGCTACATTGGTTTCTGATATTTGCCATATCGAAAAGATATGGATTCAATCCGGCTTCTCTCAATGTCTCCTGGAATAAAGGTTCGTGCGTACTTGGTGAGCAGGAAGAAACGACAACTCGATTAAGTTTATATTCATCGATAACTTCTTTCATTTTTTCCTGAGTATCCTGTGAACAGGTGAAAAGGTTATCCTCAGCATAAACAACATTTGGTAATGTTTTAGCAAATTTAACCACTTCAGGAACATTTACCACGCTTCCAATATTGATACCACAATGGCATACGAAAACTCCGATTCTGGGTTTCTTGCCGCTTACATCGATTTCCTCAGGATAAACCTTTTCAGTTATTTCTGTTCCTCGAACTTCCGAAAGTATTTCTGCAGAACCAGCAACTGCTCCGGATGCCTGCATAACTGTTTCCGGAATATCTTTTGGTGAAGCTGCAGGACCGCAAACATAAATTCCGGGTCTGGTTGTCTGGATGGATGACATTCCTGTATTTTCTATAAAATTAAATTCATTAAGACGAACATCAAGTTTATCGGTTACATCCACAATATCTCTTGTGGGTGTAAGCCCGATAGAAAGCACGACCATTTCAAACTCTTCAATTTCAAGTTCACCATTTTCTTTCACATAATATAATTCCAGGTTTCCTGTTTCTTTAATCTCTTTTATCTTTCCAACTCGTGAGCGAATAAACCTGACCCCAACATTTTTTGCCTGATCATAGAATTTATCAAAATCTTTTCCATAAGCACGAATATCCATAAAGAAAATTGTAGGTTCAACGGTTTTTACATGCTCTTTGGCAATTATTGCTTCTTTGAGAGCGTACATACAACAGACAGAAGAACAATATGGCATATGAGAATTCTCGTTTCTTGAACCTACACACTGTATCCAGGCAATTTTGGTGGGAACTTTGCCGTCATCAGGTCTTTGCAGATGACCTTCAAAAGGACCTGAAGCGGCTAATACTCTTTCAAATTGGATACTTGTAAGAACATTTTTATATCTGCCGAAACCATATTCATGCAAAGCAGTAGGATCAAACTTCTCAGATCCGTTTGCAATAATAACTGAGCCGATATTCAGGTTCAGAATTTCTTCTTCTTGCTCAAAATTGATCGCATCCGCTTCACAGAATTCCGTACAGATCTTGCACTCTCCGGTATTTAGCTGCACACAATATTCCGGATCAATATTGGCATAATTTGGAACAGCTTGAGCATAAGGGATGTATATAGCTGGTCTGGTTAGCAATCCTTCATCAAATTCAGATAGAATCGGAACAGGTTCATTTTCAGTGATTTTATCAAATTTAATTCCTGTTTTGGTTGGACAAATACTGTCGCATGCTCCACAAGTCTGGCACACATCAGATTGGGTGTCAAAAGCAGGAACTACTACACGTTTATTTCCTCTATTTGCAAAACCGATCGCTCCTTTATTCATCCTGTCTTTGCACATTCGCACGCATAATCCGCATAGCATACAGTCTTCATTTTTTAGTTTAACTCTTGGTTTCCCAACTCCCATTTCTTTTGCAAGATTTTGTATAACTTCAGAATCAGGGCACTTTGCCAAAATTAATTCAGCCACGACCTTTCGGGTTTTTTTTATTTGCTCAGTATCGGTTTGGACAATAAGACCATCTTGAACAGGATAAGTACAGGATGCTTGTATAGACGGTGTTCCGCTCTTCTGGCTTACCTCAACAATACATAATCTGCAGGCTCCATAAGCAGGTAATGCTTTATAATAACATAAAGTCGGGATATTAATACCATTTTCTTCTGCTGCTTGAAGAACAGTAGAACCTTCTTCAACTTCTATCTTTTTTCCATTAATAATTAAATTAATCATATTTTTTTACCTTTTAGTTCACATAAATTAATTTTATGAAATTTCTTGCTTAATTTCATTTGAATCCAGAATATAATTTTCCTTTTCATTTTGATATTCATAAATAAAATTTATTTCAGGATGAGAAATGATCAGGGTCACAATTGTATCATTCATATTCCCAATGGGTTTACGGTCGATATGACTATATTGAAAAGTAGCCTTAACCTCTGTGCCTTCACCAACTTTAGAATTTATCTCAAAATTTCCATTGCTCTCTTCAGCAGCCTGTGCCAAAAGAGAAAGTCCCATACCAACTTTTCGTGTCGTTCTTGTTGTATAGAACGGATCCAGCACTTTGTTAATAGTTTCCGTGTTCATTCCTCTTCCATTATCCTTTATCTCGATTGCAAGCAAATCTTTGCTTTTCTCCTCTATAATCTTTATTCTAATTTTTGAAGCATTTGCTTCAATTGAATTCTCAACCACATCAAGAATATGTAAGGATAGATCTTCCATCTTTATTCTTCAATGCTTTTTTTAACTCTATCACTGTTATATCATCCAGCAGGAAAAAGGTTGAAGTTTCACCAATATCATCTGGTAAATGAGCATCAGAAAATGTGACGAGAGGAAAGCCTGCTGCCATTGGAAAATCTAGTTTTTTCTTTTCGGACATGTATCTCGGTGATAATTCCAGACCATCCAAATCTAATCCTTCAGGAACAAAACCCAGTTGCCCGATCAGGCTGAATCTTTCACGATCGACATGAGAAGCAATTGCAAGTCCATTTAAAGAATGAATAAGTTCTACTATTCTATCGACTGTCAGGTCTGTAGCACCGAGCAATAGTTTTTTATTAAGATCAATGATCTCATCCTGCTCATCTACTATTAATTGGTATCCAAAAAGCTCCTCGTCATTCTCTCCCTCTAAATTTTCATACACGATTTCCTGGAGTTCAGATAATTTTTTATCTTCATCAAATAGTGCCAGAATATGCACTTCTTCTTTAGATGTAACTTCCATTCCGCCAAAAACTTTCAAATTATATTTTTCTCCGGCTTTCTTTACAGCAGCTACATTTTCAGATGAATTATGGTCACAAATCCCAATCACATCCAATCCTTTTGATCTTGCTTTTTCTACGATCATTTTAGGCGTCATTTCCATCTCACCACAAGGGGAGAGACAGGTATGAATATGCAAGTCCGCCTTGAATTTTCTGAGCATCCTGTTGAGACCTCATTTTCTCCTATTCCCGTGTATTCCCAACTCATAAAGTTTTCCCACAATTTCAAAAGTCGATAATTCTGTTAACAGAATAGGAATATTTTCCTGTTTTGCTTTCTTCAAAGTTGATTCTTCCGGTTCACGTCCATTCACAAGAATGATGCCTGCAAGTTCCTGTAAATTTGCTACAGCTACGATATTTATATGAATTTGCAAAGTTATCCAGATATTATCTTTTTGAGCATTTGCAATAACATCACTAAGCAGATCACTTGAATAACCTGCACTTACTTCTCTATCAATATCCCCGGAAACAACTTTTAAATCAAGTTTTTGTACTACATCTTTCAGGTTAACCATTTTTACCTCTTTTTTCTGAGTATCGTCTGAGTATCGACTCGAAAGGAACGTCAAGTCGAAACGACAAATATTCCTTATCTCGAGTCATCGCCCTGCGTCCTTACGACTCGAAATTTTGTAAAATCAACATTTTCTAACTCACCCTAACCCTCTCTTGAAAAGAGAGGGAACTAAAGAAAATAAATCATTTTTTTTCTTCTATTTCTCCTTGCTTTTCTTATGTTCCTTCTCTTTGGAATATCTTTCTTATTCTCATCAAAAAGAGAAGGACAGCAGGATGAGTTGATGAAAAAATATTCCCTAAATATGTCATTTCTTCAACTAACACAAATTAATCTTCTTTACGATAATCACTAAGCTTAATAATGATTACTAAACGCGTTCCTTTCTCAACTGTCGATTTTAGAGTCATCTTATCGGCAAATTTTTTTATATTAGGAAGCCCCATACCAGCACCAAATCCCAACTCTCTAACCCATCCGGGAGCAGTGGAAAAACCGGGTTGCAAAGCTTTCTCAATATCCGGAATACCAGGTCCTTTATCCGTTATCACGATCCTGATTTGGTGAGGTTCGAGATAAGCTGTTATTCGTCCACCTTTGGTAAATGCCACGATATTAATTTCAGCTTCATAAGTTGATATCGCAGCTCTACGCACTATTTCCGGCGAGAGACCAAGTCTGTAAAGTGTTTTCTTTAGTCCGGTGGCGGCTTCTCCTGCTTTATCAAAGTTCTTGCCTTCCACATAATATTGAAATTTAAAAAAAATCTCATCTGCAATAACATCGTTGAAAATATGACTCGCTCTATATCTTCGTTCCTCTTCGTCATGATAGGCTGTTTCTAATTTCTTGAGGACACCTTTAATAATATCACTTTTGGTAATAATACCTACTAATTTTTTATCTTTCCTTGAAATCACGGGAAAACGACCAAATCCATATTTTTCAAATTTCATAACAGCATGAACAAGGGGTTCATCTGCATACAGTGTTTTTACATTTTTTGTCATCTTATCTTCTATTAAAGCATCCATTTCATTTTGTTCAAGGCATTTAATAAAATCTTCAATACTTATAAGACCGACAAGTTCGTTGTCATTTACAACAGGAACTCCTGAAATTCGCTTATCATATAAAATATCTCTTAAATGAGAAACAGGCATTTTTGAACCGACTGTTTCGATATTCTTGGTCATTACATCTTTAATTTTCAGATCATAAGTCAGTTCTTGGATCTTGGTGGTTGTTCTTTTATCATCCATTTTTATTTAACAAGATTAAAATAATCACAACTATTGAGACCATTTTTATACAATCGCCCACAACTTTCAAACGTTGTAAGTTGTGTTATAAATACAACTATATCATTCTTTCTCGCTAAGTTTATAATATTTTTATCAGGGATTTTTCCCATAACAAAACAAACCGCTTTTATATCAGCCACATTAGCAGTATTGATAACCTGGATATTCAACAAGCTTGTTAACAGAATAGAGCCTGGTTTACCAAAAGCTAAAATTTCACTCATTAAATCTGATGAACAACCTATTTGTATTTCTGCTTCAGGATCGTATTTTTCTGAAACAACTTCTGCTTCAAGCAGCTCTTTTATTTCTATAAGTTTCATAATAATTACCCTACCTTTATTGCATCAAATCTACATACTTCAAGACAAACACTGCATTTAATACATTTATTTTTATCTATGATTTGAGGTTTCTTTTTTTCTCCAATAACTGCATTTGTCGGACAATTCACATTACATATAAAGCAACCTGTGCATTTTTCAGGGTCAACTGAATATTCGATTAACTCCACACAAGATTTAGCCGGACATTTCTTATCCCTGATATGAGCAATATATTCATCTTTAAAATGACGAATTGAAGTTAATACCGGATTTGGAGCTGACTTCCCTAACCCGCACATTGAAGCATTTATAGTTGCTTCTCCCAATTCTTCCAAAAATTCTATATCTCCTTCTTTGCCTTTCCCCTTACAGATATTAGTCAAAATCTCATACATTGCATCCAAACCTTCTCTGCAGGAAGAGCACTTTCCACAGGATTCATCTCTGGTGAATTCAATAAAATACCTGGCAACATCGACCATACAATCATCTTCATCCATAATAATCATTCCGCCGGAACCCATAATTGCTCCAGCTTCCTGTATCCGTTCATAATCAATAGGTAAATCCAGCATGCTTTCAGGAATAACACCACCGGAGGGTCCACCTGTTTGAACAGCTTTAAACTTCTTTCTATTGGGAATTCCGCCACCAATCTTAAATACCATTTCACGCAGAGTTATTCCCATGGGAACTTCCACAAGTCCGGCATTATTTATCTTTCCAGCAAGAGAAAAGACTTTTGTACCTTTGCTTTTTTCAGTACCGATGCTGGCAAACCATTTTGCTCCAAAATTTATTATTCTTGGTAAACAGGATAATGTTTCAACATTATTTATATTTGTAGGATTCTCCCAAAGCCCTCTTTCCACAGGAAATGGAGGTCTCTGTCTGGGTTCTGCCGGTTCACCTTCTATTGAATGAATCAAAGAAGTTTCTTCTCCACAGACAAATGCACCGGCACCACGAAATATTTCCATATCAAAATTAAAATTAGAACCAAATACACCTTTTCCAAGCAGACCATATTCTCTGGCCTTAATGATCGCACTATCTAATCTTTGAATAGCAAGCGGATATTCACTTCTCACATAGATATAACCCTTTTCAGCACCAATTGCATAAGCAGCGACCAGCATTCCCTCGATAAGAGAATGTGGGTCTGCTTCAATAATTGAGCGGTCCATAAAAGCCCCTGGATCTCCTTCATCAGCATTACAAATCAGGTATTTTGGCGAGCCTGGATTTTTTCTGCAGAACTCCCACTTCATCCCGGTTGGGAATCCCCCTCCACCTCTTCCTCTTAAACCAGAATCTTTTATTTCCTGTATCACATCTTCCGGAGTCATATCATGCAAAACTTTTGCCAATGCCTTATATCCATCCCTGGCAATATATTCATCAATCTCATCAGGATCTATTATTCCTCTATTCCAAAGAGCAATAAGTCTCTGGTCATGATAAAAAGGAATATCCTGTAATTTTTCAATAGGATGCAATTCTTCCGGATGGATATACATCAAAGAGTGAACTGGTCTTCCTTTTAAGAGATGCTCTTCAACCAAATTAGGGATATCTTTTTCTTTTAAGAACTGATAAACTACATCATCAGGTTGAACAATTAGGGTTGGTCCCTTTGTGCAAAGCCAACTACTTCCTGTAAGAATGATTTGAACTTCGTCTTCTAAATTGTATTTCTTAATTTCTTCTTCAAGCTTGCTCTTTATTTTCAAAGCTCCTACAGAAACACACATTGTACAAGTGCACAACAATACATTACATCTATAAGCCATAATTAAAAAACTCCTAAAATTCTAAAATTCAAAATACCTGAATTTAAACTGTTTATTGCTTTTACGGTACTCTTTCACTTCCAAATGCCAATGCATACTCTTTTACAATTTCTCCAGAAAGTATATGCTTATCAAAAATTATTTTTGCTTTCTCAGGAGTTAAATCTACATACTTTACAGGAGGTTGGTTTTGAACTTCAACTGTTATCATTGGTTCACGACTGCATAATCCCGCACAGCTTGAAGTGGTAAGAATAATATCTTTTATATTTCTACTCTCAACTTCTTCCATCAATGTGCTCATAATGGAGCGAGCACCAGCAGCAATACCACAAGTTCCCATGTGAACTCTAATTTTTGCTCGACCGGTTCCCTCGCGGAGAATCATTGTCCTTTTTACTCTTTCTGTTATTTTTGCTAAATCTTCAGGCGTTATTTTCGGCACTCTCTACCTCCCTGTATTTTTTAATTAATTTTGGAACCTGGGTTACACGAAAATGCCCATAAATCTCCTCATTCACAGTTACCACAGGAGCTTGACCGCAACAGCCAAAACAGGATATGGTCTCCAGTCCGAACAATAAGTCTTCGGTTGTATTGCCCATTGTAACACCAAGTTCCCTTTCAAAAGCTTCCAGAATTCTGTTTCCTCCCTTTATGTAACATGCAGTTCCGAAACATACACTAATTGTATATTTTCCTTTAGGTTGCAGACTGAAAGCATTATAGAAAGTCGCTATTTGATATATTTGGGTTAAGGAAATATTGAGTTCTTGTGAGATATATTTCAGGACATCTTCAGGAAGATAATTGTATTCTTTGCTGATGCTCTGGAGTATAGGCATAAGATTGCCTTTCTTATCTTTAAATTCTTTGAGGATCGCATCTACTTTGATAGTATCATCTTTTCTAAGTTTAATGGATATTTTTTCGACAGGATATAGTGCAATTGAGACTGGACAGTTTTGAGTACAAGCTGCGCAACCGGTACATTTATCTTCATCCACATATCTGGGATTTTTCCTTACTTCAACCTTGAAATTTCCAGCTTCACCCATCACTTTTCCCAGTTCAGCATTTGTGATGATCTCAATATTAGGATGCCTTCCACAATCCACCAATTTTGGTGAGACAATGCACATAGCACAATCATTTGTTGGGAAAGTCTTATCCAACTGAGCCATAACGCCGCCAATAGCCGGTGTTTGCTCGAGAAGATAAACTTTAAACCCGGAATTTGCCAGATCAAGTGAAGATTGTATTCCTGCGATCCCTGCACCCAATACCAGAACAGAACCTACTTTTTTATTACTCATCAAACAATACTCCTTAATACAAAAGAATTGATAAGAGGGATTTTAATTATTCATGGAATTAATTCTTTTTTCCGATCTTATCTTTTTCCTTATTGCGAAATCTTTTATAATATCTAATAAATGTTTTTCGTTTACTTTTCTGCTATTATGACACAAGCCAAGACTATTTTCAACATAATCCTTGTACAATGCTTCCGCATATACTTGTTTTCCTAATGAAGTTCGAATCATAACAGTAGTATATCCATCCTGAGAGCCAACACCACCAACCGAAATATCGGCAAATTCATTGGAAAAATCATTGCAGGCAAGGCAAGCTGGTCTGGCAATTTCTTCAATCTCTTCCAAAGGAATATGAAAGCTTACATTCGATTTCATTTTCAAGATCAAATTATCTTTGATATTAACTTTTTCAATATCATCTAAATCTATCTTATGTGTTTTCGCAAAATTTTTCTTTGAAAGGTCTTCAATAGTGAAGCACTGCATGCAGAATAACCCGATCGTAAATATTATCAGGTTTGAGGGAACAATATTCAGTAGCTGCATTTTTCGAATCGCTTCTATCTGGCATGCAGTTCCGACAATAGCCAGTTTCTTCATTGAATCTGAAGCAGATTCTTTTATTACTTTTATTATAGGAAAACTTGTGGAAAAAATATTCCCAAGCTCATTTAAATGATGTGTTTCCGCGAAACTTGAGCCGGCAGCATCTATCAGGTCTGAGCGTGTTTTTGCAATTATCGGCATTCTCCCGTGAGTTCCCGTTCTTTTGGAAACAATAGCTCCATCGATTACTTTATTTTCTAATAGATATATTAAAATGGAAGTGACTACACCACCATCTGTGGCAACATTAAGAACCTCTTCATCTGTCGATCGGGCAGAAAAAATATCTATCCAGTGTCCTAATGGATATTTCCAATCATAATGGCTTTTTAGTTCTTCTTCCAGGGTTCTTGTTTTAGGACATATCAGGTAACAAATTCCACATTCAAGGCATTTATCTTTATCTGCATATTCAGGAAAGCCTTCTTTCCCTATTCTCAGTGCACTTATTTTGTTTGCGCTACAGAATGAAATGCATCCACCACACCTGTTGCATAGATTTTTATTAACAATATCCTGAAGTAGATTTTCAAAACTTAATGATCCTTTTGTCTGCATTATTAACCTCTTGACCTTTTTACTTCTTTTTGATGTAAAAAATGAATACGCCACCTTCTTCTTTCTGCTCAAGAAAGATGTTCCCTGTCTTTTCACACCAGGCAGGAACATCGGTCTTTGAACCCGGATCAGTTCCAATCATTTCCAGAACTTCACCGCTGTTCATTTTCTTGATCGTTTTGGCCAACTTAATGATCGGCATCGGGCAGGAAAGCCCTTTGCAATCTAAAGTTTGATCTGCTTGCATTTTACCCTCCTTTTTTTTTCTATATTCATTATTCATCATTCCTTGTTGGATATTCGATATTCCCTATCAAACTCAGAATTTTCTTTTCCTTAAAATCACAAACAACAAATCCCAAAAAACAAATAAATTCCAAATACAAATGATGAAATATCAAAATCCAAAACACAAAATACAAATAAAAAACAATGAACAAAATTACAAATTCAAAACAAATCGAAGCATTAGCTCGTTTGTTATTTCATCACCAAACTCCGTATTTATCCGCATAATCAGAGTTGTTTGTGTTCTATCCTTTACCATTTTATCTTAATTTCTTTTTCCAATTTAGTTTTAATTTTATCATCTAATTTTTTATCCGATTGCAGTTTCTGATTGATCAGATCGCAGCGTAATTCCTGAACGAATTTATCCAGTTCTCTTGCTTCTAGATAACGTTCTTTGGAAATATAACCTTGTTTGATAGCCATATCACGTAGAACATCGATAACATCAGAAAATTTAACTCCCTGCGGACAAAGAGCATAGCAGGTATAACATCTTGAACACATCCACAAAAGGTCAGACGATAATACTTCTTTTTTCATCCCCAGAATGCACATTCTGATTAATCTTCTCGGGTCATAATCTTCGTGAACTTCTGCAACAGGACAAGCAGCAGTGCAGGTTCCGCAAGTGAAACATCTCTGAAAATGTTCTGCTCCCGGCATAGATGCGATCTCATTCTTGAAATTGGCATCCATTTCACTTAATATAATTTTATCTTTAGCCATCTATTTCTCCTTTTTCTATAATGCCTCAGGTATTTTCTTAATTTCTTCATATGAAAACACAGGACCATCAATACAAATATATTTAGATCCAATATTACATCTTCCACATTTCCCGATTCCACATTTCATTCTTCTTTCCAAAGAAGTATAAATTTTCTCATCGGGAAAACCAAGTTCAGTAAGAACCGGAAGAGTGTATTTTATCATTATCGGAGGTCCGCAAACAACACACTTGGAAGTTGGATCGAGAGATGCTTCTTTGGCTACTGTTGGCACAAATCCCGTAAGTTTATTCCAACCTTTAACCGGATTATCAATTGTAAGATGCAATGTGAGATCATCGCGTTTTTCCCACTCTTTTATTTCATCTTTATAAATGAAAAGATCAGGATTCCTGGCACCGTAAATCACAGTAATCTTTCCGTAATCTTTACGATGTTCCAACATATAAACAAGAAGCGAACGCAATGTTGTGAAGGCAAATCCACCGCCGATTATCACTACATCCTGTCCTTTGAATTTCTCAACCGGATACCAGTTTCCAAGTGGACCTCGAATGCCTACTATATCACCTTCCTGAAGATAGTGAATTTCGTTCGTAACTGAACCGGTGCGGTTTACAGTGAATTTCAAAATATCTTCTTCTGTGGGAGAAGAAGCGATCCCAAATGGAGATTCACCTTTGCCTAGAATGGAAAATTCACAGAACTGACCTGGTAAAAAATTAAATTTATCTTCTTTATTAATATATGACAGATCAAAGGTCTTTAATGTTCTATCAGGACTCTCAGTATAGATCTTTTTCACCTTCATCTGAAATGGAATATATGTGTTTTTCATTTATTCCTCATTATTGAATTTTTTTTTCTAACGATATACTTCATAATCATATAAAAAGTGTACTCCTGCTTTCATGAGCTTCAGCTAAAAATTTTGCAACACCACAATACTCAAGATTTTTATAATCAATCATCTCTTCCGGTTGCATACCCATTAAATCCATAGACATTTCACAAATAAATATCTTAACCTCTGATTCTTCAGCAAGTTCCAGCATTTCGTTTAGAGAAGGAACTCCCTTTTTCTTCATTAGATTTTTCATCATAGCTGTTCCCATTCCAGCCATATTCATATTGGAAAGTTTTAATTTATTGAACCCGGTTGGAAGCATAAAACCAAACATTCTGGAAATAAAATTTTTCTTGATCTTCGCTTTTTTTCTTAGTGCAGTAGTTCCCCAAAAAGTAAAGAACATTGTAACTTCCGATCCCATTGCTGCTGCTCCTGTGGCAATAATAAAAGCTGCAATTATCTTATCTAATGAACCGGATAAAACGATCATAGAAAGTTTATCTTTGGGTTGATCTTTTTTTAAAAGTTCAACCTGTTTTTGCAATTCATCTATCTGTTTTTGAATATCTTTCATAACATTAATACCTGATTATTTTCTTAATAACTTCACGAATATCCAGATTTACCGGACAAACAACCACGCACCTTCCACAGCCTGTGCAGAGATGTTCATCATAATTATCCATAAAATAATTGTATTTATGCATCACTCTTTGCCGCACGCGTTGAGTAGATTGGCTGCGCGGATTGTGACCTGATGCTTCTTTTGTGAAGATAGCGAACATACAGGAATCCCAGAGTCGGATACGTTTTCCTTTATTTCCTTTTCCTTCGTCGGATACATCGAAGCAGTGGCAGGTGGGACACACAAAAGCACAAGCTCCGCAATTAACACATTTTGCAGCGATCTCATCCCAGATCGGTTCATCCCAGATTTCTTTTGTTTTAGAAAAAAGTGATGAAATATCTTCTTTTTTTGCAAGATAAGATTCGGCTGTTTCTTTTAATTTTTCAATTTTTTTAATTTCTTTATCGGATGCATTTTCAGTTGTTTTAAAATCATTCAGGAATTTCTTTCCTTTATCGCTCACAGCTTCAAAAATATAATTTTCATCAGTTTCTACCACAAAAATATCAGTGCCTGTTTTATCGAAAGGACCACCATCGAACCAGTTGCAGAAACAGGTGGAAAGTGGTTCGTTGCAGGCAAGATTGAAGATAAGACAATTGTCGTATTTTTCTTTCCAATATGGATCTTTAAACATATCTTTTTCTGGCATTTGATGAGCTTCACCAAAAACTTTATCCAACAATAAAAGACTTTTTGTATCGCAGTTTCTCATTCCCCAGATAGCAAATGGCTTTTCCTCTCTTTTGGGAACTTCCATTCCTTTTTCCGTATATTGGAAAAGAACCTCTGATTGCGGGAAAAATATTTCTTTGGGTGATCTCTTTGTGTTCAAAATTTGATTGTTGATATCTTTGGCAAATTTGATCTTTTTAAAAGCCGTTGCTTTACCATCTGTGACAGGTGCAAAAACATTATAATTCTTTTGAAGATTTTCAATAAATTTATTGAATTCACTTTTCTTTATTTTGATCATATTCTAACCCATTATAAAATCTTGTTTTTCGGTTTCACAATAACTTACCATTGCCGGCTTCTCTTTAATGTCCAATCCTGCGGTATAATCAAATCGTTCCTTGATCTCTTTTTCCACTTTTTTATTCATAATACGCAGATCAAGATCGACCGGACAAGCGGAAACACAAGCTCCGCAATCCACACATCTTCCTGCAACGTGAAGATTTCTGATGAGATGGAAAATGATGGAATCCGTTACTTCCGGTGTTTTGCCTATCCATTGCGGATCATTCTGGTCTACAAAACACTCGTTGCAATAACAGGCAGGACATACATTTCTGCAGGCATAGCAGCGAATGCACTTTGAATATTCTTCTTTGATATATTCCCAGCGTTCTTCAGAAGATTTTTTTTCAAAATCAATTACATTTTTGAATTCGTCTTTGATATCAATTTCTTTGCGCGGTTTTCCAATAAAAATATCGTGAACCGGAGCATCAGGATAATGGCAGGTTAAACAGGAATCACACAAAACATCTTTTAATGGAATTTTCAAATCGAAATCACGACCTTTTAAATGCACATTTTTCCCATCGATCTTTGATTCCAGAATTTCTTTTCCGTCGATTTTCTGAAGAATTTTCTTCTTTTCCAGAACACCGTTACAGGGAACTCCGATGATAACTATATTTTCTCTTTTTATCTGCTTTTCAATCGAGTAAAGAACTATAGATCGAGCATCACAGCCTTTAACAATTATTCCGATTTTATCGTAAGTTTTCCCCAGTTTTCTTTTATCTTTTGTGAGATAAGTTGTAAGATTATTTCTGCATGTTTCATCAAAAATAAGTCTATCAACGTCTTCTTCTTTATGGATAAAAAGCGGTGTGGAAGAAAGTGGAAGAGAGCCTTTTTCCCAACCTAAAACAATATCCACTTTTTTATCTTTCAGAAGTTTTTTTACTTCTGTTCTCAGGTTCTGGATCATTGTTTTGCTCCCTTTACCAACCTTTTTGCAGGACCGATCTTCTTAACATCGTTTGTTATTTTTTCGATGATATTGGCAAAACGTTCACCTTCTCCGGCAGAGATCCAGGAAAACTGGACTCTTTCCGGTTCGATCCCGATCATCTCAAGAAGCGGTTTAATCGTAGAATACCGTCTACGTGCGATAAAATTACCTGACAGGTAATGGCAATCGCCTGGATGTCAGCCGGAAACCAGTAAGCCGTCGAACCCGCTTTGCAGCGTTTTCATTATAAATAACGGATCGACTCTTCCGGAACAGGGAATCCTGATTACTCGCACATTTGGTGGATATTGCATCCTGGAAACTCCTGCCAGATCCGCTCCGGCATAAGAACACCAGTTACACAATATTGCCAGAATTTTTGGCTGCCAATCTTTCATATTTTCTCCGAAATCTTTTTTGCAACGAACAAAACTAACAAAATTTCCTTGTCAGTTATATTCACTGTATTTTTAAATAAAATCATTTTTTATTAACAAGATAATACATTCGATTTTTATATTCTGTTTTTGGAAATGGAACATCTACATATTTCACGATTTTAAAATATGGGGAAGTAATCTCTCTAAATTTAGAGTTGCTTAAATTCCAAAAATAAAGACCCGATTTCTCTTTATAAAAATCTTCTGAAATTAGTTGATAATAATCATCTTCTTCAAGTATCTTTTTTAGCATAACATCATTTAATTTTACAAGAAATTTACCGTTTTTCTTCAAAATTCTATTCATTTCTTTTATCACCGAGATTGCATCATCCGGTAAAATATTATCTATTGTATTAAATGAAGCTCCTCCATCGAAAGAATTTTCTTCTAAATTTTTTAAAAGCTTGATACCACCTGCTTTGAAATCAGTTTTATCGTCCATTTCATTCACTTTTGAAGTATGATTTGCAAGTTCGATAGCTTTAGGAGAAATATCGATTCCAAACGCTTTTTTTGCTCCTAAAAATAAACTTTTAAAAAGTAGGTTTCCACTTCCACAACCAAAATCTATTATTGAGTCAACTTCTTTTATTAACCATTTTGTTCCTTTTTCTATTTCAATAAGTGGTATTGGTTTACTTGGATCATATCTTTTATCAGTCGAAAGCCTTTCACCAAATTTTTTATCCCAAAATTTTATTGTGCCATCATAATCATTCATTATATTTTTCCTTCAATTTCTATTAATTGGCTCTTGAGAATAACTTTCTTCTGTTCGTTTTGTTCGTTGCATTCTATTTTCCCAATACATCTACCAGATCCAAAGCTTCAAATGAATCAAAAAGCTGTTCATTACTAAATCCGCGAAGATCGAGAGCTCCGCAACGACACGATGCAACACAAGCTCCGCAGCCTTTACAAAGTGCTTCATTTACAACTGCAATTTCTTTTTCTTTATCCACTTCGATAGCTTTATAAGCACAAATTATTTCACAATAACCGCAGCCGGAACATCTGTCTTCGTTCACTTCCGTAATTGTTCCTTCCGCCAGGATCGCTTTTTTAGTAATAAATGTAAGAGCTCTGCTTGCTGCTGCTTTTGCCTGCATTATGCTTTCATCCATATCTTTCGGATTATGTGCGAGTCCGGCAACAAAAATACCATCGTTTGCAAAATCTACAGGACGAAGCTTCACGTGTGCTTCCATAAACATTCCATCTTCGTTCAACGGAACTTTGAGCATTTTTCCAAGCTCAATGTTTTCCTTACGTGCATCAACTGCCACAGAAAGCACCAGCAGATCTGCAGTAACAACTACTTCTTTATCCATAATCGGATCAAATACAGTGACATTGATCTTGCTATCAGGGTCAGATTTATCCACAAACTTAACCTGCGGTTTATTTTCAGGTTCGTAATTAACGAACATTGTTCCTTTATCCCGCAGTTCCGTATAATATTTTTCCCGGAAACCATAAGTTCTAACATCACGATTCACAATATAAATATTTGCTTTAGGAACTATTTTTTTCAGTTCAAGAGCATTTTTCACAGCTTTTGTGCAGCAAACCCGGCTGCAATACATTCTGCCTTCTTCACGAGAACCAACGCATTGGATCATAACCACATTTTTCGGTTTTCTTCCGGGGAATTTCTTTTCATAAAGCATTTTCTCGAACTCAATCAGCGTAACGATACGATGTGATTTTCCATAAAGATATTCTTCTGTTTTGTGTTCTTCCGCACCTGTTGCTACGATAACAACACCGTGCTCAAATTGTTTTTCTTTTCCTGTATTTTTATTTACAAAAGTTGTTGTGAAATTACCAACATAACCGTCTATTTTTTTAATCTCAGAATTCTTATAAATATGAATCAGTTTATTCTTGGAAATTTCTTCGATCGTATCCTGAAGTAATTGTTGCGGGTCTTTTCCAAAATTGAAATAGATATTTTGTAGATTACCTCCGAGTTCTTTTTCTCTTTCTATCAGGAATACTTCGTAACCTGCAACTGCCAGAGATTGTGCTGCTGTCATTCCTGCAAGCCCACCACCAATGACCAGCGATTTGGGATTTATATCGATTGGAAGTCTTTTCAACGGCATCAGATCACGTGCTTTTGCTACTCCCATACTTACCAGGTCTTTGGATTTTTCTGTGGCTAGTTCCGGCTCGTTCATATGTGCCCAGGAACATTGATCTCTTATATTTGCCATCTCAAAAAGATATGGATTCAAACCTGCTTCGCTGATAGTCTCCCTGAAAAGCGGTTCATGTGTTCGGGGAGTGCAGGCTGCAACTACAATTCGATTGAGGTTATGATCTTTGATCCGTTCTTTGATCGTGTTCATACAATCCTGCGAACAGGCATACATCAGGTCTTCCGAGTGTTCTACATTTGCGATTTTTTTGGCATTTTCAGCTACATCCTTCACATCCACAACTCCGGCAATATTAATACCGCAGTGACACACAAAAACTCCCACTCGAGGTCGTTCTCCAAAAACTTCTTTTTCTTTTACTTTCTTTTCCTGTAGTTCCTGTCTTTTCAATTTAAGATATTTGGTAGCTTCCGCAACTGCACCGGAAGCCGATACTACAGATTCGGGAATATCTTTGGGACCATTCGATGCACCACAAACGAAAATCCCTTCACGATTTGTTTTGAGTGGAGTAAAAGCATCTGAGCGGCAGAATCCGTATTCATTGAGTTTAATATCCAGTTTTTCAGTTAATTCCCGAATGTTTTTTCGCGGTTCCAATCCAATGGAAAGAACGACCATATCAAATTCTTTAAATTGAATATCTCCGTTTTCCAGAACGTATCGTAACTTCAAATTTCCTTTGTCTGTTTCGGTAATATCTGAGACTTTGGATTTTATGAAATCAACACCATATTTACCTTTTGCCTGCTCGTAATATTTATCAAAGTCTTTTCCGAACGCCCTGATATCCATATAGAATAGTGCCGGTTTCAAACTTTTCATATGCTCTTTGGCAATGATCGCTTGTTTGATGGCGAACATACAGCAGGCAGATGAACAGTAATTGCGATCGATACTTTCATCTCGCGAACCAACGCATTGAATGAAGGCAATACTTTTCGGTTCTTTCTCGTCGGAAGCTCGAACAACGTGACCACCAAAAGGTCCGGAAGCAGAAAGCATTCTCTCGAATTCCAGAGATGTAACAACATTCTTAAATCGTTTATAACCGAAATGCCCGAACCCGATCGGATCGAATGCATCTATTCCTGTTGCCACGATCACTGCTCCGACTTTCAACTTTATTTTTTTATCTTTATCATCAAAATTAATTGCTTCTGCAGGACACACTTTTTCGCAAAGCCGGCAAACACCTTTTGTAAGACAAAGGCATTTTTCTTTATCTATCGTATATTCGGAAGGAATACTTTGCAGGAAATACCTGGAAATTGCACCTCTTTTGCGAAGCTGCACATCAAATTCATCATCTACTTTTACTGGACATTTTTCTTCGCAAAGTCCGCAGGCAACACATTTCACAGCATCAACGTATTTTGCTTCTTCAATTATTTCTGCAATAAAATTCCCGGGATCTCCCGTAACAGATTCCACTATTGTTTTAATGTGAATTTGAATATTCGGATGTCTGGCACATTCGCTCATTTTTGGTGCAAGAATACACATCGAGCAGTCATTCGTAGGAAATGTTTTATCCAACTGCGGCATTCTTCCGCCGATCGATGAAGTTCCTTCAATTAAATGAACTTTAATTCCCATTTCAGCAAGATCGAGAGATGCCTGAATTCCGGCAATTCCTGCCCCGATAATCATTACAGATTTACTTTTCGAACTCATATATTTTCCTTAATTATACTATAAAAAAAATCTCTTCTTTGTTGGATTTTCACCCATTTTACTAATCTGCTGTGTATATTCATTTCCTACCCGGGCAAATTTCTGACCTTCCGATGCAGAGATCCAGATAAGCCGAATTCTTTCATCTTCCAAACCTAAAGATTTGAAAATTTCTTTTACTATTGCAATTCTTCTTCTGGTGTGATAATTACCAACCTGGTAATGACAATCTCCGGGATGTCAGCCACCAACCAGAACGCCATCTGCTCCCCGTAAATATGATTTTATCAGGAAAACCGGATCGATCCTGCTGGAGCACATTACCTTTATTGGCAGGATAGCAATGGGATACTGCAACCTGTTTATTCCTGCCAAGTCTGCTCCTGTATAGGAACACCATTTACAAAGGAAACTTATAATTTTGGGTGAGAATTCTTTTTTCATAATTTATTCTCCAAGCTTAATATTCTTTGGAACCGTGAATGAACGCTAATAAACGCAAATGAATAAAAAATACCCACAGACTTACACTGATTTAAAACTGACTCTTTTAACTACAGAGCACGGAGCTAAATTTTCAATATTCAATATTAAGTATTCAATTCTCATTATCTTATTCTCCCAGTTCCTGAAATTCTTCTTCTTTATAGATCATCACAGGAATCTCTTCTTCTACATCTCTTCCGGGAACATAATCAAAAATCCCTGCAACTCTTTCACCTGATTTTTTAAACACCGAAGCAACCGGAATATCTGCCGGACAAACATCAGAACATTGTCCGCATCCAACACAGGAAAAACTCATATGTGAAAGCCTTCCAATATGGAAGAAAATTGTATCCGGTGGTAAACGCAAAGCACCTTTCTCTTCCAGTTCCCGTTCTAAAATCGGAACATTATAATCAAAATTTGCTGATTCAAAATCGCAAAGTGTGCAATAGCAGATCGGGCAAACAGTATTACATCCGTGACAGCCGACACATCGTCCAAAAACATCGATCAGACCATCGAGTCCACTTTCTTCTGTGTTTACTTGGGAAAATACTTCTTCCTTTTCTTTGAGTCGTTTTTCCTTCAATGAATCGAGTTTGGAAGTTTTGAATTCTTCTGATGATATTTTCCCTTCAAAGCCATCTGCGAATTTTTCTGCTTTTTCTGTATTCAGATACATTTTGCATTTACCGGTTTCTTCTCCAATGAGTGAAATAAGAATGTCTGAATTAGTCGGAGCAAAATGTTCACAAATGCAGCAGGTTGGACGAATTCTTGATGGAATTTCTGCTTTTTCAGTTGCCTTCCAATATCCGGTAAGCTGATCATTAATAGAACCATTAACATTTTCTTTTAATGGAAATACACCGCTGCAACTATAAGATATCAGCAGGAAATTACCCAATGTTCCCTGTTCCCTTTTCACAAGTTCAAGAAAAGCACGAAACTCGCAAGGCTTGATAACTGCTACAATTGGTTTCTCGATCGGGGTAAAACGGGAAAGCACTTGACCAGCATTAATTGGCATTAATGGATGAAGTGGAACGATTTCATCGAGATGGGATTTTTCGGTTATCAAACCATAATCCACAGCACCGTTTTCATTTACTTTTCGTAATGAGAAAACTCCGCTGACCTTTTCCTTTTCCAGGAGAAATGTCAGGAATTCTTTTACTGCAATTTCGGGATTCTTATTAATTGTAAGAAGTTTACTCATTTTCGCTCTCCCCGGCTTCAGCACTTTTCACTAATTTTCCGAGCTCTCCCAGTTCATCAAGTTTGTAATCTCGCATTGGAAGTGCATCACCAACATTTTCTCCTGCAGAGTATTCAAAAGTTTTTTGTGTTTCACTGGCCATATAACTGAAGATATTTGCTACAGGGATATCCACTGGACAGGCATCAGAACATAATCCGCAGGAAACGCAGGAAAGACTCATATGAGACATTCTTCCGATATGGAACATCAAGCGATCGAGCGGAAATGCCAGAGCACCTTTGTTTTCTGCAAGGATCAATTTAACATCGGAATTCGGTTTTGAAACGGACGAATCAAAATAGCATTGGCGGCAATAACAGATCGGACAAACAGTTCCACAATTATGACATCCGATGCAGTGTGCAAAAGCATCTTGTAGATTCGTAAATCCATCTGTCATTTTGCTGATCTCTTTGAAAGAGTTTTGCCTGTTTTTTGCTTTCTCTATTTTTATTTTATTAATTTTTTCAGCCCAGGTTTCATCATCTTTTTTATCTTCAATTTTGTTTTCAGAAAGGAGCTTTTCACCTTTTTCGCTATTGGAAAGAATTATTATTTTATCGTCTTTCAAACCAAAATGTACATCGCTTGCAGACAAAGAAAATTTATCACAGATATTGCAGACAGGTTTCAAATCTTCTGAATTCCAATTATTTTCTGTGAGAATTTTATCGAATTTCTTTTCATTATTTTCAGGATCAGCAATATAATCCTGCATTGGAAGTGCGCCGACACAATCATAACTGAATAAGATCACATCTTCCAGTTCTACCTGTTTTAATTTTGTAAGTTCGATTGTTGCTCGAATTTCGCAAGGTCTCATCAGAGCTGCAATTTTAAATTTTCCTTTACCTTTTCTGGTGTATCTTTTCAGAGCATTGGCAGCATTGATCGGCATAATCGGAGCAATCGGATTCATATTTTCTAAAAGATTCATATCTTTTATTAAAATCCAGGCATAAGAATCTTTGGAAGGAATCTGCATCGGCATCATCACAGCGTCGATAAGTTTCGATTCCATTGCATTCTTGAAAAACTGCAGTATCTCTTTCCGAATACTTTCCGATGTCAGTTTTGTTCCTGTATTAGAAACTTTCGTCATTAATTCTCCCCTTACTTAAAATCACAAAAAACAAATATCAAAAAACAAATAAATCTCAAAAATCAAATCCCAAAATACAAATAAATTCCAAATACAAATATCGAAATAACAAACCTGCTAATGCTTCGATTTCTCCAAAATTGCTGAAAATATCTTTTTCAACTCATTTGCTTCTTTACGACTAATTTTTATTCTCATCACAAAATCTTTTTTACTCAAAGCTTCATTTGCTTCTCTATAGTTTGCTCCTACTGATCCTGAAGCTCGGATCACTTGCTTTCCATCTTCTATATTTGCAATAGTTTTGGGTAAAGTTTTTACAAAAAGTCTTACATTTTTTTGCAAAAATGAAAGTCCTTTCTTCTAAATCATAAACTTTTTTTGTATTCTTTACTTTATCCATAGCTATTCACAAAAAATCACAAACAATAAATCCCAAAAAACAAATAAATTCCAAATACAAATACTGAAATAACAAACGAACAAATGTTATTATTTGTTTTGAATTTGCAATTTTGGTCATTGCTATTTATTTGAAATTTGTTATTTGTAATTTGAGTTTTCATATTAATGCTTCGATTTGTTTTGAATTTGTAATTTTGATCATTGTTATTTATTTGAAATTTGTTATTTGTAATTTGGAATTTTGTGTTTTGGTATTTCATCTTATCGCTTCCTTCACTTCCTGGTAAAGTTGCGGATTAGTAAAATGCTTGGTTCGGATGGAACCGGATGGACAACTTCCCACACAATTTCCACAACCTCTGCAGACTGCTTCATTCACAACAGACATTCCTCTCTCATCATCAAAATAAATCGCATCGTATACACAAACCTGCAAACAGGTCTGACAACCTGTGCAATAAGCTTCCAGGATTTCCGAAACCATAACTTCTGGAATGATCTTTTCTCCTGGAATTAACTGTGTGAAAATCTTACCTGTAGCTGCTTTTGCCTGTTGTATTGCATCGATAATGTTTGCCGGTCCGCGTGCAGAACCGACTATGAAAATCCCGTCCGTTGTGGATGAAACCGGATTTATCTTCTGGTGAACTTCCTGGAAATATCCTGTCTCGTGAAGATCGATATTCAGCAATTCTGCAAGTTCTTCCGAATCTTTGGAAGCTATCATTGCAGGAGCCAAAATTACAAGATCACTTTCAAGCTTACCTTTTTTATTATTGATATCGGTGTATTCTACTTTCGTACCATTCACAGAAAGATCGGAATAACGAATAAATTCAACACCTTTTTCCTTTACCTTATTATAAAAAATCTGACTGTTTTTATATGGAAGATTCAAATATTTAATGAAATGAGTCACTTTGATATTCGATGATTGCTCCATAAGATAATTTGAAATTTTGAGCATATAATCACAGCATATTTTGCTGCAAAATCCAACTTCTTTTCTGCCAACACAATGAATCAGAGTAACGAATTTCGGTTCTTTTCCATTTTTGAGAGTTATCTTCTTATTTTCAGAAAACATTCTTTCAGCTTCCAGAGAATTGATAACATCATCTTTATCTTCAAATTTGAATGCAGGAAGTTTCTTTGAATCAAGAAATTCGTATCCGGTTGCAACTACAACTGCTCCAGCTAATAATTCTGTTGTTTCATCCGGGTTTTCAGTGCTCTTCAAAACAATCTCAAAATTCCCCATAAAACCGATGAGCTTATCCAGAATCGTCTTTGTGAAAACTTTTATATTATTATTTTTTTGAACATCAGAGATCTTTTGCTCGGGCAGAAATACAGCTTTACCACCAAGATTTTCTTCTTTTTCGATCAGGAAAATCTTTCTCTTTTCACCAGCAAGGTTCAATGCTGCTTCCATCCCGGCAATTCCACCACCAATGATCAGAACATCCGGATTACTGTCCAATTCCTTTTCAAAAAGCGAATCCTGATATAAAACCCGGTTCATTCCTGCGTGAATATATTGAATTGCTTTCCGGGTTGCTTCCTCTTTATCGGGAATTATCCAGGCACAGTGTTCGCGAATATTCACAATCTTATATAAATACGGATTCAACTGCGTTTTTTTGCATACATTAATGAAGGTGGTGTCGTGATCTCGCGGTGAACAGGCAGCACAAACAAGATGAGTTAATTTGTTCTCGTTGATCTCTTTTTCCAAAAACTCTTTTCCTTCGTTGGAACAAAGAAGTTTGTGCCTTTTTACAACAAGTTCTTGATCTTTGAAATCCTCAAATTTGGAAATTTCATCCATTATCTTTTCAATATCAACTTTATCAGCTATATTCGGGCCACATTCACAAACATAAATTCCTATTTTTTCACTCATTTTTTTCCCTCAGTTTACTGATCAAGCAGCGATAATATTCCTGCTACTGCAGCTTCCGATTGTATTACTGAACCCTGAATATCTTTGGGTCCTTCAGCGCATCCTGCTACAAAAATTCCAGGTTTGGAAGTTTCCACAGAACCGAGCTTTAAAGGTTCGGTTTCTATGAATCCAAAAGAGTCGCACTTAATTTCTAATGCTTTTGTCAGTTCTTCGATCGTATCGGAAGGTCGCAGAGCATTTGCCAAGATCACCATATCAACCAGGATAGATTCTTTCGTTTCTTTTCCATTAAAATAGGAAACTTCTAATTTCCCATCTTTTTTGGAAATGTTCATCTTTTTTCTGTCAGATTGGAATATAAATTTGGAATCGTGTGATTTTGTTTCATCAAAGAATTTTTGATATGATTTATCCGGCAGACAAATATCAGAATAAATATTATAGATTTTTGCATCGTGCAAATTATGTTTAATAAAACGAGCGTGTTTGGAAGAAGACATACAGCAAACATTAGAGCAATATCCCACATCATCTCTGCCAACGCAATGAACAATAGCAACCGAGTCAGGAGTCTTTTCTGAATCACGAAGAAAAAGCTTTCCTTCTGTAGGTCCGTTTGAAGCAAATAATCGCTCAAACTCAAATGCAGTATAAACTCCGGGATATTTTCCATAACCAAGATTTGCTAATTCCTGCACATTGAACAATTCAAAACCTGTAGCAACAATTATTCCGGTAACATCGAGTTTGAGTTCCTCATCTTTCTGGGAAAAATCCATTGCACCGAACATACAGGCTTCCACACACTTATTACAGCTTTTATCTTTTCCATTAAGAAGAAGACACTCAGAAGCATCGACC
This sequence comes from uncultured Candidatus Cloacimonadota bacterium, assembly GCA_964457455.1. Taxonomy (GTDB): domain Bacteria; phylum Cloacimonadota; class Cloacimonadia; order Cloacimonadales; family TCS61; genus JABMPU01. Next base: position 52,428 of record CAYWJN010000006.1, read on the forward strand.
ACAGGAACATTGGGAAGTGAACCGGAACAGGGAACATAAACTGCTTTTTTATCCATCAGGTTTTCTTCCCATTCATTTTTGAGGACAACCGGACAGACAGGATAACACATTCCACAACCAAGACAGGCTTCCAGGCTCACATATCGTGCTTTCTTCCTGACAGTAACTTTGAAATCTCCCGGTTTGCCGGCTACTTTTTCCACAGTGCTCAAGGTCAGAACTTCAATATTTGCATCCTGAAGTATCTCCTGCTGGATCGGTGCAACCAGGCAGGTTGAGCATTCCATATTGGGAAATGATTCTTCATTCTTGATTATCTTCCCGCCAATTATGGGAAGATTTTCAACGAGATATACTTTCTTCCCTGCTTTAGAAAGCATCAAACTTGCTTCCATTCCGGCAATACCGGAACCGATAATTAAAACATTTTCTGGATTATCCATCTGATTTCCTTAAAATGATTTTGTGTTTTTCAAAATAAATAACTATTTCGAGTGATGTGTGTATTTTCATATATTGCGTTAAAGATGGGTGTCTGATTTTATTGGATTCGGACCGAGCTTCCTGATCTTTTCGGAAAACTCGTTCACGATTTGTATATATCTTTTTCCTTCTGAAGCAGAAATCCAGGAAAGTTGAATTCTCTCCGGATCAATATTCAGAGTTTCAAATACTTTTTTTAATAAAGCGAACCTTCGTCTTGCATAATAATTACCAACCTGGTAATGACAATCTCCGGGATGTCAGCCTGCTACCAGAATTCCGTCTGCTCCACTGAAATATGTATTTAATAATAAATTATGGTCAATTCTACTGGAACACATTACACGTATAACATTCAGAGAAGAATCAATTTCTTTGCGGGAAGCTCCTGCCTGATCTGCTGCTGCATAAGTGCACCAATTGCATAAAAAACCAACTATTTGAGGTTTAAAATTTTCTTTTCCCATCTATCCTCATTACAGTTAATATTAAAAAAATAAAGAAAGGAGTGCATAAGATCATACACTCCTTTAACATGTTATAACTGGATTTGCGCGGAAAATGTTCCGGAACCGTCATCCATACAGAAAAGCAATGTTTTACCTGTTCTGCCGCACCATGCTTTGATATCTACCGGGAATGATGGGCAATCTGCTTTAACTTCCAGAATATCTCCAGCTGGCAAACTAGGTACCAATGCAACAACTTTAAGAATGGGTTGTGGACATTTAAGTCCTAAACAATCTAATGTTTTTACAGCCATTATTTCCTCCTAATTTTTTATTTTTTTTTAGAATGATAATGTTAATTGAGCGCCTTGAGCTTCGGCAACAAATGTAGTAGCTCCTATTATTTCGCAACCTTCGATCAGATCTTCTTCTTTTAAACCGTGAACCTCAAATCCCAGTTCACAAATAAGAATGCGTCCACCAAGTGAAAAATAGCCTTCCATCAATTCTTCAAGATCAGGTAATTCTGGAGCAGCTTTATTAAGCTCTGCGATCTTTCCTTTCACAAAAACAGGTAATCCGCTTGGTAAAACAAAGATAAAGACTTCATCTCCACAGGCTAATGCAGATACTGCGATCGTTATAGTTGGATAGATGTTTTTGGAGTCAGAACCGTTTAATGTAATTGCAACTTTTCCCATGTTTTTTCCTCCTTATTTAGGGGGTTTTTAATAATTGATGTATTTTCATGTCAAGCAAAATATTTTACTCGGTTTAGATACTTTTAAAACCATTAAATTATTATTGGCTTTCAACTAATTTCCACTCCCATAAATAGCTTATTTTCCAGCCTGACAATACACAAAATGCTAGATTAAAAAGGAAATTATGACTGTTATATGTAATGGAATTATACGGATATCCAAAGATGATTTTTATCTCGCTTTTTTTGTAAGATATTATTTTGTTGACAGCTAATAAATAATGAAATTTAAGAATTGGTGTCTTTTTTCAGAAAAAAGGAAACTATAATTGAACTGTTATTAAGCGAAGATATAAGGTTATTATTATGCAAGCTTCGCAGTTGATTGCGATGTTCGGATAGAGAGAGAAAAATGAGAATCAAAATAGTCAGGCAATATAAATATCCCAAGAGACCTGTCAAGGGTGTATATATGGCGGTTCTTGAACAGAAAGTCAGAAGACCTATTTAACAGTTCAGTATTCTTAAATAAATATTATGCAGGAAAGTCAGAAAAAATTTAAAAGCCCTCCAAAAAGATATCAGCCTAGAGGGCTTTCTATTCTCTATGAAGATCATGATATTCTGGTTGTGGATAAAATGAGTGGTCTTTTAACAGTGAGTAATGAGAAAGTCA
>CAYWJN010000007.1:0-53461 GCA_964457455.1 uncultured Candidatus Cloacimonadota bacterium
AAACTCTCCCTCAAAACTTTTTAATTCAATCCTGCTTAAAGGATTTTTGCCTTCTCTCATTATGCCTCCTCAGGTCTTTATTTATAATATAACCCAACCCGAGGGGACATATGTCACTATTTCATTAAGATCATTTTCTTAACAGAAGTATAATCTCCCGTGTTCATTTCATAGAAATAAATTCCACTGGAAACACTTTCATTATTATCGTTCATTCCATTCCAGATAGTGCTGTAATTATTGGCAGTGTGAAATTCATTAACCAGGGTTTTAACTTTCTGACCTTTGATGTTGAAAACTTCAATGGTTACATTGCTAGCTTCTTTGATTTCATAGTTGATGGTTGTGGTTGGATTGAATGGATTAGGATAATTCTGTGCAAGAAAACCAACAGCAGGAATTACCTCATGTTCAGCTGAAGACGGGGGTCCGGAGAATTCAATATCTAATGCTGCATATTTTAATTCGCCACCATTGTTCAGTCCGACACCAAGACAGCCGGCACCAAAATCATTATCATCCAGATAGAAGAGCTGAACCTTACCATGATAGTTGCCTGGAGTATTACTGATAATTTCAATTTCATCGCCAGGATAAACGTAGCAAGGAAGTTGTCCTGCCAGTTCAGGAGTGTCATTTGCATTCAGGAAGACAGGCTCAGACCAGGTTTCGCCATTATCTGAAGAAACAATTATGGCAATTTCCGGTGTTGCTTCCCAGGCAGCAAATGAATTATCACCATCAAAGAATCTCTTTGCCTTTGTTCCATCTGACCAAACAGTAACTAACCAGTTTCCTGCGGTAACTGTTTTGAAGCTATTATAACTGAAAGCATCATTAGGATAAAAAACGCACCAATTATAAACCCATTCGGGCCAGCCATCACCATCGAATGAATCAACTACACCATCTTCATCCAGATCCCAGGGAACCATTGGTACATTATCATATGCATCAGCTCCTTCGATGTAAAGATCTTTGAAGCTGAATTCATGTGTATTCAAATCGAACACAACTTCTTTTGGATAAAACTGGCACCATTCAGGATAATAAAATCCGGGACCATTTCCATCAAGAGCGTCAAAAGAGACTGCCATAGCGCCCGACCAGGTAATCTTGGTGTTATTATCTTTGAACTGAATGTTCATATGACCGGTCTCGTAAAATTCTTGCGAAACAATATATGGAGTCATTGGTGTTGCTTCGTCAGAGTAAAGGTAGGCAGTACCATCTTCATTCAAAGGATTCCATAGATCGAAAATAAAATCTGAAGAATAAAATTCAAATGGACCTTCCCCATAGTTTTCATTAATGAGCACGAATACGTCGCTAATGGTTGCATCGTTGTCAATCACATATCCGGCATATGCAACCATGTTATCAGCAACATTACAGCCCTTGAAGGGTCTCATCCAGATAGGATCTTCAGCATTCCAGGCATCCATTTGTGCCATGGTGCGATAATTCCAATCGAGAGTGTATTGATTATTCATATCTTCAGTTTCAAAATCTGCATAAGCAATAAGAGAGTTCTCGCTGGGTTGACTTATTGCTCCGTGAGAAGTAGTAAAATTACCTCCGGATATGTAAACTCTTCTGTAATCTCCTCCAAGCGGAGAAGAATCGATATAAACATAGGGCCAGATGAATTCATCATCAGGAAAACCTGTGAGCGGCTCACCTACTTCAGGATTATCAATAGAAACGAACTTATCAATCCATAATCCTGGAGATCCCATCATATGAAATAAATCATAAGTAGTTAAAACATCCCAGATCGGGTTGGCACTTGTTGGTGCATGCCAAGCAGCAATAGGATTGGCAGTAACAGGATCGATATTGATTCCCGGATAACCCTCCTGCTCGCCACCAACGCCTACCGGGTCTGTTGCCGTTACATTGCCGTCAGCATCAATGTAGGCATAGTAAACCCGTCTTTCTGCAGTGGCAGTTTCCTTGGTATGAAATATTGCATATGCGCCTCCTGCAGGCAGTCCAAACGGATTCGATATTTCCGGCTGAATACGAAGCGGTAATCCGCAGTAGTTCCCAGGCATGTAATCATAGTATGAAGAAATAATTGTAGTTGGATCTACGATGAATTCGCATGCCGGTCTGTCCCTTGTACTCGAATACATAAATCCGGATGCCTTTCGAGGGCTGGTTAACGATTTGTCCGGTCCTGTCGGTTGCATGAGACCTTTTGCAAACAGGCTTCCAACAAGAACGATTAAAACTACAAAAAAAATAACTCTTTTCATTTTTCCTCCTTATTTTTGGTATTTTTAACTAAATTAGTTTTGGAAAATTATTTCATTTTGCTTTTCTCATTTTATATAATAAAATCGGTTGCAGTTTATTATTTTATTGGGAAAATTTGTAAAGATATTTTTTTTGAATCGAACAAAAAAGCGGCTAACTTACAAAGTTAACCGCTTATTTATTACGTAATTAATTCATTTCACAAAGCTGAGTTTTGTGTTACTACTTCATCAGGAAAGAAAAAGTTGCCCCGAATTTCTTCGGGGCAACTTTTTCTTATTTCATTAAGATCATTTTCTTAACAGAGGTATAATCTCCTATGTTCATTTCATAGAAATAAATTCCACTGGAAACACTTTCATTGTTATCATTAGTTCCATTCCAGACAGTGCTGTAATTATTAGCTGTGTGATATTCATTAACCAGGGTTGCAACTTTCTGGCCTTTGATGTTGAAAACTTCGATTGCAACATTGCCAGCTTCTTTGATTTCATATTTGATAGTTGTGGCCGGGTTGAATGGATTAGGGTAATTCTGAGCCAGGAAACCAACAACAGGAATTTCATTATCATCAGTAGAACTTCCCGGATCAATCCATACAGCGTCGAATTCAATATCTAATGCTGCATACATCAGCTCACCGCCATTGTTCAGCCCGGTGCCTAACAGAGTGTATGAACCGAAATCATTATCATCAAAATAGAACAGATGAATTTTGCCATGAAAGTTGCCTGGAGTATTACTGATAATTTCGATTTTATCGCCAGGATAAACATAGCAGGGAATTTGATCAGCAAGTTCAGGAGTATCATTTGCATTCAGGAAGATAGGCTCAGACCAGGTTGCACCATGATCAGCAGAAATTATAATGGCAATTTCAGGAACTGCTTCCCAGGCTGCGAATGTAGGATCTCCATCATAGAATCTCTTTGCTTTAGTTCCATCTGACAAGACATTAACCATCCAATTATTATTTTTGGCAGTCTTATAATTATTTTGGTGGAAAGCATCATCACCTACAGGCCAGTAAATGGGCCATTCGAAAACCCACTCGGCATCACCATCCGGGTCGTATGAATCAACCAGTCCATCTTCATCCAAATCCCACGGTACCATTGGAATATTATCGGCGGGGTTTGCGCTCTCAATGTAAAGGTCTTTGAAGCTGAATTCATGTGTGACCAAATCAAATACAAATTCTTTAGGATAAACCTGACACCAGGCAGGATAGTAATATCCTGGTCCGCTTCCACTATCAAAAGTAATTCCTAAAGCTCCCATCCAGGTAACTTTAGTGTTATCGTCTTTGAAAATAACATTCATATGACCGGAATGTATAATTTCCTGTCTTACAATGTAAGGAGTCATCGGTGTTGCTTCATCAGAGTAAAGGTAGGCAGTACCATCTTCGTTCAAAGGATTCCATTGGTCAAAAAGATATTCTTCCGAATAATATTCAAATGGACCTTCACCATAGTTTTCATTAACGAGAACAAACACTTCATCATCTGTGTTATATCCGGAATAAACAATTACATTATCATGTACTGCTGCTCCTTTGAATGGTCTTATCCATGCAGGATCTTCAGCGCTCCAGGCATCAAGTTGTTCGATTGTACGATAGGTCCAGTTCAAAGTTGATTGAGCATCCAGATCTGCTGTGTTAAAATCCGCATAAGAAATAAGAACGTTTTCACAAGGAAGAGCCTCGGGTCCGTGAGAATGAGTGTAATTATTGGCAGATACAAAAACCCTTCTGTAATCTCCTCCAAGAGGAGATGAATCGCTAATGTAAACATAAGGCCAGATAAATTCATCATCAAAGCCGGTAGTTGGAAATCCAGCTTCCGGATTATCGATCGAAATGAACTCGTCTATCCATAATCCGGGCGAACCCATCATATGATATAGATCATAGGAAGACAGACAATCATAGGAATTGTCCGGTTCCACTACTGCATGCCAGGCAACGATAGGGTCTGCAGTAACAGGATCAATATAAATACCTGCATAACCTTGTCGAACGTCATTTGTGCTTATCGGGTCTGTGGCAGTTACATTTCCATCTGGATCGATGTAGGCATAGTAAACCCGTCTTTCCGCAGTTGCAGTTTCTGTGGAATGAAATACCACATATGCACCTCCTGCAGGCAGTCCATACGGAGTTGAAATTTCCGGTTGAATGCGAAACGGCAGGCTGCAATAACTACCAGGCATGTAATCGTAGAATGAAGAAATTATTGAAGTTGGATCTGTAATGAACTCGTAAGTTGGTCTGTCCCTTGTACTCGAAGGCAGATAGCCGGAACCCCTTCGAGGGCTGGTTAACGATTTGTCTGGTCCTGCTGGCTGCATAAAATCATCTGCAAGCAGGCTGCCAACCAGAACGATTAAAACTACAAAAAAAGTAACTCTTTTCATCTCTCCTCCTTTTTTGAAATTTTTTAAAAATTAGTTCCGAAAAATTATCTTATTTTGCTTTCCCCCCTTTTTTATAGAATTTCCGATTACATTTTATTTTTTTATTGGGAAAATTTGTAAAGATATTTTTTTTTGAACCAAATAAAAAAGCGGCGAACCAGGAAGTTAACCGCTTAATTTGTCCTTTTAATTTCACAAAGCAAGCCATGTTAGCCAACATGGTAAAAGCTTTATGTTACTTCATCAGAATCATTTTTTTAGTAGAAGTATATCTTCCAGCTTGCATTTTGTAGAAATAAACGCCACTGGAAACACCTTCATTCTGATTGTTAGTTCCATCCCAGACAAGGCTGTAATTGTCAGCATTGTGATATCCATCAACAAGAGTTTTAACTTTCTGACCTATGATATTGAATACTTCGATGGATGCATTGCCGGCTTCTTTGATTTCATATTGGATAGTTGTGGTTGGATTGAATGGATTGGGATAATTCTGAGCCAGGAAACCAGCAGCAGGAATTACATAATCGTCGGTAGAGTTTCCGGGATTCCACTCAGCGTCGAATTCAATATCTAATGCTGCATACATGATTTCTCCGCCATTGTTCAATCCGTTACCCTGAATGCTCGATCCAAAATCATTATCATCAAAATAGAATAAATGAACTTTGCCATGATAGTCGCCCGGAGTATTGCTGATAATTTCGATTACATCGCCAGGATAAACATAGCAGGGAATTTGATCAGCAAGTTCAGGAGTATCGTTTGCATTCAGGAAAATAGGTTCAGACCAGGTTTCACCATTGTCAGAAGAAATTACAATTGCAATTTCAGGAGTTGCTTCCCAGGCTGCGAATGTAGGATCTCCGTCATAGAATCTCTTTGCTTTTGTTCCATCTGCCCAAACAGACACTATCCAGTTTTCGTTTACAGCAGTCTTAAATGTATTTTCATGGAAAGCATCACCACCAACAGGCCAGTGGATGGGCCAATTCCAAACCCATTCCATATCTCCATCCGGGTCGAATGAATCAACTACACCATCTTCATCCAGATCCCAGGGAACCATAGGAATATGATCAGTTGGATTTGCACCTTCTATGTAAAGGTCTTTGAAGCTGAATTCATGTGTGTCCAGATCGAACACGATTTCTTTGGGATAAACTTGGCACAAGTCAGGATAATAATATCCGGGACCATTTCCGTCAAGAGCGTCAAAGGTAATTCCCATAGCGCCTGTCCAGGTGATTTTGCTGTTATCATCTTTAAACTGAACGTTCATATGACCTGAGTGAATAAAATCTTGAACAACAATATAAGGAGTCATTGGTGAGTTGGGATCAGAATAAAAGTAATCAGTTCCTGTTTCGTTCATAGGATTCCATTGAGGGAAAATAAAGTTTGAGGAATAATATTCAAATGGACCTACACCATAGTTTTCATTAAGAAACACGAAGGCATCGGTAACAGTGCTACCACCATCAATAACATATCCAGCATAAACGACCATGTTGTCAGCAACAGTGCAGCCCTTAAAAGGTCTCATCCATTCGGGAATTTCAGCATTCCAGGCATCCATCTGTGCCATGGTGCGATAAGTCCAATCGAGAGTAGATTGAGCATCCAGGTCTGCTGTAGTAAAATCTGCATAACCAAGGCAAGCATTTTCACTAGGATTGCCAGAGGCACCATGAGCAGATGTGTAGTTATTTCCAGACACATAAACTCTTCTGTAATCTCCTCCCAGCGGTGATGAACCGGTTACATACATATATGGCCAGATAAATTCATCATCATCAAAACCGGTAGTTGGAAATCCAGCTTCCGGGTTATCAATAGAGATGAATTCATCAATCCATAATCCGGGAGAGCCCATCATATGATATAAATCATAAGAAGACAAAACATCATAAGAATTGTCATCTTCCACTACTGCATGCCAGGCAACAAACGGGTCTGCGGTAACAGGATCAATATCGATTCCCGGATAACCCTGACGAACGTCATTTGTGCTTACCGGGTCTGTGGATGTTACATTGCCGTTTGCATCGATGTAGGCATAGTAAACCCGTCTTTCTGCAGTTGCAGTTTCCGTGGTATGAAATACCACATATCCACCTCCTGCAGGTAAACCATAAGGCTGGGAAACTTCCGGTTGAATGCGGAGTGGCAGACCGCAATAATTTCCGGGCATGTAATCGTAGTATGAAGAAATTATTGGAGTAGGATCAATAACGAATTCATATACAGGTCTATCCCTTGTACTCGAGTATAAATATCCTTTTGCATCTCGAGGGCTGGTTAACGATTTGTCTGGTCCTGCCGGTTGCATAATTTCGTCTGCGAAAATACCTCCAACAAAAACAGATAACAATAAAAGAATCAAAACTTTTTTCATATCTCCTCCTTTTTTTTAGATTCCTTTTATTTCTTTTTTTATTTCCTTTTCACACTTAGTGAAAATAGATTTTTAATAGAAAAGCTTGATAGACAAGCGATGCGGAGTTTTGATGAAATTTTCTGCTAAATCACCGAAATCCGTGTAAGCATAATCTATACTTATGATAGCAAAACTTGTTGGAATTGTCCAGCCGAAACCACCTGAATATCCGGCTGCATCATATTCGAACTGATAACCCGATCTGATTTTGAAAGTGCCCATCGTATATTCAAAACCAAGATTGTATGTTTCTTTTCTATCTACACAGTTATCCAACTGAACTGAACCGATTAAAAAGTTATTATCATCTACTCTGTAGATATCAGCAGAAACCCCAAGCGAGAAGTTCATCGGGATTTTGAAATCAACTTCTTCCCTGTCTTCATCGATAAGACCATCACCATCATTATCCAGCAGATCAAATGGGTCTTCATCAAATTCTCCATCACCATCATTATCCAGTTCAAATTTCATATTTGGACCGAAATTTCTTAAAGACATTCCGATTGTAACATTTTTCCAACCTGTATTATAAAGAGAACCAAGATCTACAGACATGCCATCTACAGCATATTCATCGAGTTTTTCCCTGAGGTATTTTGCTGTGAATCCAAAGGCGAATTTATCTGTGAAAGAATTGGCATAAGTAAGTCCGCCTGCAAGATCGTAACAGGTAAATTGTTCTCCGGTCGGTACGTCAAAAGAATCTTCGATATAAACATCCATCCAGTCCATATGCAGAGCAGATGCAAAGAAAGCAAAAGTTCCGATTGAACTTTTTTTGGATATTGCAAAAAACTCATGACGAATGTTTGCCACATATTCCGTATGAGAGAACAGGATTTGATCTTGAGGATTTAATGCTAACCCTGCCGGGTTCCAATATACTGAAGAAATATCGTTAGTAACAGCAGTGTAAGCTTCTGCCATTCCAATTGCCCTGGCATCGATTCCGAGCTTTAAGAATTGAAGACCGGCTGTACCTGTTTTGGCAAATGTTTCTGCAGAAAGCAATCCGGGAAGTAATAGTAAAACAGCTAATATTAAGATATATTTTTTCATCTTTCCCCCTTACTTTATAATGACGAATTTGCCGACTTTTTTATCTCCGCTATCATGGTCTTTCACGGAGAAAAGATAAACACCGGCAGCAATTATCTGGTTGTTTTTGGAAAGCAGATCCCAGGGTTCCATTCCGCTGGCAGCAACACCTTCGGAAGCTGCTTTGCTTACAGAAATGATATCTTCTATTCCCGCACCATCATGTTTGATCTCATCAACCAAATCTCCGGCAAGTGTAAATATCTTGATTGTACATTTTTCCGGGAGATTAACAAACCAGATACGACGGCTCTTATCACCTTTATCGTCATCTTCACGTTTTCCATCAAACTTGCTTTGTCCCACGTAAGGATTCGGCACAACATGAACATCTTCCATATCGCTTTTTGCCGAAGGTCCGGGGAAGAGTATTTTCATGTTTGCATCAGCATCTCTTCCGGATTCCAGAGCTTGAAGATCTTTTTCCGGAATTCCTCTATCCCAAGCCGTTACCGCAACATAATATTCAATTCCTTTGCGTGGACGGTGGATTTGGGCGTAGTAATAATTGCTGGCAAGGCGTTGTTTTGTAAATTCCGGGTCTTCTACACCATTGTTGGAATAAGCCTGACCATGATGCCCATCAAGAGAAATCCACTTATCATTATAAATAGCAAGATAAATGTCATCTCTCAGGTTCGGATTTTTGAATAACAATGCTTGGTCATCAAAACTTAAGTTGTTTATTGCATAGTCGTTAAGGCTGTCACTGTAAACGATTTCGTAATCGAAGATGGGTTCACCATAGAAAGTATTTCCATATTCATATGGAACAAAAGCAAAGAGTTCATCATAATGATAATAGTTCAGATATTTTGCATGCTCAGGATTGGATTGGTCTAAAATCTTTGGTTGTGGCAATCCTTTATCGATTCCCAGATCACCGCCGAAATTATAATAAAGTGAATCGTTGTTGCTGTTAACCAGAAAATCAAGAAAATCCTGATCTGTGTCTACTTTATCCCACCTATCGATTTCTACCCAATCTTCCTGGGAACCGCTTCCAGATCTTCCCCAAACAGTATAACCCTGAAAGTCATGCCGCAAGCGATACGCTGTCCAGAGATTAACTACTGCTTCATCTAAATAATCGTCAGGGTCTGCAGGTGGAGCGAATTCAGGCGGGAAATAACCAAATTGTGCCAATTGGATTGGATATTGGTCGATATGACTATCAATATCAAGATTGATATTCTGCCAGCCAACCTGACCTCTGGTTACGGTTTTTGTATCAACGTTATCCAGCTCAGATCGATTGTTCCAATAAATATCGATGTTGTTTCCATTATCAACTAATTCAGCAAACATCTTAGGAATTTTCGGTGGTTCCGGTGCCACATAATGAATATTTGTATCTGGCAAGGTAACCGTGGTAAGTTGCTGTGGATTCTCATAAATTTCTTTTGCCCATTCAGATTGTCCCATTAATTCTGGAATAGTTTGTCCCGGGAAAACAGCAATCACGATTTTCATTGTTCTTCCCGGACCAAGATTCCAGGAACCGGATGTAGGATTTCCCATTCCTTGCATATCACCATAGAAAGCAAAAAGATATCTTGTATCAGTGGGATTTCCCACTTGTGTATTCGGGAAATCTCTTAATGAAGTATATTTCGAGTCATCAGGGTTTCTATCTGTCATGAGCCAGTATTTCTGGTTAGCAGTTTTTCTGCTGCCCACTGTGAAGTAATCAAGCGGATCAAAATCATCAGGACCATTACCCACACTCCAGGTCCAACAGGCAAATTCTAATGAATCTGGGTCTGGAGTACACACCCGAGAACCAACAAAACCGGTGGTTAAACCAGTATCGCCATCCCAGTCATACGTATAGGCAAATTCGTATGGTGCACCAACATAACTACTGACGTCATCATCAGCAATGGTCTGACTGCCCCAGGCTTGAGGTCCAACATCGCAATCCATATAAACAGCCATTGCACAGTCGTAAAGACTATCTCCGTATTCAGTATTCATATTTGTGATATTAAATTCGACATAACATAAATTCTTAATATATTCGTAACTCCACTGATAACTCATCTGGCGAACACGAACATTTAAAGGTACGTGAGTGTTACTGGATTGAGAACTTCCGAAATCTCTATCTCCCAAGGTTCCGAAAGGACTGTAATCATAATAGTAACCAATGAAATCTTGTTCTGAAACAGGATAACCGTCCTCATCTAAAAGACCGTCCGTATCGTCATCTGTAGGTTGAGCAAAGTTATAAATAGTATTTGATTCATCACTTAGATCAACGAAACCAAGCGGAAACCAGATATCAATACGTTCTTCGATTATACTGGAGCCATATAACTCTTCACCAATAATTAAATAATTTCCACCATAATCTTCGAAAACAGTGGGAAGCTCATCAGACGCTCTGAACGGGAAGCCATATCCGATCGGGTCTTCATCGACATAACCATCACCATCGTCATCTACCCCTCTTCTTTGACTTCTGATGGAGGCAGACATGACTATATCGAAGTTGTTGTACTGGCTGAATTGAGTTCCCAAAGGTGAAGTTTCGAGCGGATTATAGGCAGGCAGGAATTCATAAAGACCTTTGTCTCCATCAAAACCAACAGTTACGAGAGTATCAACAACGAGCTGCAGGTCTGGTGTCCAATCCGGGTGAGTAGCCGGAATTACATCATCTGTAGTTCCTGCATCTGGCAGCCAATAAAGTTCATTTCCGAATCCGTCGCGTCTTACCATTTTTGCACCAAACCAGAGAGCACCCTGGTAAAGGTAGTCGATTGCACTACCGCCAGGATATTCGAGCGATGGATAGCCGTCCTGGTCACCGGAACCAAAGAAACCATAGTTACTGATTCTCAGCCAAATATTACCCACATTGTGATAATTGGTTGGATCGCGTTTTTTATCACCCATGCTTCCGCCATCATCAACAGCTTTTGCCAGCAGGAAACTGCTAACCAATATAAGTGATAACAAAAAGAGAAACTTTTTTGATTTAAATAATTTCATTTATTATCCTCCAATTTTATTTTTTTTTAATCTAAACTAAATGATACTGGAAATGTAACCCAGCAAGCCACAGGTTTGCCACCGCTTTTTGCCGGAGAATATTCCCATTGCCTTACAGCCTTGATGGCTGCTTCGTCTAAGCCGCCAGGACCGGATAAAAGAGATTTTTTAACTTCGATTGCTCCCACAGAACCGTCAGCTAAAACTTCCACTTCCAGCCACACGTCACCCTCGATGCCACTTCTTCTGGCAAAATCAGTATAGACGGGTCGTATCTGTTTTATCGGAACAGGCGGGTCTTCATATACAACAAATTTGGGGGTTGTTCCAAATTTGGGAAGGACTTTTTCGATGTACGGGTCAAGAGTTGTTTTTTCGATAGTATCAACGATTTCGATATCTTCATCTTCATCACCCTCAAAATCTTCTTCAACGATAATCTGAACCACTGGTTTTACAATAGTTTCCGGTGGTTTGATTTTTTCTTTGATTTCCGGTGGGATTTCAATTGTTTCGGTTATTCTGATTACTCTTTTAAAAGGTTTAACCTCGATTTTTGGTGATACTAGAAAAGCAAAAAGCAAAATAAGAATAGCCAGACAGGTGGCTTTTTCATGATAACTATTAGCAATATCTTTCCAATCTACAATTTTTCTGGGTTTCATGAGCACCTACCTTTTCAGCTTTGCTTCGAAATACACACGCAATGCATTTGCTTCTTTCAACTGATTAAGAATATCAGACATTATGCCGTAGTTTGTTTCTTTATCGGTTCTGAAACTGCTGATTACATTATGGTCATCCGCTAATTTTTTTTGCATAACCCACTGCACATCCGGAATTGAAACTACCATGTCATCAATAGAAATTGTACCAAACCTATCAACGTAAATTGTAGCTGCGTGTTTACGAGGGATTTTCACAATTTCCTTAGCCTGAGGCATAGTAATTCTCAATCCTCTTTCTTTCACAAAAACAGTGGAAACCATAAAGAAAAGCAAAAGTAGAAAGGCAATGTCGGACATAGAGGCTGTAGGTATTGCAGATACAGCTTTAGTTGTTTTTTTTATTTTTGCCATAGAACCTTCCTAATTTGTGGACAAAGAAATCTTTTCTGCACCGGAAGCCTGAAGTTTATCTAAAACTGATACCATATGATGATACTTGCTTTTTCTGTCGGTTTTGAGGGAAATCACCATATCAGGATTATTTTTGACAAGATTTCGGATTGTTGCTTCTAATTGATTCAAAGGAACTTCTTCCTGATTCACAGCAACTAGTCCATCTTTATTAATCCAGACCTTAGTGATATTTTCGTCTTTTAGTCTTACTTTTTTATCTGCTATTGTGGAAGCAGGAGGTAAAACCAGACCCAATCCCTTTTTGATATCAAATTTTGTTGTAGATAGAAAGAACACGAGCAACAGAAAAGCAACATCAGACATGGATGCAGTAGGAATTCCACCCAGGCTTTTTCTTTTCCGAGCGATTTTCATTCAAACTCCCTATTTGTTTTCAACAAGAGTTTCTATAAGTTTTTCCGAACCTCTTTGCATATCCATTACTAAAGTATCTACCATTCCCAGGAACAGATTATTGAAAAATTGAACCGGGATAGCCACAGCAAGACCTGCCGCAGTTGTAATAAGTGCTATCTCAATACCGGTTGCCACAATTGTCGGGTCCACTTCTCCTGCAGCAGCAATGTCTTTGAAAGCTCGAATCATACCGACCATGGTACCAAAGAAACCAAGCATCGGAGCTAAATTAATAGTAGTTGATAATGGAATGAATCCTTTTTCTAAGAAAGCCATTTCTATTACACCGGCTGCTTCAATGGATTTTTCCACTGCTTCTATTCCTTTATCTGCCTTGTGTAATGCCGCATGAATAATGGCAGCGACCGGACCACGTGTCTTTTCACAAAGTATGATCGCTTCACTATATTTTTTTGCAGCAATTAAGGGGACTAATGTGTCAAAGAAGTTATTAAGGTTTACCTTGGCATAGCTCAAAGAAACTATTTTCCAGATTATTGTAGCTAAAGCCCAAATCACCAGTATGAGAATGGGCCACATCACAAAGCCACCCTGAATAAACAATTCGACCAATCCGCTTCCCACTAATTTGCGAGCGAACATTTCAATGCCGCCCACCTGAGGAGATTCTTCAAACGGTATTTCCTCTTCTATAACCTCATTAACCGTTTCTTCTTCTAACACTTCTTCTTGTGCAAAAGCTACAACTGAAAAGAAGAAGTTTAACAATGCCATTAACATTAATACGGTTAATAATCTCTTCCTCATATTGTTTTCCTCCTACTTTATTTTATTTTTTTTACCAATTAAATGACATGCCAACTGTAATTGTTCTTCCTGTGCTGACATTGCCGGGATTGTAAACTGCCAAATCATGAATGTATTGAGTTTCGTCAGCAATAAAGGGTGGATCTGTGTTGGCTACTGTTAAATCTTCACCGTCATCATATGGACTGCCAGTTTTTGGATAAATCTCCAAATAATTTCTTTTGTTGAAAATATTGTTTATATTAGCGTAAAATCTTATTGAGATTTTTTCTGAGAAATTAAAAGTTTTTGCAATTCTGAAGTCAGCATTTTCTGTATAAGGATATCTCTCCTGGTTTGTTTCCATGACGTTATCATTTTCGTTTATTGCTGTATACGGTCTTCCGGAGGCAATATTATAAAGGAAATTCATAGAAAAGTTGCTGAAAGGAAGTAAAACACCGGTAAATGGAATATAGAATTCCTCACCTCTGCCAATTGTAAATCCTAAGTTAAAAGTAAAATTGTGTCTGATATCCCAATCGAGAGGAAATTCTCTCAAGCTCGTAGATTCATCTTGAATAACTGTGTCGGAATTGTTTCCATCTGCCCAGGAAAGAGAGTAGGAAGCAGAACCGGAAATAAAATTGGAAAGCATTTTTTGAAGATTAAAGTCGATACCCCTGGTGCTGCCATAATCTTCAGAAATGTATTCATACCAACTTATAGTATTGTCATCCGGGTCCACGACTTCCATTGTGCTTACATAATTATAAATGTTTTTAAAGTAAGTTGTAATATCCATTACATAATCTTCGCTAAGCTGATGTTGAAAACCGACTTCGTAAGTAACAGTTATTTGTGGTTCGAGAGTAGGCACTCCCACAACAATCTGGGTATTACTTGTAATAGCATCTTCCGGTCTGGCGGTTGTAAAGACATATTGGAATTGAGGTAGTTGGTTTTGATAATTATAAGCAAAATGCATAACACTTTTCTCTGAAATAGGATGAGAAATTCCAAAACGTGGAGATATCATTACTTGGAGTTGTTCATCTTTATCGAATTCAGAGGTTTTATAATCTCCGCCATCCTGGAGGATTTTATATTCTTTTCCCAGGTACCATAAATCGAATCTTAATCCTGCATTAATAATCAGACCTTCCCATTCCATTTGGTCCTGAAGGTAATAAGCAGCTTGCCAGGGGTCAGCCTCATATCCGTCGGATTCACCAGCTCCTGCCAGAGTGGCTTCAAAAAGCAGGTTTGAACTATAAAAATATGTGCTGTCACCCAAACTTACTTCGATATCATTTATTACATAATCTCCGGGCGCCAGAACAATAACATCCATGGTTTCAGGATTAGCAGTTAAATAACTTAATGTGTCAAGATATGCATCGACTGGAAATCCTTGAAGATAAGCATTATGTCTGAATGCGTCAACAACCCACGGATTAAATAATCTGTCTTTTTTTATTTTATGCTTAATTATTTCGAGACCGGTTTTCAGTCCATGAACTTCATTTACCTGATATTCGAAATCACTTCTAAGACTGATGGTTCGATTTTCATCATCAAAATAAGCCCCATAAATAGAACCCGGTTCGTTGAAATATCCACCAACTTCTTGTTGACCAAAAGCAGTTGTATATGTCCAATCATAAATTGCACCCTCATCGATAATTCCATCATCAGTGAGAGATTCAACGATATAGTTCTGAGACATATAATCTTTTAAAATAGCAAAATTGTTTTCGTCTGGCATATAAAATGCAAATTCATCATCAAATTCGGGATGATAAGAAAAATAACTATCTCTTGAAATTCCTCTCGGACCTTGTTTGATTGTTTTCTGATAAATACTTGCTTTTATTTTGAGGTTCATCTGAGAATTGAAAAGATGGTCATATGTAGCGGCGTATTGTCTTTGTTCCGTTTCAGAATCAATATAATGTTCTAAAGCATATTTATTGAAATGGCTATAAGGATATCTATGTGTTTTGTCTCCTCTCACAGCGAGAGTAAGGTTTTGAGTAGGATTGAAGACATATTTAGTTTTCAGGTTTACATTATAAGCATTATAATTTCTATCGCCAAGATCGAATTCTATAAATTGTTCTCTGTCTTCATATGGATTGCGGGGTGTGAAGCTGGGCTGATATAAATATTCTAATTCTTCGTTTGGATCGGAGTTGTAATAATCTTTATACCTGCCGTCGTACCAGTTTGCAGCACCATTAAGGAAGAATGTGAATTTATCTCGCATTGCTGAACTGAAAGGTCCGAAAACCGGTCCTCCTAAAGCGAATTTCACCACGTCGGAATTTGAATTATCTACACCGGAAAAAAGATGATCAGAAGTAAATTCGATTTTGCCGGAATAATCTCTACTTCCGCTTTTTGTGACGATATTTACAATTCCGGATTGGGCATTACCATATTCTGCAGTAAAGCCGCCGGTCATTACTTTCATATTCTGGATAGCATCTGTATCGATTGTGAGAGCAGCTCCACCATCAACCGGGTCAGAAACAGACATGCCGTCTACTGAATAAACAACTTCGTTGGCGCGTCCACCCCGAATATGAAGCTCACCTCCAATCTGAACAGCTCCAGCTTGAATTGCGATAAGTCCTTCGATATCATCAACAGCGATATCTTCGATAGTATCTGATGTCATTGTCAATCCGGAGCTTGTATTACTTTTACTGATCAATTCAATTCTTGCTTCAGTAACTTGATAACCTTCCACTTCCATTGCAGATTTTACCATAGTAATGTTCTGAATGGTAGTTTCATCGACATAGATTTTTACACCTGTGATTTTTTGGCTGGCAAAACCGATTTGAGTACACAAAACATTATAAGTTCCGGGTGGAATGTTAATTATAATGAATTGTCCATTTTCTTTGGTTTGGGTTCCAATCTGAGTTCCCTCTAAAATAATGTTGGCAAAAGGAATAGGATTGCCGCCGTCATCTTTAACTCTACCTGCAAGCTTGCCGGTTGTGCCTGCAAATAGAGAAAAGGTAATAAGAAAAAGCATCAGTATTAAAATCAATATTCTTCTTTGCATCAAAAATCCCCCCTATCGTATTTGTTTTTATACTTCAGACAAAAACGAGATAAAGAAAATTCGTGTCAATTATTTTTTGAGCAGATGAAATCTTTTCCATCAGTTATTTCCTTTTATTCCATTTATTTGAAGCATATTTTTTATTAATTAAAAGTTTTGCATTTGATTTTTCAAATTTTTCTAAAGAAGCTGTATTACAGAACTCATCGCTTTGCCAGGATTTCCTAAAAGCCTGTTCAAAAATGTCGCAAGCTTGGCTGAAAGATATTTTTGAAGAAACAATCTCGTTGATTGAAATTGTTTTTTTTGAAAGCGTCAATGCCAGCTTTTCCCTTTTTTCTTTTTGCAGATTAGGTAAAATAAAAGCGATTTTGCTTTGATTATGATTCAACAAAATGGAGCCATGTTGCAAAAACGCATTTTCTTTACGAAGTTGAGCACTACCCACGATTTTTTTTTTTTTGTAAGAAAGCTCAAAACGCGAACTACTAGTAAAACATGGATTTGAAACCTGTCTTTGCTCTTTTGAACCAAACTCACCTTTTTCAAAATCCACATCAATTCCCAGCATGGAAAATCCTGAAGCCAGAACTTTGCTTATCTCAGAATATATTTCAGTTACATTACCGGAAAATTTTCCGGAAGTTGGAGCAATCACAGAATATGTAATTTCTTCATTATGAAGAACCAATCGTCCTCCAGTGGGACGTCTGACAAAGCCAAAACCAAATTCTTTTAATGCCACATAATCAACTTCTTTTTCCGCACTTTGATGATATCCGCAAGATACTGTGGCAGGTTCCCAACCATAAAAACGGATGGTCGGAACAGAGCGACCCTGGATTATTCCGTTCAAAACAGCTTCATCGATTGCCATGTTTTCTGCAGGATTCAATTTGCCGGATTTTAAGATTCGCCATTTCATAAAATTATGGTTTATTTACTATTTCTTTCTCTGGCTGATTTGATTTCCAAAAGGTTAAAAAATCCCGGAATTTATCTGTATCCGGACTGGCAAAAAAACGGATAATCATAACCACAAAAACGAAGATCAGAAATCTGATAATAAAATTCGTCCAGGTAGTAGTTCTTTTAGTTCGCAATTCCTGCCAATTTTTTTCTAACTTTTCTTTAAAAACTTTCATAATTTTTCCAGCAGATTTATTAAACCCTTTTCCAACCTTTTCACGCCTTCTTCAATATTTTCCATGCTGGCAGCATAAGAAAAGCGGATATATTTTTCTGCTCCAAAAGCAGAACCAGGAACAACTGCAATGTGATATTCTTTTAAAAGGTATTTGCATAATTCCACAGAAGTCTTAATGTTCTTTTTATTGTTCAGATAATAAGCCACATTTGGCATTGTGTAGAAAGCACCTTTTGGAAGCAGACATTTAACATGCTCGATTTTATTCAATCTATCAACCAGGAAATTTCTTCTTTTTTCAAATATTTTACGCATTTTTTCCACACTTCCATCATCTTGTGTGAGAGCAGCTAAAGCAGCTTTTTGGGTCATTGAATTCACATTTGAGGTAGTATGACTTTGAATCCTGATTGCTCTTTTGATGATTTCTGTGGGTCCGGCTGCGTATCCCAAACGCCATCCTGTCATAGCATAAGCTTTGGAAACACCATTAATGAGAACTGTGATTTCGCGGATATCAGCTGAAAGAGAAGCGATCGAAATATGCTTTTCTCCATCATAAATAAGTTTTTCATAAATTTCATCGGAAATGATCAGAATGTTATGTTTCAGGCAAACTTCAGCAATTTTTTCTAAATCCCGTTTATTATAAACCGAACCAGTGGGATTATTTGGAGAATTCAAAATCAGAGCTTTAGGATTGCTCAAAGATAGAATTTTTTCCTCGAGTTGTTCTGCAGTTATTTTGAATTTACTGGAAATTGTGGTGGGCAGAAGCACGGGAAGGGCATCCATCATTTCCACCTGGGAAGTGTAACTCACCCAATACGGCGAGGGAATCAAGACTTCATCTCTCGGGTCGCAAACAGACATCAGAATATTTATGATGGCAGCTTTTGCTCCGGGTGAAACAATGATATCCTGTGGGTTACAAACCAGATTATTGTCTCTCTTTAATTTGGCAGATATTGCTTCTCTTAATTCTATGATTCCGGCAGCAGCTGTATACCTAGTAAAATTATCATCAATCGCTTTTTTGCCGGCTTCTTTGATATAATCCGGTGTGTTAAAATCTGGTTCACCTACACCAAAATTGATCACATCGATTCCTTGGGCTTTCATTTTTTTTGCCAGCGCTGAAACAGCAAGAGTAGGTGAGGCTTTAATTGCTTTTGCTCTATGAGAAAGGTGAATTGTCATTATAACTCCCTTTTAAATTTTTTTTAAAATCTAAAAAATGCTAAATAACTAATTTTTCTATTTTAATTTTTTAGCTATTTGTGATTTTAGTCATTTACTATTCTGTTCTCCCACAACTATCTTGGCAATATCTGCTACATGTAGAAAAAGTTTCCTGATCTTTCCTAAAAGATTATACCTGTTTTGTCTTAGTTCTTCATCCGACACATTTACCAGAACATCATCGAAAAAATTATCTATTAAAATACTGAAACTAACCAAATTTTCCATTACTTTTTCATAATCTTTCTTTTGGAGGGACTTTTCCAGGGAATCTGAAAGAGTAAGATATTTTTCATAAAGGCTTTTTTCTGTTTTTTCACGAAGAAGTTGAATATTTACAACCCTGAGATTTTTTGCTTCAGCAATGATGTTGGAAACTCTTTTGAAACCTATCACAAGTTTGATGAAATCTTCTCTTTGTTTGAATTTTTGCAGGTCAGATGCTCGCTGCTTCAAATCTGTAATATCAGAATGATCAATATGCATCACACTCTCGATCACATCATAATCAATTCCGTTTTGTTTCAAGAACCGGTTTATTCTTTGTTTGAAAAAATCATAAACAAGGTCTTTATTATTTCCAGGGTTTTCTAATTTATCTTTAAGAATCTTAAAAGTTTTATCGATTAATTGATGAAGATTAATCTCAAATTTCTGAGAATCGATAATTTGAACAATTCCATTAGCAGCTCGCCGCAGGGCAAATGGATCTTTGGAACCGGTTGGAATTAATCCCACACCAAAAATTCCGCAAACCGTATCCATTTTATCTGCAATTGCTACCAAAGCACCGACTTTGCTCATGGGAAATTCGTCCTTTGCGTTTCCACCCTGGTAATGAGTGAGAATTGCCTGGGCAGTTTCCGGAGATTCTCCGCTTTCCAGGGCATAATTGTATCCCATATATCCTTGAAGTTTGGTGTATTCTTTCTCATTTATCATCAAAGTTACTAAATCTGCCTTGCAAAGATAAGCGGCTCGAAGCGAGTTCTTTTTTTCCGTTTCAATCAATTCTAAATTATTGTTTAAGAAGGTTACGATTTTCATGATGCGTTCTGTTTTTTCAAAAAGAGTACCAAGTCCGGATTGGAAAGTAACTTCTTTTAATTTTGGCACATAAGATTCCAAAGGTTGTTTTTTATCTTCATTATAATAAAATGATGCATCTTCCAAACGGGCTTTGACAACTTTTTCATTTCCCAGTTTTATCAGTTCGGAATTCTCAGGATTTCCATTTGAGATAAAAACAAATTTATTAGTTAGTGTATAACAAACAATCTTGTTTGTTTCTTCGTTGTTTCTTTCTTTATTGTTTGTTTCTTTACACAAGCAGGATTGCTTGTGATACATTTTTCTTTCGTCAATCTTGTTTGTTTCTTTGCACAAGCAGGATTGCTTGTGATACATAATAGGAAAGTATTTTTGATGTTCGGATAAAGTAGAAGTGATTACAGCTTTGGGAAGGTTTAAATATTTTTCATCAAATTCTGCAATTATTGCAGTTGGGAATTCGACCAAATCCGTAACGGTTTCTAAAAGATTTTTATCTTCCAGGGTGTTTTCTGAGGAATTTTCAAAAAGCAAATGAATCTGCTCAACTATCATTCTCTTTCTTTCATCACGATTTGCAATCACAAAAACAGATTTCAATTTTTTTTCATATTCATCAGCAGAATTGATTATTATTGGATTTTCTAATTCCTGAAAGCGATTGCCAAAAGAGATATTTCCGGTTATTATTCCGTTAAATTCAGCAGGAATATCCTCGCTGCCACAAATAGCAAGCAGCCAGCGCATTGGTCTGGCAAACGAAAATTGTTGCTGGTTCCATTTCATTTTTTTAGGGAAGGGAATTTCCTTTATAACATCTTTAATAAATTCAGATAGAATCAGTTTTGTATCTTTTCCCTGTTTTTGAATTTTCAGGGCAATTTTTTCACCTTTCTTTGTTTGCTTGAAACAGATCTTTTTTTCATCAACTCCATTTAAAAATCCCAAACCAGCTTTTGTCAGGTTTCCGTTTTCATCATAAGCGATGCTTTTTGCAGGTCCGATTTTTTCAATAATTTCATCTTCCTGCTTTGTTTGTAAATCAATGACTATAATTGCCAATCTTCTTGGTGTGGAAAAGGTGCTTATCTTTTCATAAGAAAGTTTTGCTTCTTTTAGTTTGGATGTAAAATATGATTTGAGCTTATTTACTGCGGCTGAAATATAGCCGGCAGGGATTTCTTCAGTACCTATTTCGAATAAAAAATCTTTTGTTTGCATCCTAACCGCCAGAATTTTTGGGAAAAACAAAATTTTTATTTTAATAATTATTGTCTAACTTTTTATTATGAAAAAATTAATAAATAGTTAATTATCAAAAAAAAGAGGATAAAAAACCTGACATTATTTCTAAAGTCAGGTTATAAATTTCCATCCGTAAATCGAGCAGCCTGCTCGATACTCTATTTTATAACTTGCTGGTATTAGACAAACTATGAAATAATACAAGTTCGCGACCAAGCTGGTCGTGTTACTTTACCGATAGACTATAAATTAAAATGAATATTTGAGTGAGACTTGATTCACATAACCAAGATCGCCGTAAGAAATAATTGCATAATCGATAGTGTATTTCTGCCAGTTTATACCAAAACCAAAAGAGAGTCCTGCAAAGGTTTCATGGTCTCCGCCGGTTCGCCAATCTTCCGCATTAGATTTATATCCGCATCTTAAAGCAAGGATTTCGTGAATTTGATATTCCACACCTAAACGACCGGAGAAATCGAATTCCATAGGTTTGTAAATATCAAGGGTTGCAAAGAATTTTTCGTCCGGATGATAACTGAAACCAGCAACAAAAAGCTGTGGTAGTTTTTCCTCATATTCGTTTCCGGTATAATAGGAAAGTTGTTTACCCAAATTTTTAAGAGCGATTCCCACTTTCAGATTTTTATTTGTAGTTTGATGTAAAAGCGAAAGGTCGATAGCAACAGCAGAACCGACATATTCGTCCAGGGATTCCTGCAGATATTTTATATTAATTCCCAAATCCAGAACATCGAGTACTTTACGGCTGGCACTCACACCGAATAAAACTTCAGATATTCCAAAAGTACCGTCTGTTCCCGCATAATTGCCATCTGCATCTGCCAGAGTTCTATCTTCTGTTGCTGTTAAGAATTGAGAGAAGGCAGCTAATGTTGTTTTATCATCATAAGGAAAAGCATAAACAATCGAGCCGCATTGAATCCCATCGAAATAGCTCATATAAGTTGTGGAAATTTCTTTTGATTGGATTTGTGATAATCCGGCAGGATTGAAAAAAACAGCGCTGGCATCATTAGAAAGTCCGGTAAAGGCATATGCCATTGCTGCAGCCCTGGCAGAATAGTTCACTTTCAGGAAAGAAAATCCGCTTGTTCCTGCATCTTCGCTGATAGCAAAAATAGAGAAAGAAATAGTTGCTATTAATATTATAGAAAAACTAACTTTCATATTTTATCCTTTTTAAGATATTTAAAGCTTCTTCATTCGTAAGCGAATTCAAAAGTTCATTCCTGTTTTGCTCATTCCTGAGAAAATTAGAAATCAAACTTAAAGCTTTTGTATATTCCTGCTTCATAGTTTCCGGTACAGCAACCATAAACACTATTCTCACAGGCTCGCCGTCAATTGCGTTAAACGGCAGTTCATTGTCAAGTAGATAAACCAGAATTTTCAATTCTAAAACCGCATTGGAACGAGCATGAGGAATAGCAACAGCTTTTCCGATTCCAGTGGACATAAGATTTTCACGTTCCATAACTGCTTTAAAAAAATCATCGAAAGAACTGATAATACCTTTCTCAAATAAAAACTCCGCCATTTCTGTTAAACAGCTTTTTTTATCGAGAGCATAATATTTCAATTTGATTAAATCTATTGAAAAAAGTTCCATAACTAATCCTATTTTATAGCTTTCTTCTGCCATTAAAACAATTCATTTATTTTCTTGACTTTAAAAATAGTCAATTTTTTTTTGTGACTTCAAAATTTACGATGAAAAAAGGAGATGGTAAATGTTATCAAAAAAATCAACTTTTAGAGCTATTATAATTTTAGTTCTAACACTGCCATTCGTTCTGATTGCACAGGAAATTTCTAATGAAACGATCATTGCAGAATATGATGGTGGTAAAATCACAAAAGAAGAGCTTGAAGAACGAATCGAGAAAATACCCGCAATGTACAGGCAAAAATATTCTACAAATGAAGGCAAAGTCGATCTTCTTAACATGCTTGGCACAGAAGCAATATTTTATCAGGAAGCTCTGTCTATGGGATTGGAAAAGGATGAAGAAGTTCTGCAAAGAATTGATTTGCAGCTCAAATCAGCTTTTTACAATGAGTATAAACAGGATTTGATAAACCAATATATCCAAAAAGAAACAAAAAGAGAATATGAAAAACGACTTGTAGAGCAAGATGAAATAACTTTTGATTCTTATGTTGTGAAAGCCGGTGATAATTTACGAAAAATCGCTGGTTTAGATTCCATATATAATGATGAATCAAAGTGGAAAATAATTTTTGAAAGCAACTCGGACAAACTCAAGTCTCCGAATTTATTGAGAGTTGATCAAGTTCTGAAGATACCTCGCGCAAAAGAACCTGTAAAAATCAAATATGAAGAAGTAGAATTCGACGTTAGAAACACTATAACTCCGGAACAGCAAAGGGAATTGCTCGAAAAGAAAAAGCAGGAATTATTCGCAAAATATAATGTTGAAATCATCAATTCTATTCTCGATTCAGTAAAAGTAGAAGAAGTGATCGAGCAAAAATATCCTGAAAATGAGAAGTTTATCTTAAGCTCAAATCCGGATTTGGAAAAATACTTGGCAGATTTTCTGGAACTGAATGTAAAAATTGCTCCTCAAAAAATTCAAAGATTGCAAGATGCTGAAGATTTGAAACGTATGGTCGAACAATCGGTTGAATATGATGTTTTCTATCTGGATGCTTTAGATGAGGGATTGGATAAGAAGGAATCCCTCAAAGAGATGTCAGAGCAGATCAAGCTGAATATGATTTTGAGAACAACATATAATCGGTTAGTTGTGGAAATCATACCAACCGAAGATGAAGATTTGAGAAAATATTATGATGAGAACATCAAGAAATTCAGCACCAATCCTTATAGGAAAATTCAGGCTTTTGTTTTTGAAACTGAGAAACAAGCAAAAAAAATGCGAAAAAAAGTGAAAAAAGCTCTAAAGAAAAATGATGAGGAAACTATTGCCGGCATCATTGAAAATTCTGCTTATCCTCAAAAGGATGGAATAATCGATCACATTTATAATAATGATATTGTTCCCGGTTTCGGCAAAGATAAAGAATTCTGTAAAGCCATCTGGGATACAGATCCCAAAAAACTCAGCAAGATTTCTCAAAATTCCAAAGAAGAGTTTCTTTTCTTTAAGATTCTAAAAGATAGCCTGGCAGTTTCAACACCATTCGATGAAGTAAAAGATGAGATCAAAACAACAATGGTAAAAGAGATATCAAGAGAGAATTTCGAAAACCTGAAAGCAGAATTGGAAGCAAAATATAATCTTAAAAAATACCCGGAAAGACTGATCATTAAACTTACTGCAGAAGAGTATTTTAATAAATCTGAAGAATCACAAAAAAAGAGACGGTTCAAAGACGCGATTTATTATTATGACCAGATCATTAAGTTCTATCCAGATAATGTTAATGACTACAAAGCAATGTTTATGAAAGGATTCTTGTATGGAGAAGAACTAAACGAGAAAGAAAAAGCTATTGAAATGTTTAATGAATTGCTCGAAAAATATCCCGATGGAGACCTTACTGAATCTGCAGAGTTTATGATTGAAGAACTTTCCGGTGAAACAAAAATTTTTAAAGAAATTGAAGGTAATAAGTGATTTTTTTTATCATCCTGAACCGGCAGCTTCAGGATTGCTGATGCTATCGAATGATCTCTGTTGATAATAAGACTTTGTCCAGCTTGAACGGAAAGGAATCATTTTATTTTGCGTTTCTGATAATTTACATTAGAAAAAGGAGACATTATGTTTTATAATGGTAACGAGTTAAAACAAGTTTTCCTGAAAGCCAAAAAAGAGCGTTTTGGCATAGTTGCTTCCAATGTGGTTTTTGATGGTGTTATTCGCGGAGTTCTTCAAGGCTATGATGCACAGAGTTCGGATGGGCTTTTGCAGATGAGTTCCGGAGCAGCAAAATACGCTGCCGGTAAAAGCAAAGACATTAATATCGGTGCTCAAATGATTTCTTCTATGATTAAAACACTTTCTCAACAATTTAATAAATCCGGAGTTGGGCTTCACATCGATCATGCTACACCAAATTATTTCGATTTTGTTGTTTATTGTATCGAGAATAATCTTGTTTCTTCTGTTATGATAGATGCTTCCAAAGAGGATTTTGAAGAAAATATTCGCATCTCATCGGAAGTAGTAAAAATAGCACATAAATACGATATCCTGGTTGAAGGTGAGATTGGTTATATTAAAGGTTCTGAAGATGAAATTGTTTCTGATACAGAGCTTTACACCCAGCCGGAAGAAGCATTGGAATATGTGCAAAGAACCAATGTTGACCTTTTTGCTGCTTCGGTGGGTACGAATCATGGAGTTACAAAAGGTGCTCAGGTTACGTTGAAATTAGACCTTATCAAAGAAATTGATGAGCTGCTGATTCAAAATGATGTGGAAAGAGGAATCGTTCTTCATGGAGCTTCCGGTTTAACAGCTTGGCAGCAACAGGAAGCAATTAAAAACGGTGTTGTAAAAATCAATAAAGATACACGCTATCAGATGGAAATGGCAATAGCAGTTCAAGCTTATTGGGAAAAAGAAAAAGATGCTGTTGTGAGACCGGATAACATCACTGAAGAAAAGTATTTCCAGGATAAATCCAGGTTTGACCCGCGTAAATGGATGATTAAAACAGAAGATGCAGTTCAATCTGCTGTAGAGGAACTTGTACAGATTACCAATAGTGCCGGCAAATCGATTCTTTTATAAAAAAACAAATTGGAGGAAACGATGATAAACGTTGCCATCAACGGCTTTGGAAGAATTGGGAGATTAGTTTTCCGTGAACTTTTTACTCGCCAGGAATTTGAAATCAAAGCAATTAATGACCTTACCGACTCCAAAACTCTTGCCCATTTACTGAAGTATGATTCAGTTCATGGAATTTACCAGAATGACGTTCGAGTTAATAAAAATGCGATAATTGTTAATGATAAAGAGATCAGGATATTTTCCGAGAGTGACCCGGAAAAATTACCCTGGGACAAATTAGAAATTAATTTCGTGATTGAAGCAACAGGTGTATTCAGGACAAAAGAAAGTGCTGGAAAACATATTTATGCCGGAGCGAAAAAAGTGCTAATTACTGCTCCTGCCAAAGATGAAGTTGATGCAACAATTGTGATGGGAGTGAATCATAAAACCCTCAAACCGGAACATAAAATTGTATCCAATGCTTCATGCACAACCAATTGCCTGGCACCCTTAATGAAGGTCATCAACGATAATTTCAAAGTAAAATCTGCATTTATGACTACTATCCATTCTTACACAAGCGACCAGAGGATCCTGGATTTTCCACACAAAGATTTAAGAAGAGCTCGTGCTGCTGCTGTGAACATAGTTCCCACAACTACCGGTGCTGCAGTTGCCACCGGCAAAGTTATTCCAGACCTTTTGGGAAAGCTCAATGGCATGGCTGTTAGAGTTCCCACTCCCAATGGTTCTTTGGTTGATGTTTGCATAAATATCGAGAATCCTGCTACAAAAGAAGAAATTAACCAGGCAATGAAAGAAGCTTCTCAAACTTATCTTAAAGGAATTCTGGAATATTCGGAAGAACCGCTTGTTTCCACCGATATTATCGGCAACTCTTATTCTTCAATTTTTGATGCAGGCGTAACTATGGCAAATGGCAGCTTTATCAAAGTTTTAAGCTGGTATGATAATGAGTGGGCATATTCTGTTCGGATCGTAGATCTGATGGAATATATGACTAAATTGTAAGAAGTCAATATAATAAGAGTTATATGAATATTATTATTAGTATTAATAAAAAGGTTTGACAAAAAAATCGTAGAAACGGTAAGTATCTTTTATTGAATTTCGCATATGAATTTTATGGGAGAATTAAAATTAAAAAAATCGCAAATTTCGAAGAATGGAAAAGGAACTGTAAATTTCGCAAATTAATTTATTTAAACCGTTAACATCGTAATCAGGTGAAATGATATTTAACTATCGAAACTTAAAGGGATGATATTGAATCATCGAAATTGGGAAAAATTAAATTAAGGAGAAATTTATGAAAAAAGTATTTTTTATTTTAGTTATTGCCTGCTTGTTTATGAGTTTTCTAAATGCAGCAGACAAGGTAAAAGTTCGCCAGGAAGTTCAGGTGAACGATCGTGATCCATTTGCGGGCAATCACCCCTATGGAACACCTCCTACAGACGACTTATTTGATTTGCAGTTTGATTGGCCCGTAGGAGTTGGCGGTGGAGAAGCCGGCATCGAAACAGACGGTACTTATATGTACACAACCAAATGGAATGGCGGCACATTCTTCAGATATAATATGGATGGAACCTTTATCGAAGAATTTGCAGTAACAGGTTGTCCCGGCAGTATCCGTGACCTTGCTTACGATGGAACCTATTTCTATGGAGCAGCAGCCTCCAACACAGTGTATGAGATGGACTTTGATACTCAGACTGTGATCAGCACTATCACCGCTCCTATAGCTGTACGAGCTATTGCTTATGACGAAGGAAGCGATGGTTTCTGGGGTAATAACTGGTCAGATACTATCACACTTTTTGATCGTAATGGCACAACATTGGATAGTTTTCCCTGCGGCACCTGGATCAGCTATTATGGTTTTGCCTGGGAAGATGTATTAGACGGTGGACCATATCTTTGGGGATATAGCCAGGCAGGTAATGGAAATCAACTTGTTCAGATTGAGATAGCCACAGGTCAGGAAACAGGTGTGAATTTTGATATTGGTTCTATATTTGCAGTTGGCACAGGAATAGCAGGTGGTATGTGCATTAGTGATGCATTTGTACCAGGTACCTGGACAATATGTGGAACATCACAGAATGTTATCATCTGGGGAGTAGAATTAGCTCCGGCAGCACCACCGGAATCACCGGCAGCACCCACGGATTTTGCAGTAATACCAGATGCAGGCGGAGCTCTGGAAGCAATGGTAGCCTGGACATGTCCTGCTCTTCAGGTAAATGGAGATCCCTTAACCGATCTCGATGAGATGCGGGTTTATCGCGATGATGTGCTAATTTACGCAGACACCACACCCGTAATTGGTGGACCTGGATTCTATTTGGATGCAGCAGTTCCCGCATCAGGAACATATACTTACTCAGCAGTAGGTTTCAACGATTTTGGTGAAGGTATTGCAGCATCTGGTACAACCTGGGTCGGAGAAGATGTTCCCAATGTTGTGGAAGATCTTCTTTTAGTAGAACAGGGTGGAAATGGTTATCTCACTTGGACCAACCCAACTACAGGTTTGAATGGTGGCGCATTCAATAATCCTATACTGGGATATCACATCGAAAGAAGTGATGGTGTATTGTTTGAAGTTACAGGTATTCAGACGGATTATCTGGATACAACAATACCAGCTCCAGATTATTACTATTATACTGTAACTCCATATAATCTTATTGGAGATGGTGGTTCGGAAACTTCCAATACTGAATGGCTTGGTGAATCATTTTCCGGTATCGTTATTTTAGACCTTGATCCTACTTCAACCGGTGCAGCACTTCAAACAGCCATTCAGAACAATTATGCAGGCCAGGTTGTTGTAACAAGCGACTGGAATGCATATCCACTCACATCAGATGTAGAAGCATTATTCATTCTGTTGGGGATTTATTCAAGTAACTATGTGCTTCAGGAAGCTGAAGTATTACCAGCTACAAATTATCTCGATGGTGGCGGTTGCGTATACATGGAAGGTGGAGACACCTGGGCTTATGATACACAGACTTCATTACACGGATATTTCAATCTCAATGGACTATTAGATGGATCATCTGATCTTTCAACCGTAACTGGAGCAGATTTCTTATCCGGTATGACCTGGTCTTATTCAGGTGAAAATAACTATATCGACCATTTGGGTCCAATAGCTCCAGCAGTAACAATCTTCTCAAATACGGCTATTGGTTACGATTGTGGTATTGCTTATGATTCAGGAACATACAATACTGTCGGTACTTCATTTGAAATCACAGGTTTAGGTGGAACCAATACACTTGAAGATGCTGTTGTTGGCATCCTCGACTTTTTTGATGTAGGTTCTGGTCCCAACCCATTTGATCCACCAGAGAACGTTGCTGTAGATCCTTATAATGGTATCGTAACCTGGGATCCTCCGGGTGGAACGATTATCCAAGAAAACTTTGATAGTTATAATGTAGGAGATTACCTTTGTGTAGTAGCTCCGGATCTCTGGGCTACCTGGAGCGGAACTCCCGGTGGTGCTGAAGATGTTCTTATTAGCGATGATCAATCTATCAGCCCATCAAATTCCATCATCGTAGAATTGAACCAAGACATTGTACTTGTCATGGATGACTACACATCAGGTGTATATGCAATTGAATTAAATATGTATGTTCCTACAGGTTATTGTGGATACTTTAACCTGCAAAAGACAAGTACGCCAGGTACAGAATGGGCATTCCAGATCTACTACCAGACAGATGGAACAGCTCTTGCAGATGCTGGAGGCGCAGGTGCTCTCACTCATCCATTTAATCACGATGAGTGGATGGAACTAATAGTGGTCGTTGACTTAGATAGCGACTGGGCAACTTACTATTTTAATGGTGTAGAAATGATAGGATACCAGTGGACACTTGGCACATTCGGAACTCCTGGTCTTCTTCAATTCGGTGGAGTTAATATCTTTGGTGGCGCAAATTCAGCTACAACAGACACTCCATTGTTCTATGTAGATGATGTCTCATTATCACTTGCCAATGCAGAGCCAAGCGACGAACTAACCGGATATAATGTATATCTTGATGACATATTACAGGATTACACTACAGAACTAACCTACCAATATACAGGTCTTGTACCAGATACAGACTATGTAGCTGGGGTTTCCGCAGTATATGATGATCCAGGCGAATCTGATATTGTAGAAGTACCATTCACATTCTTATCTTCACCTACCTATCCGCCGATTAACTTTACTGCAACTTTAGCAGATTACAATGATGTTTATCTCGAGTGGGAGCAACCGGCTGGAACAGGCGGTGTACTTGCTTATCATTCAGGTTATGATTTAAATGGAATTGGCACAGGTGCAGCAGCAGACTTCATGTGTGCAGCCAGATTCACAGCAGATGAATTAGCTACCTATTATGGTTCGGCTTTAACATCAGTGAATGTTCATATCAGAACAGCAGATTTCAGTTATGTAGCAGTCAAAGTATGGGAAGGCGGTTCATTCGGTAATGCCGGCACAGAAATTTACTCAGCAGATATCACAGGTTCTGTTCTCATCGAAGACTGGACGGAACATACTCTCACAACTCCGATCCCACTTGTATCTGGTAATGAATACTGGATTGGTTATGATATGTCAGCAACCGGTGATCATCCTGCCAGCGTAGATGCAGGTCCTGCAGTAGCAGGTAAAGGTGACTGGATGTACTATACTGGAGTCTGGCAGGAAATCAGTGTAGCGTTTGGACTCGATTACAACTGGTGCATCGAAGGTGTTGTTGGTGGTGATGCAGATGGACTTCTAACAAGTAAACCAGTGCTACAAAAGAGCAGACAAATGGTTAGCAACGGAACTCCGGAAGTGCTTTACACAAACACACGCACCAAGAGAATCGAAAATAACAGAGACAGCCGTATGCTTCTTGGTTACAAGGTTTATCGTAATGGAACAGAGATTGCAGAAATCCTTGATCCTAATCAATTGACTTATGATGACCTTGCACTTGATGCAGGTACCTATGAATATTGGGCAACCGCCATCTATGATGAAGGTGAATCTGATCCTTCCAATGCAGAAGAGGTAACAGTTAACCTTTATGCACCGTTGGATCTAACAGCAATAGTACAGGGCATCAACAATGTATTTGCAAGCTGGGATGCACCCGGACCTGGTGGAGGCGGTCTTTATGAACTCAGCCAGCATGACGGCATTCCTAATAATGCTTATTACCAGGCTTATGGTAGTGGTTATGGAGTTGTATATGATGTTTCTGGTTATACAGACGTAACTGTAGAAATGGTAGATTTCCGTCATTCACCCTGGGGAATTTTCGGCACCTGGGATTACAATATTCACATAGTAGATTGGGATACCTATACTGAAATAGGAACCATTAACGGTCTTCAGACTACAGGCGATGACATCTGGGAAGAAGAGATTGATCTTGGTTCATTATCAGCTTCAGGCTTAGTAGGAATCTTCATAGAACCACTGAGCAATGATCCTGCTGATGCATATCCATGTATCGATGGAGATGCCGCAACTGGTGGAACTTCTTACTATGGAGATCTGTCAAATTATTCCGCCTTCGGTTTATCAACTGTTGGTGACTTCCTGATGGATCTCTGGATCATGGGAAATCAAACAGATGAAATAGTGAAAGCTCCAAGATTCAAAGTTAACTACGGAGAAGGAGAAGCACGCATTCAGACTAACAATACTCCTGTAGAATTCATTGAATTAAGCCAGACAGTTATTTCACGAGAATTAGATTTCTACAATGTATATCGTAATGGAGACTGGATTGATGATGTAACCTCAACTTTCTATCTTGATGTAGGCGTACCATCCGGCACACACACTTATAATGTTACAGCAGTCTATGCTGGTGGCTGGGAATCCTCATTTTCTAATGATGCGACCGTAACATTGGATGCAGGTAATAGTCCGGTACCACTTGTTACAGAGCTGAACGGCAACTATCCTAACCCATTCAATCCTGAAACGGCAATTAAGTTTGCTATTAATGAAGCAGGCAAAGTAAGGATTGATATATTCAACATCAAGGGTCAATATGTAAAAACATTAGTGAATGAACATCTTGAAGCAGCTAATCACAGTGTGATCTGGGATGGAAAAGACGACAATGGAGTGAGTGTATCGAGCGGTGTCTATTTCTACAAGATGGACGCAGCAAAATATACTTCCACCAAGAAAATGATTCTGATGAAATAAGAGAATTTCGCCCCGAAGCAATTCGGGGCAACTTTTTCTTTCTGATGAAATAAGAGAATTTAGCCCCGAAGCAATTCGGGGCAACTTTTTCTTTCTGATGAAATAAGGAAATTTAGCCCCGAAGCAATTCGGGGCAACTTTTCTTTCTGATGAAATAAGAGAATTTCGCCCCGAAGCAATTCGGGGCAACTTTTTCTTTCTGATGAAGTAACAGCAAAATCTGCTTATTATAAAAAATAAGGGATGGCTTCGGCTGTCCCTTTTTTATTTTCTTTAAAAACTTTTTTTTAACAAGGTCTTTAGAAAAAGGCACTATATCCATCATAACATAAGATTACCGAAATTTTTCCAATATAAAACAACTATTTTTTTCCTAAAAAAAATTAATAAATTTGACAAAAAAAGTGTAAAAATAAGTAATTACAATATGAGATTTATTAATATAAATTTTGAATGGTCGAAAAGAGTAAAACCGTAGATATCAAAATTAGGAAAAAGGAACTGTAAATTTCGCAAATTAATTTATTTAAACCGTTAATATCGCAATCAGGTGAAATGATATTTAACTATCGAAACTTAAAAGGATGATATTGAATCATCGAAATTGGGAAAAATTAAATTAAGGAGAAATTTATGAAAAAAGTATTTTTTATTTTAGTTATTGCCTGCTTGTTTATGAGTTTTCTAAATGCAGCAGACAAGGTAAAAGTTCGCCAGGAAGTTCAGGTGAACGATCGTGATCCATTTGCGGGCAATCACCCCTATGGAACACCTCCTACAGACGACTTATTTGATTTGCAGTTTGATTGGCCCGTAGGAGTTGGCGGTGGAGAAGCCGGCATCGAAACAGACGGTACTTATATGTACACAACCAAATGGAATGGCGGCACATTCTTCAGATATAATATGGATGGAACCTTTATCGAAGAATTTGCAGTAACAGGTTGTCCCGGCAGTATCCGTGACCTTGCTTACGATGGAACCTATTTCTATGGAGCAGCAGCAACCAACACAGTGTATGAGATGGATTTTGATACTCAGACTGTGATCAGCACGATCACTGCTCCTATAGCAGTACGAGCCATTGCTTATGATCCTGTGAATGATGGTTTCTGGGGTAATAACTGGTCGGATTCTATCACACTTTTTGACCGTAATGGCACTACATTGGATAGTTTCCCTTGCGGAGTATTCCAAAGTTATTATGGTTTTGCCTGGGAAAATGTATTAGACGGCGGACCATATCTTTGGGGATACTCTCAGGATGGTCCTACTCTTAATCAACTAGTTCAGTTTGATATAGCTACAGGTCTGGAAACAGGTGTGAATTTTGATATTGGTTCTATAACTGCAGTTGGCACAGGAATAGCAGGTGGTATGTGCATTAGTGATGCTTTTGTAGCAGGCACCTGGACAATATGCGGAACAGCCCAGAATGTCAATATTTGGGGCGTGGAATTAGGACCATCGGCGCCACCGGAATCACCCGGTGCACCCACGGATTTTGCAGTAATACCAGATGCAGGCGGAGCTCTGGAAGCTACTATTGCCTGGACATGTCCTACTCTTCAGGTGAATGGAGATCCCTTAACCGATCTTGATGAGATGCGGGTTTATAGAGGGGAAGATCTTATTTACACAGATACCGCACCTGTAATTGGCGGACCAGCTATGTATATAGATATGGCGGTACCCGCATCAGGAACTTATACTTACAAAGCTGTAGGTTTCAACGATTTTGGTGAAGGCATTCCAGCATCTGGTACAACCTGGGTTGGTGAAGATGTGCCCAATGTTGTGGAAAATCTTTTATTAGAACAAACCTTACCGGGCGCTCTTTCCGGAACACTCACCTGGGATAATCCAACCACCGGTTTGAATGGGGGCGCATTTAATAATGCTATACTGGGATATCACATTGTCAGGAGTGATGGAGTGATACTCGAACCTGCAGGCATAGCAACCACTTATGTTGATAATACCGTTCCGTTTTCCGGTAACTACAACTACACTGTTCAAGCTTACAATTCGATTGGAGATGGAGGAACTGCAACTTCCAACTGGGTTCTGATAGCAGACCCGGGTCTTTTGATCTATGAAGATTTCACTGCTGGCGTTCCACCTGCAGGCTGGTATGTAGATGGTCTGGGACAGGGTAACTGGGCTTCATCTGCAACTGCTAATGCCGGTGGTACTTCTCCGGAAATGATATTAAACTGGTCACCTTCCTTTGTCGGCATAAGCAGAATGTGTACAAATACCTTAAATACTGTGGGAATGCTGGAATTAAGCCTGGAATTTAAACATAATGTTAATGACTTTTCCGGTGGTTATACTCTTGGAGTTGCTACAACCAGTGATGGTGTAACCTGGAATACTGCTTGGAGCATAGTCCCAAATGGGGCAATTCCAGCAACTACTGAAACTGTTATTATTACAACACCGGATGTTGGTTCTGCGAACTTCCAGATGTGTTTCTTTCTTGATGGAGATTCATTTAACATAAATTATTGGTATATTGATGATTGTATTCTTTCTGGTCCTCCTGCAGTTCCAGATGCACCAGGATCACCTTCTGATGTTACTTTTATCACTGATCCGGCTGGAGCATTGGAACTAACTGCAGCATGGACATGCCCCACATTAACTGTAATCGGAGACCCGTTAACCGAATTACTTGAAATGAGAGTATATCGCGATGCTGTTCTGATTTATACCGATACCGCACCTATTATTGGGGGACCCGGAATGTACGTAGATGTCGCAGTACCCGCAGCAGGATTTTATGATTATTCAGTAGTTGGATATAATTCCGAGGGTGAAGGTATCCCGTTTGCTGGAACTCCCTGGGTAGGGGAAGATGTTCCGGATACAGTTACAGACCTTACTCTTACGGATGTAAGTACAGACGATCTGGCTGCACAGTTAGACTGGGTGAATCCCACCGGCGGATTACACGGCGGTTATTTTGCAGGTTGTACCGGATACGATGTCGAACGTTCCGATGGAGTTGTTTTTCAAATTATAGGATCTGCTACACAATGGATAGATGATACCATACCAGAACCGGGTATTTACTCGTATGCTCTTACTCCTTTCAACAATTCCGGTCCGGGTCCCACATCCACTACTGCTCAGGTTGGTATTGGAGTTTCACTTATTCAAATAGGAAACCAAGAAATTGAAGATTATCAAATACCAATTAATTTGTGGTATATGGATAGTATGACAGAATGCATTTATCTTCAGGAATGGATTGGAACAGACATGCTTATCAATACTATATCTTATCATGCCAATACAATAAGTACTCTTAACAACGATTATTACCTGGAAATCTGGCTGGGAATAACACAAGAGACCGACCTGAGTGCCGGCTGGATAGACGGCTCCCAACTCACACAGGTTTTTGCCGGAATGACGAATGTTCCCCCGGGAGACAGTTGGGTTGATATTCCTTTTGACACCTCTTTTGAATACGATTACTCAGGCAATCTGGTTGTGATGGTTATCAGGGATGATGACGAATATTATACTACTTCTGATTTCTGGTGGTGTACTGAATCCGGAACTCCCTTTAGAACACGTCATGCTTATAATGATAATTCAGCAGCACAACATTTTAATGCCACGACCGGACCATTTACCAGCACCTATGAAAAATCACTTTATCCTGACCTTCGTTTTTATTATTCTGTACTGGCACATGGAGATGTTGAAGGTATCGTTACAGATGCTGTCACTACGAATCCCATTGAGGGTGTTGAAGTTTTTGTGGGAACCTGGGGACCGGCTACTACAAATGCAGCAGGCGAATATCTTCTCGAAGACCTCGTGACTGGAATGCAAGATGTAAATGCTTTTAAAGCCGGTTATTACAATTATCAAGGTCAGGTAGAAGTACTTCCAAGTGTAATTGTTCAGCATGATATTGTGATGAATCCTCATGTTTTTGGAACTCTTGATGGAACAGTAACAGATGCTGAAAATGGAGCTCCTCTGGTGGGAGCACAGATCGATGCCATCAGCGAAGGTGGTTATGAATATGATGCTGTCACGAACGACGTTGGCTATTATTTTATCGATAACATGGTAGCGGAAACTTATGATGTTACTTGTGCTTTTCCGAATTATCCTACAGAAATGGTAGAGGATGTTGTAATTGCAGAAGGACTAACAACAACAATTGATTTTGCTTTAGAAGGTTATGCTTACTGGTGTGATTTCGAAACCAATGATGGTGGTCTGATAAGCGATAATCCTAGCGGCTGGCAGTGGGGTGCATTTACTTCTGGTCCAATGGCAGGATATTCCGGCACTAATGGCTGGGCTACTGTAATTGGTGGTGATTATCCTAATGGAGCCAATTTCACTTTAGATACTCCCGTACCATTCTTTATAGAATCACCTCTTGCCGAGCTGGAATTCTGGCACTGGTATGATATTGAAAATGGTTTTGATGGTGGAAATGTAAAGATCTCTACAGATGGAGGTACATCATGGTCAGTAATTATACCACTTACAGGTTATACCGGTTTAGCAAATACAGCAAATCCATTAAATGGCGAGGAAATATTCTGCGGATCTTCTGCAGGGTGGGAATTTCTTGAATTCGATCTTTCTCCATATATTAGCCAATCTGTAATGTTCAGATGGCATTTCGGTTCGGATGCTTCCGTTCAATATCCGGGCTGGTACATCGATGATGTTTCTATCAGTGGAGCATCTACACCGGATCCGGGCTGGCTAGCTGGAATCGTAACCGAGTTTGGAACCGGAACTCCTATAGAGGGCGCAGTAGTTTCAATTGTAGGATCAGGACTCAGTGCTACAACATTGGCAGACGGCACCTATGAAATCACGGCTATCTGGCCAGGAGACTACGATATAACCTGCGAAGCCCCATTATATCTACCTGCCGAAGAATTGGGTTATACGATTGTCACTGGACCCAACATACTTGATTTCATATTATTATGGTCGGAAATTTCTGTCGATGTAACCGAACTTGTATCTAACCTGCCTCCTGATGATACAGAAGTGCAGACGTTCATTATTACCAATGATGGACCAGGAGAACTCGAATATGATATCAGCTTCGATTTCCCGGCAGAAGTTAGAGTAAGAAACGGATCAGGAATTTCTAATGTTTCAAATCCGAGGGAAAATGTAAATTCAAGCGAATATACTAAAACCTCGAAAAATGCATCGAATGTTCGCAAAGAGCTATCATCAAACGATCGTGACCAGAATGCGAGCAATCACTCTCACGGAGTACCTCCAACCGACGACTTATTTGATTTGCAGTTTGATTGGCCCGTAGGAGTTGGTGGTGGAGAAGCCGGCATCGAAACAGATGGAACTTATATGTACACAACCAAATGGAATGGCACTACATTCTTCCGATATGCAATGGACGGTACCTTTATTGAAGAATTTGCAGTAACAGGTTGTCCCGGCGCTATCCGCGACCTTGCTTATGATGGTCAATACTTCTATGGAGCAGCAGCAACCAACACAGTGTATGAGATGGATTTTGATACTCAGACTGTGATCAGTACAATCACTGCTCCGATAGCTGTACGAGCTATTGCTTATGACGAAGCAAGCGATGGTTTCTGGGCTAATAACTGGTCGGATACTATCACACTTTTTGATCGTAACGGCACAACATTGGATAGTTTCCCCTGCGGAGTATTCCTAAGTTATTATGGTTTTGCCTGGGAAAATGTACTTCCCGGTGGACCATATCTTTGGGGATATTCTCAGGATGGTCCTACTCTTAATCAACTAGTTCAGTTTGATATAGCCACAGGTCTGGAGACAGGCGTGAATTTTGATGTTGGTTCTATAGTTGCAGTCGGCACAGGAATTGCAGGTGGTATGTGTATTAGTGATGCATTTGTACCTGGCAAATGGACAATATGCGGAACAGCCCAGAATGTTAATATTTGGGGAGTGGAATTAGCAGATGCTGTAAACTGGGTAATGATAACCGACAACATTTCTGCAACAGTTCCCGGCAATGGTGGTTCTATTGTTGTCGAAGTTACATTCGATGCTACAGAACTTACTGTAGGGGAAATACTCACAGCCGATCTATTGATTCATAATAACTCCAACTATGGTGATGATTATATTATCCCTGTAACCCTGAATGTTGTCAGTGTAGGCACGGAAGAAGATCCTCCAGTATTATACACAAAACTGGGTGGCAACTATCCGAATCCGTTCAATCCTGAAACAGCTATCAATTTTGCAATTCATGAAGCAGGCAAAGTAAGGATTGATGTGTTCAACATTAAGGGACAGCTTGTAAAAACATTAGTCAATGAACATCTTGAAGCAGCTTATCATAGTGTTATATGGAATGGTAAGGATACAAAAGGTGTAAATGTATCGAGCGGTGTCTATTTCTACAAGATGGATGCAGCAAAATATACCAGCACCAAGAAAATGATCCTAATGAAATAAGGAAATTTAGCCCCGAAGAGATTCGGGGCAACTTTTTCTTTCCTGATGAAATAACAGCATAATCTGCTTATTATAAAAAAAAGGGATGGCTTCGGCTGTCCCTTTTTTGTTTTGATTTTTGAAATAAAAACTTATTTTTTCCTACAAATTTTGGTACATTTATTGCATTATAAAATAGAGAAAAAGCTGGAGATTGTATGAAAAGAATAATTTTTGTGATAGTGTTAATATTTGTCTTTAACATTTCAATGCAAATATTTGCTCAAAATGTTTTTGTCTGGGATAGAGATAATGAAGAACTCATTCTCAATCCAGAAGATCCGTGGACAGAAGTAGGTGTGGAATGGGCGATTGTAAAGGCATTAGATACAAATGGAATAACTCCAACCGTGGATACAGTGTTACCTGCAAATCTTTCCGACTATGATATTTTGTTCGTCACAATTGGCCTTTGGTGCGGAGACTGAGGATGGACACCTCCAGAACCAGTTGGTTCTGACGATATTCAAAGGATTATTGAATTCTTGAATTCAGGAAAAGCCTGTTATATCGAAGGTTCTGATATAGGAACAGGTGATCACACTACTTTATATTCTTATTTCGGTTTAGGAAATAATTCTAATATGCCTTTTGGATACAGCGGTATTGAAAATCTTTATGGAATTGATGGAACTCTAATTGAGAATTATAATTTTGCCTATCTTTATGGTACAAATGCTGATTATGGTATCGATGAACTTGAAGTAGAGAACGGAACTGCTTTCTTGGAATCACAGGATGGCTTCGTCCGTGGCGTTTTTTATGAGCAGGGAACATATAATACAATAGCAGCTTCCAGTGTTTTCGGTGCAATGGCAGATGGAACAGGTGAAAATACTAAAGAAAGTCTGATGGCAAATTATCTTGAATTTTTGTATGGTAATGTTAATGCTGGTAATAATGTTGTTACTTTGGAAACTCATCTTGGAGAAAATTATCCCAACCCTTTCAATCCGATAACAACGATTAAATTTACCACCGAGAACATCGAAAAAAACACCGAATTGATTATCTATAATATCAAAGGTCAAAAAGTCAAAATATTAGTTAACGAAAAATTGGATACCGGAAAACATTCAGTTATCTGGAATGGAACAGATGATAACGGTAAAAATGTTTCCAGCGGAGTTTATTTCTACAGTTTGAACTCAGGAAGATACACTTCTACGAAGAAGATGATCCTGATGAAATAAGAAAATTTCGTCCCGAAGAAGTTTGGGGCAACTTTTTTTTTTCCTGATGAAATAACAGCATAATCTGCTTGTTATAAAAAAGGGATGGCTTCGGCTGTCCCCTTTTTGTTTTGATTTTAGAAATAGAAACTTATATTTTCATACAAAATTTGACACATTTATTGCATAATAAAAGTGAAAATAGTTTTCAAAGAGTTTATTAAAATGTCGTACTCACCGGTTTATATCGAAACATATAAGAAAGGTCTTCTAAAAGATAAGATAAAACAAGCTTACAAACTTTTAGAGAATTGCTATCTTTGTCCCCGCAAATGTGGAGTTAACAGACTGCTAAATGAAAAAGGCATCTGCAACACAGGGAGAAAAGCAATAGTCTCGAGCTATAATCCTCATTTTGGCGAGGAAGCTCCGCTGGTTGGAAAATATGGTTCAGGGACAATTTTTTTCACAAACTGTAATTTGTTATGTGTCTTCTGCCAGAATTATGATATCAGTCATGAAGGAAATGGATATGAAGCTACAGATAATGAACTTGCTGGGATGATGCTGAAACTTCAAAATAATGGTTGTCACAATATTAATTTTGTTACTCCTTCTCATGTTGTTCCCCAGATTTTATCTGCCTTGGAAATTGCTATCGAAATGGGTTTATCCATACCTTTAATTTATAATACAGGTGGATATGATAATGTGGAAACGTTGAAAATTCTGGAAGGAGTTTTCGATATTTATATGCCTGATTTCAAATTCTGGGATTCTGAAATTGCTGAACTTTATTGCAACGCATCTGATTATCCGAATGTTGTACGGAAAGCGATTTTAGAAATGTATCGACAGGTTGGAGATTTAAGAATTGATAAAAACGAGATCGCAAGACGAGGTCTTCTTGTTCGGCATCTTGTTCTACCAAATAACATGGCAAATACAAAAGAAGTAGCAGAATTTATTTCAAAAAAAGTTTCTCCAAAGACTTATGTTAATATTATGTCTCAATATCGTCCTCGCGGAAGAGCAGGTGAAGTGAAAGGTCTCTCAAATTATCTTACCGGAAAAGAATTTGAAGATGCGTTAATTGCAGCAAAAGAAGCCGGTTTATTTCGGTTAGATTTATAAGTTGTTTCTGTTCTTGAAGAAGATATTTGCAGCTTAAAATGAAAATCTACAAAAAATATTATTATTTACAGATGTCATATATTCTTCGCGACTTAGTGTCTTTGTGGTGAATTGTTTTATCGTTGGTTTCAGTTTTGATGATAAAACTTGACATAATTTAAGTGGATTATTTCCAGAAGAGTGAAATAAATATAAAAAAAGTACAAGGAGAAATGATGAGAAAAAAAATCTTATTCTTAGTTGTTTTAATCACTGTTTTGATGTTTGTCACAAAAATTTTTGCAGACCCACCTGAAACTTATGACCTGCGAGATGTGAATGGTGAAAACTACGTAACTTCCGTTAAAAGCCAACAGGGTGGAACTTGCTGGACTCATGGAGCGATGGCTGCTATTGAAGGAAACTTGCTGATAACAGGTGCTTGGGCAGCCGCGGGCGAAGTTGGTGAACCGGCTCTGGCTGAATATCATCTCGACTGGTGGAACGGCTTTAATCAGCATAATAATGATGATATTGAACCACCATCAGGAAGTGGTCTTGAGGTTCACCAGGGTGGAGACTACATGGTAACTTCTGCTTATCTCAGTCGAGGAGAAGGAGCTGTGAGAGATATTGACGGGCAATCTTACAATACACCACCTTTAAGATTTTCTCCCGGTTATCATTACTATTATGTGAATGATATTGAATGGTATGATGCGGGCTTGGATCTCAGCAATATCAATACCATAAAGTACGCAATTATGGATTATGGTGTGATGGGAACCTGCTTGTGTTCCAGCGGTTCGTTTATTTCCAATTATATTCATTATCAACCGCCATCCAGTAATTTAGAGCCCAATCATGCAGTTGCCATTGTTGGTTGGGATGATAATAAAGTAACCCAAGCTCCCGAGCCTGGCGCCTGGCTTTGTAAGAACAGTTGGGGAGCGAACTGGGGACTGGGTGGTTATTTCTGGATTTCCTATTATGATAAACATAGCACGCACCATCCTGAAATGGGAGCAATTTCCTTTCAGAATGTGGAACCAATGAGTTATGATTGTGTTTACTATCATGATTATCATGGTTGGAGAGATACGAAAGAAGATTGCTCCGAAGCTTTTAATGCTTTTTATGCAGATGGTTCCCAAGATATAAATGCAATCAGTTTTTTTACAGCCGCAAACAACGTGGATTATACCATAAAAGTATATGATGATTTTGACGGAACAAACCTGCAAAATGAATTATCT
This sequence comes from uncultured Candidatus Cloacimonadota bacterium, assembly GCA_964457455.1. Taxonomy (GTDB): domain Bacteria; phylum Cloacimonadota; class Cloacimonadia; order Cloacimonadales; family TCS61; genus JABMPU01. Next base: position 42,313 of record CAYWJN010000007.1, read on the forward strand.
GCAAAATCCGGAACAATAGATTATATTGGTTTACACACTATTGAGCTGGATACAGTTGTTCCTCTATCTGAAGGAGAAGATTTTTATGTTTATCTCATTCTGTCAGATGGCGGACATCCCTACGATAGAACTTCTGATGTTCCTGTGTTACTTGGAGCTCAATACCGAACCATTGTAGAATCCTCTGCAAATCCGGATGAAAGCTATTATAAGAGCGGAAATGATTGGCTTGATTTCTATTATTATAATGATCCGTCCGGATATCAAAATACCGGAAATTTCTGTATGAAGGCTCTCACGGTTGATAGTTCCAGCGGAACAAATCCTCCTCAGAATTTAGAAGCGGAAGTAATCGAGTTCAACAGTGCATATCTTACATGGGATGTTGTTAATCGCGACCTATTAAGTTTTAAAATCTTCCGTGATGGAGTACTCATCGATGAGATCAGTAATGTCCCCTTCCCAACTAACTGTTATACGGATGAACCACTTGATGCAGGTGAATATACCTACTATGTTATTGCTGTTTATGATGAGGGTGAATCTGAACCTTCCAATGACGCCACAGCCACAGTTGTTCTTCCTCCTCCAACTAACCTGGCAGCAACATCTCCGGGAGCAAATGTCTTACTAACCTGGGAAGCTCCTATTGAAATTAGAGAATTAATTGAATATAATATTTATCGGAATAATAATCAGATAGCATCTACAGCAGCCATATTTTATATAGACTTAAATGTTCCTAATGGTATCTATGAGTACTATGTCACAGCAGTATATTCCGGAGATTATGAATCCGAACCCTCAAATGTAGTTACTATCGAACAAACAAGTACAGAAAATAGCCTGGCTTCTATGAGAACGGAATTAATTGGTAATTATCCCAATCCTTTCAATCCGACTACAATAATCAATTTTAATATTTCTCGCAAAGACGCAAAGGACGCAAAGATAATTATTTACAATTTAAAAGGTCAGAAGATTAGACAATATTCAATATTCAATCTTCAATCTTCAATTGTGTGGGATGGAATGGATGAATCCGGGAAACAGGTTACTTCAGGCATTTATTTCTACAAGTTGAAAACCGAAGATTATGAATCTACAAAGAAAATGATCCTCCTAAAATAATGGCGAACTTGTGCACCGTGACGGATAAATCTTAATGAAATAACGATTATTACTTACAAGTTGAAAGCGGTTAACATTCTCAGTTAGCCGCTTTTTATTTGATTATAAAAAAATATCTTTACAAATTTTCTAAGAAAATAATAAAAAAGATAGATTTTATATACTCAGAAAAAAATAAATGATCCCCGAGGCAAGCCATCGGGGTATTCAATGGATTTTTTTGATTATTTATCATTTTATGAAAACCCAGGTTTTCAAACTTTTGCCGATAACCCCGACGCAAGCGTCGAGGAATTCTTTTTGATTAAAAAAGGAGAACAAGATGAGAAAACTTTTAACTATTTTTTTACTATTAGTATTTTTGGGCTGTTTATTTGCGGATGATTTTATGCAGCCAACAGGACCTGACAAATCATTACCGAGTCCGATGAAAGGAAACGGTTTTCTTCCCGCGAGTACAAGAGATAGACCGGCATTTGAATTTGTGGTTCCGCCCACAACCATTACATCAACATATTATGATTATCAACCGGGAAGTTATTGCAGCATGCCGCTTCGTATTCAACCAGAAATTTCTCAACCTTATGGATTGCCTGCTGGAGGTGCATATGTTGTATTTCATACAACGGAAACAGCAAATGCAACCAGAAGGGTTTTTTATGCATACATCGATTCGGACGGCAATGTGACCGATACGGATCCGATTGCAACCTGGGATTATAGTGAAGGTTATCCTGGTATTGATATTGACCAGATTACTGCAGATCCGATGGTTACTTATCATGTAAATATGGACGACGATCCAACCTTGGAAGATACATTTATTTATGATCTGTTTCATATGATGGGAAGTCCGGGATTATGGATTGATCCCTTTGATGTGATTGACAATAGTGAGCTTGGTGCTGCCGGCATTTTACCATTTACAAACGATCAATTCGTTTGGCCTTACGTTTATATCAGCGATTCATCACCGCTTGGCGGAGATTATCGTAGGGTTTATGTATCCGCACAAAATGTTACTATGTCTCATGGTCCGGCTGGAATTCCCAGTGAAAATGTTCTCATCGCTTATGCTGATTTTAATACAGCAGATTTGGATGCACAATCAACTTTAACCTGGACTTATCGAACAATCGAGCAGATGGATGCCTGGAATGCTGAAGACCCTGTATGGATGAGACCTTTCAAAGGTGCTGCTGTTTCTGAAAACATCATAATTTATTTTGGATATGTAATCGATATTGATGGTCTTGTGTCTGATGTTTTCGCTCTTGTTAATGAAAATTACGGAGAAGGTCCATTTGAATATTATTCGGAAAGTTATTTTTTTGACCAGTGGAATCCTCTGAATGAAGATGGAACCGCATATTTATATTCCGATGAAACGACACCTTTGATTCCTTATGAAGTAAGACAGGAACATATACATTCAAGTCATATGAATGTGATTTTGAAAGATAATGACACAAAAGCTACCTGGACCGGAGCGATGGGAATTACCTTTGATGCGCTCGATGGTAATGGCCCCGGATATTATTATCCAGAATGGTGCCAGATTTATCCAAAAGAAATCGTCTTTGATTTAATCACCCATGAATTCAGTTTCAAAGATCTTTACATTGAAGGTGCCGATCCAATCAATAATACTCCAATGGTTCCCTGGGACTTAGATGAGGACGGCGTTGTAGATTCATTTGATGAAGATGGAGATCCCGAATGGGTTTGGAATTGGCCCATTTACTGGCCTGTAGGTGACGATGCTTTCCATGAAAATTCTTTCAAAACAGCAAAAAATGAAAATTGGTTGGTCTCTGTTTGGTCGGATGGAACAAAGGCAAAAAGATATTATGATGGAGATGATTCTTTTTGGGAATGGGAAGCCACACCGGAAATTGCCATCATTATTTCAGTAGATCATGGACAAACCTGGTCTGAACCTGTTTTCCTGAATGCCAATGAAACTCCGGAAATGGCAGATCAGATTCCTAGTTATGTGTATCCTGGTGATTTAATTGAAGTTATCAGTAATACTCCAGGCAATTATCATGGTAAAGTACATTTATTCTATCTGGATGACAATGACTTTGGTTCTTCAGTTCAAGGTAATGGACAAAATAATGGCGGCGAGCTGATGTATGCAGCATTAGATATTGAATTTTCATATTCTTTTTCTTCAGATGAAAACGTAGTTCCTCATACTGGATTTCTATCACAAAATTATCCCAACCCATTCAATCCGGATACAACCATCAAATATGAAATCCAGGAAGCTGGAAATGTAACCATCGAAGTATTCAACATCAAAGGTCAGAAAGTAAAAACACTTGTGAATGAATATCATACAGTTGATAATTACAGCATTGTCTGGAACGGAACAAATGCTAACAATCAAGGTGTTGCCAGTGGCGTTTATTTCTACAAAATGGAGGTTGGAGATTATACCTGTCTTAAGAAGATGATCCTCCTAAAATAATGGCGGATAAATCCTGAAGAAATAAAAAACCAAAAAAGCTTTTTTTCTTTTTTATTTCTTCTTGCATTTCTTATGTTCCCTCTCTATTAGAATATCTTTTATATTTTAATCAAAAAGAGAAGAACAGTCAGTCTCCGCTAAAGCTACGCCCAGACAAGCAGGATGAGTTTAGAAGGATGACTGGCTTGTCGTTTTCCAAATATTTAAAAGATTTACTAACATATTTTTATAATTTTGATCTTTTTATATAAAACTTATTTAATAAATACATATCAGTTTAAAAAAATATTTTATTTTTAAAAACAATAATTCGTTGAAAACCAGCTTATAATCTAACTAAAATCTGAACATAATTTCCTATAAAGATTTAAAAAGAAATTTGAAAATATTTTATCTTGACAATGAGAGGGCGATTGATTTTTTCAGAATGAAAGAAACATTATGTTTCAATGCCGAAAAGGCAAAAAAAAATCTATGGAGGATTTGCATGAAGAGACTTTTGTTGTTCGTAATTTTATCGCTTATGCTAATACTACCGCACGCTTTATTTGCTGCTGGTGGTAGCATCGCTGGAAAAGTTACTATCGAAGACACAGGTGAAGCATTACCAAATGCTGCTGTGTATCTTGAGGGTACTGAAACAGGAACTTATACAAAAAAGAATGGTAGTTATATCATTAAAAATGTTCCTGCTGGTTTTCAAACCGTTACTGTAAGCTTCGTTGGATACGAGCAAGTTTCAAAAGAGGTTGAAGTAAAAGCCGATGAAACTGCAATGTTGAACTTTTCATTAGTCGTGGAAGCCATCCTGCTTGAAGGAATTAATGTGGTTTCAGATCGTGCTAACATTGAAACTCCTATCGCATTTACAGATGTCGAAAAAGAAGAAATTACTTCTTCTCTTGGTTCGCGTGATATCCCACTTGTTCTAACAAATACTCCCAGTGTTTATTCCACTGGACAAGGTGGTGGCGCAGGTGATGCACGTCTAAATATTCGTGGATTTAATCAAAGAAATGTTGCTGTAATGATCAATGGTGTTCCTGTCAATGATATGGAAAATGGTTGGGTTTATTGGTCAAACTGGGATGGTCTTGGTGATGCTACATCATCTATCCAGGTTCAAAGAGGATTAAGTGCAGTTAACCTTGCGGTTCCTTCTATTGGCGGAACTATGAATATGATAACCGATCCGACCAAAATGAAAAAAGGCGTTTTGTTCAAACAAGAATTTGGTTCTGGAGGATTCGAAAAGAACACTCTTATTGCAAATTCTGGTTTGATAGATGACAAATATGCCTTTAGTTTTAATGTAACTCGTAAAACTGGTGACGGAGTCATTGATGCAACATGGACAGATGCCTGGTCATATTATCTTGCTACAAGCTATAATATCAATGAAAAAAATCGTCTTGAACTCTATGTTGCTGGTGCTCCCCAAAGACATGGTCAGAATTTATATATGCAGAATATGGCTGCGTATAGTCATGAATATGCCAAAGATAATTCAGATGTACCTGATAGTGAACTTGATGACTATTTTTCTGATTTCGAAGAATCTGAAGATGGAATATACTACAATGAAAACTGGAACGTTGTAAGCTCTGATTATAAAGGAAAGCAGAGCTGGAATGGTCAACTACATGATAGATACTCTCCGAATTTTCTCAATGAAAGAGAAAACTTCTATCATAAGCCGCAGATAAATTTAAACTGGTTTACAAAATTAAACGAACAGTTAGATGTCTATTCCATTGTTTACTTTTCAGGAGGAAAAGGTGGCGGAACAGGTACTTATGGCAGTATGAATTGGGATTATTCCGGACCATCAAGAATTGTTGACTGGAATTCGACAATTGCAGAAAATGATACATTAAGTACGGGTTCAGCCGGTATTCTTAGAAACAGTTGTAATACTCAATGGACAATTGGAGCAATTTCCAAAGCATATTACACCATTAATGATAACTTCAAAACTTCTGCAGGCATTGACCTGAGAACTGCAGAAATTGATCACTTCCGTGAAGTGCGAGACCTTTTAGGTGGTGATTATTTCTTCTTTGACGGTAATGATTTTGATACTACAGCAGTAGATTATCAAAAGGGTCTCGGTGACAAAATTGATTATAATAATACCAATAATGTAGGTTGGTTTGGTAGTTATGCTCAAGGTGAATATTCAAAAGAGAAACTATCTGCTACAATTATGGGTGGACTTTCTGCAGTTAAATATTCATATACTGATCACTTTGTTGATGATGGAACAGGTGACGAATTATTTTCAGAGACAGATTGGGTTCTTGGCTACCAAGGTAAAGGTGGTGCAAGTTACCGATTGACTGATGATTTTGGATTCTATGGAAATGCTGGCTATGTAAACAAATGCCCAATATTTGATGAAGTAATTAATGATTGGACAGGAGAACTGGTTAAAGATCCAAAGAACGAAAAATTCACTTCTCTTGAAACTGGATTTAATTATGTGGGTCTGGAGGGATCTCTGAATGTTAAGGGTGGTTTCTACTTCACGAATTGGGTTGATCAATCAAAAAGTTTTTCTGTAGATACCCCGGATGATGAAATAAAGATCTTTGTAAGCGGTATTGATTCCAGACATATGGGTGCTGAATTCGAAGTTCATTCACAACCATTAACATTTGCAAAATTTGATTTTTCTTTCTCAAAAGGTGATTGGAAATACTTAAACGATTTATTAGATGTTAGATATGAAGCTGGTCCTGGTAATGAAGATACTCTTGATATTTATGTTAAAGACCTCAAAGTTGGTGATGCACCCCAAACACAACTTGCTCTGGGAACAACACTATTTCCTGTTGAGGGTTTCTCAGCTACCGTATCCTATAAGTATTTCTGTGATTTCTATGCAACATTTGATCCATTCAGCCGACAAGATCCAAATGACACAGCAGAAAGTTGGGAAATCCCACCATATAGTCTTGTAGACCTTCATTTATCTTATGATCTTCCTACAATTGTAAAGGGATTTGAAATGCAAGCTTTTGCACATATATTCAACTTGTTGGATGATACTTATGTTCAAGATGCAGTTGACAATAGCGCTTACAATGCTTGGGCTGATTGGGGTTCACCTCCACATTATCCTCACTCTGGTAGTTCTGCAGAAGTTTACTTTGGACTTCCAAGAACATTCAATGCGGGAGTTTCTCTAATATTCTAAATAAACAGACATAAAATTTAAGGAAGCTGAGCAATCAGCTTCCTTTTTTTTGTGTATCACAATCACTCCTGATTGTGAAAAAAAACATTTCGATCCAATATACAAATAAATTTCAAAATCCAAATTTCAAATAACAAATAAATTACAAATTCATTTTTATCGGTGAAAATCCGTTCCATCCGTGTCATCCGTGTTCTATTTTTTAATCTCCAAATTATATCTCCAACCGTTTTTCCCAATTCAACCAATTCAACCAGTTTAACCAGTTTAACCGATTCAACCGATTCAACCATTGCGAAGGTTAAGAAAACCCCTCTTAATCTCCCCTTACGAAGGGGAGTAAACCGTTCGCAAGGTTTTACCAAGTCTTCAAACGCTGAATTCTCTTCTCCATCATTTGCTCTTTGGTCAGGTTCCACTCATAATCATAAAGAGCTTTTTTCCATTCTCCATGCATTGAGTTTGGTAAAATAATAAACCTTTTCCCGAACTCATTTTTTAATCTATCAACTTCTGCAAAACGTTCTTCAATTGTTTTTCCTTTGAAAACTTCTGCGAAATCAATCAGGTTATCTCCAATTAAAAGAGCAATAAAATATTCTTCCTCAACTAATTGTCTTCTCTCTTTTTTGCTTATCCTATCTTTCTTCAGGAGTATATGTTTTTCATCTGCAAAGGGGAAGCCAAATTTTTTCAGATTCATCATAGTTCCCTCAATGCACCTTCCCCTGCGATTTGAGATATAAAATATTTCACAACCTTTTTTACTTGCGTATGTAAGAAATTCCAAAGCTCCCGGAACTGGTTCCGCTTGTGCTGCATCTATCCATTTATAAAATTCGTCTGGGTATTTCTGTTCTTGAAGTATTCCTTTGGCATTATAAAATGAGTTGTTTAATGCTGTTTCATCGATATCTACAATAATAGCTCTTTTCTTTTCTCTCTTAATCTGTAAATCTTCATCTAATCTCAACCTGGCAATATTGTACGCCTGATAAGCCAGAGCTGCATATTCTGCAGAAGTCTGATGCCAGAGTACAGCCATTAACAAAGATTCATCTTCCAGAGAAATTTGCTTTCCATTTGCTTCGCTTGCAAGAAGCGAAAGAAAAATAAAACTTAGTACAATTAAAAAAATGATTCTCTTTTTCATTTGATTTCCTTTTTCCTCATTACTTTGTTTTTTTATCATTTCCAATCTTTGTCATTCCCGCGAAAGCGGGAATCCACTGATTTTCTTAATCATTACAGATTCCCACTTTCGCGGGAATGACAGTAATAATTTTTCAATATTTTAATTTAGAGCTATCAAGATATTATAAATATCCTCAAAGATGTAACCTGCATGAATCCTGTTTGTAAAATCGATTTTTTCTACGTCTATCGTCAGAATTTTACCACTGTGAAATCCAAATTTTATCACATCTTTCGCATAAGAATTGTACCAGAAACCCAAAGCTTCGATTTCTGCTTTACTCCAGCCACCTTCAATTTCCATTTCCCTTCCACGCTGCTGAATGCGGTTCCAGGCAAATTCCGGTTTACCTTTCAAAATTATCATCAAATCTGCAGATGGCAGCTCATCACAAACTTTTTTAAAACTCGTTGTAAGAGAGTCCAGTTCATTTCTCGTCAGATAACCATCTCTAAGGAATTGATAGCAGAAAATCAGTAGATCTTCAGGAATTGTTCGGTCCATCACACAACTGAATTTTGAATTTTTCCCTTCATTATGAAGCTTAGCTCTCATATTAAGAAAGTGCAATTGAAGTTCATAACAATACGTCGCCTTATCTGCCAGGAATTTTTCTAAAAGCGGATTTTTTTCCGGATTTTCGTAAAGAGCTTTAATATTCAAACTTCTTTCCATAATCGCTGCGAGTGTGGATTTCCCCAGACCAACATTTCCGGCAATTGTGATTAATTTTGGAGTTTTCTTTAAAAATTGTTCTAATTTTCTTTCTGCATCAATTGCTTTTAAAGTGGCAGCAGTTTCCGGCAAAGTCACCCATTCACTGATTCCCGGAGTTGCCACCCTGATATCCAGCTCATTAATTTTATCAGCAATCCTGGTTATTACATCGTGTAAAAAATCTTTGAGAGGAGTATCGATATTAGCATCGATAGTCAGAACAGGACAATTCACGTGCCGGGAAATAAATTTTTCGTAAAGTTCATTAAGAAGTGAAAGATAGCTGGCAGGGATTGTGGTTTCGCTTTTTCTTCCTCGCTCTTTTATTCTCTGGAGGAGGATTGGAATTTCGGCTTTCAAATAAACAATTAAATCAGGTTCAGGGATTTTTTCTGTCATCAGGTTGTATGTGCGTTGATAAGCCAAAAATTCTTCTTCACTCATATTTCCCAGGATTTTCTGAGCCAGACCGAAAATAAAATAATCTTCAGGCAGAGTCCTGTCTTCTAAAATCACACCTTTGCAGCCCTCGATTTTCAGTTGCCTGTCCAACCTGCCATTAAAAAATTCTATTTGAGCCATAAAGGCATTTTCAACAGGATTTTTATAGAAAGCATCGAGCACTTTAGGATTGAATTTTTCTTTGAAAGCGAATACTTTTTCATCACCAATTCTATCAGGAATTGTGCTCAGTAAAATTTCATTTAAAGGAGATGTGCTTGCCGCATCTACCAGGGTGGATTTTCCCACACCAATATTACCAACAATTCCAATTCTGAGATGCTCCATTTAAAATCCTTATGTAACTCGATCTGCCAGGTCGAGATTAGCGACCAAGCTGGTTGCTTTACTATTTTTCAAAAAGCTCAAATTCTTCCATTTTTGAATAATACCTTTCAAGTTGCAAATATGAGAGAGGAATAGTTACCATTAAACCCATACCTAAAATAGCTACTCTTATAATATTGACCAGCTGCAAATAGGAAAGAGGAATAGTAACAAGCAAGGTCAGACCTACAATAGCTGCTCCTAAAGTATTGACCAACACAATTCTGATAGCCAGAAAAAACTGCTGCCAACGGGTTTCTTTTCCAGCTTTGTAACTTACAATAATTGCCTTTATCGGATTCATAGATTTCCGGATCATCAAAACAGGAGCTGGAATAACGATGGCAATCCAATACAAAACCATTACCAATCTTACGATATGTAAAACAGGATCAATGGCAATATTCAGAAGATATCCGGTACAAATTATCTTCAACAGAAAAAAATACAGAATGTTTATCAAAGTAAATAGAAAAAATTTGGGATAGTGTTTTAAATTTGCGAAATACAATTTTATAGTAAAAAAATTTGAATAGCTTTCTTTCTTAAAAGAAAGAGGAATTAATACCAGCGGAACAGTTATTAACAAAAATAAGTTTATGAAAAGATAATTATTATCAAAGAAATTTCCACTTCCAAAATAAACTGATAATCCAACCAGTAAAAAAGCGGTTAAGATGATGAAAATCGCAAAAGGATAAAACTTTGATTTTCTATCTTTGAATTCTATCCAGGTTTCTTTCCAATTTACTTTGGATGAAAGTGGTCCAGAAAGTGCATTCGTGGGTTCACCGCAAACATGACAGAATATTGCATGTTCAGATAGTTTTTCGCCACAAGTTCGTTTAATCACTTTGCCAAACCGATTTTTTTCTTTTATCTTACCTTTGCATTTCATTTCTTTTCCCCTGATTTTTAATAAACCGATATTAATTTTTTTGAGAAAAATTCAGAATAACTGGTTTTTTGTCAATTATTAAAGTTCTTCCCAGATTCTTCCATAAGAAAAGATATAAAAAAACCGATAGGAATTTTTACAAAATATTTATTTCATAACAAAAATCATCAAAAAGGTTTTAATTGCACATTCAAATTGTTCCAATTCGAGATGATCTTGCTTAATAATATCGGTTTTTACCCACAATCCCTTTTTTTGGATATAGCTATCCTGTGATCCGTTTTGTGTTTATTAAATCTACCACTGAATATCAGCAAATTAATTTATACAATAGGCTTTCACCTCCCGGATAATAGGGTAATTTCAGTGTCCTCTTTCCTGAATGTTTTACTAACTTTCCTGGTATGATAATAAACTTAAGGATAAAACTCTTTATCGACAAGAAGAAATCATGACCTTTCAATTTCAGATACTGGATTGCTTTTATCAAGTTGTAAACCAGCATAACTGTCTGATAATAAAGCTTGTTGGCAAAAAGAGATTGCATTCGTGGATGATGAAGATTAAAATCAATTAAAAGGTCTTTAAAGCGATTTTCCATTCCCATTTTGGTAGAATGACGATAAAATATCTGTTCCGGTGAGAGCTTGCGATTGTTGGTAATGATGCAATAATAATCATATTTACCGAACAAATCTTTTTCTT
>CAYWJN010000008.1:0-50380 GCA_964457455.1 uncultured Candidatus Cloacimonadota bacterium
TATCAACAAATTTGATGATCAAGTGATACTAATTTGAAGTGGGAAATGTTAGTTAGTGATTTGTTCAAGTTTGCTAATGACTTTAAGGATTCCCCAGTATCATTTGTAGATTATCAAGAAGAAAACAAGAAGATTATTACTCTTTATAATATTAATAGATTTAGGCAGTCTGTAAAAAAAGAACTCGTTGCTGAAAAGAAGGAATTAGAGCCAGTTCAAAAAAAAATCAGTGAAGGTGTAGCAAGAATAAAAATAACTACTTGGGATGGTAAAATTACGAAAAAGATAGTAGATTGCTTGAATAAATTATAAACATTTATACACAAGGGCAGATCATTGATCTGCCCCTACAAACAGACCTTACGGATGGTCTTGACCTTCGTAATGGTCACTAATTTCAACCATTGCGAAGGCTTGACAACCATTCGCAAGGTTTCATGCAATCAAAACCCCAATCTCAACCCAGCCACAAAATTACGTCCAGCTACTGGCCAAAATTTATTCCCTCCCCAATGATAGTACGAATCTGAAGCTGAATTATAATATTCATAACCTTCATAATAGCCGGAAGTTTCGTATTTTTTATCCAACAGGTTATTCACTTTCAGGTTCAGTTCCAAATCAGTTATGTTAAACAGGTTAACAAATTTGTAGCTGATTCCCAAGTTTACCAGTTGATATGCTTCCACGATGCGGTCTTCATTTTCTGTATTATCCAGATATTGCTTTCCTACATGCTGAGCCTGAATAGAAGTGAGAAGATCGTTCAAACGATAGGCTAATTTTGTACTTGCCAAAATATCGGGGAATCCACCGATTTTATTATCTTTTACATTAATTGATTTATAATCTACAATTACCCCGGATTCATCGTCATAAATTGGCTGTTGTATTATCAAGTCATTAGAAAAATAATTATCATTATAACTGAAACTCCCTGAGAAAAGCAGGTTATAAGGCAATTGTGTTTTCAGGGAAAGTTCCACACCCCGATGCACTGTTTCATCTGCATTTCCACGAATGGGAGTTCCTTCATCATCCGCACCGCCGTAACCAACGATCTCATCGTTGAAATTCATCCAGAAGAGATTCGTTTTAATTTTCCAAATGGCAGCATCGTACCCAAGACCCAGTTCATAATCGATCAGTTTCTCTTCCTTCACATAAGGATCACTCCACTCGATATGATCGATCTCTCCATTCACATAGATCGTGTCGGATTCTGCAAAAAGCGGAGCTATGCCCAGGTCGTCCGGCCCATCCCAAAGATCGTATAATTCTCCATCTGTCGGTTCGCGCCTGGCAAAAGAAAGGTTAGCATACATATTCAGATTTTCATTGAAATTATAATTCACACCAAATCGGGGATTGAAAAAATCGTAATCCACTTTGTAGGAATTAAGATATTCTCCGGTAAAATTCCCGGATTCATGTTGTTCGAATTCATAATCGATCATCTGCACAAAAAGATTAGCCATCAGGCTCAGTTTGGCAGTCGGTTTGAAAAGCTCATTCACATAGAAAGTGAAATAAGTTTTGTCACCTGTGTAGTTATGATATTCTTGATCCTTTTCGTAAATTATTCCCAGAGTATCAGCTCCGATAACCTCTTCCACTTCTCCCCAATGTTCACTGTCGAAGAGACTGATATAACTTCCCAGAGTAAGTTCACCAAGCTTGTGCTGCCAGGTTAGATTTCCCACCCAGCCATACTGGTTTTTATCGACCCATTTCTGACGGATCAAATCTGCTTCGATCGTATAAGGATCATCTGCCAGTCCGTATTCCCAGAGATCTCGACCATCTTTATATTGCTCGTAATATCCTTTTCCCTTTATGTAAAAAAGGCTGTTGTTCAGGTTCATTGTTTCACTTAGCATGAATTTATGGTGCAGTTCCAGGTGCGGTTGGTCAAAATCATCGATTTCGTTTTCATAAGAATAGGGATTGTGCTGATGATTTTCCTGAAGATCATCCTCCCAAGAGGCATCCCAGGCAGCATGAGTCAATTCATTTCCACCATAAAAATTGATCTCTGTTATAGAACGCTCTCCGAGATGAGATAAACCTGTGAAATATGACCACTGTTCGGTGGCGCTGTTATCACGGTAGCCATCGGAAGTGATGCGGGAAAGACGCAGGTTCAGCTTGATGTTATTCATTATTTCATAGTTCGATTTGAAGCCGTATTTGATTGTTTCGTAACTGCCGTAGTTGGCGAAAACTTCAGTACCTTCCGGCATACCCACGGTATTTGTCTGCATATTCAGCGAGCCGCCAAATGTGGAAACACCATAGATGGAACTACCTACACCACGTTGAAACTGAATATCGGATATACTTTCGGCAAAATCCGGCATATCCACCCAATAAACCTGGTGATCTTCCGGGTCGTTCAGCGGAATTCCATTGATCATCACACCGATCCGCTTCTGATCGAAACCACGAATTTTGAGATAAGAATAGCCAAAACCATTCCCGGCATCCGCATAAGAAAGCACATTGGGAAGCTCATTCATCAACATGGGAATATCTTGTCCGTAGTTTGCTTCATCGATCATTTCTTTGTTCATGTTTGTAAAAGTAACAGGAGTTTCACGTTCTTTTGCCCGGGTAGATGAAACTGTCATTCCTTCAATCTCAGTCGGCTTTTTTTCCAAACCGATATTAAGAATTCTTTGCTCCGGAAAATTGATTTCTTTCTCAAAGATTCTGTAATCCTGTCGTTTGAAAACTAATGTATATAACCCAGGATCAAGGTCGGAAATGGTAAATTTACCGGATTCATCGGTGCTGCTGCCTTTGTTGGAATTCTGAATAAAAACCGATACTCCGGCCAGTTTGGTTTTACTCTCTGCATCCATCACTTCTCCCACTAATGTATCTGCGATCAGTAGGCTTCCTGATATCAGTGCTAAAAATAGTAACATGATTTTCTTCATCTTTTTCTCCTTTAATTATATCGAGTCGTCATAAACTTCTTACAACTCGAAAGTCCATAATTTTGGAAGTTTCTACTTCCTGTTTTTACGAAGCGGAAACTTCGTTTGTTACTTGCTTTCTGAACTGGAAAGTTCGGAAAGAGAATTAATGTCTTTCTGCCTGCGAAGCCGAAGCCTTGCGAAGACTCGACGTCTCATGCACATTGATCTTTGGAAGAATCTCAACTGTTCACGAAACGTAAAGCTGAAAGACTAATCACGAGATCCTTCGGAAGTAAAGCTACAAGATTCCTCAGGACGACAAACGCAAAAAACCACATTCCAGCAGCATACCGGAATGTGGTTTATCTAATAAACTATCAATTTCTTCATATTTCCTCCGCTGGCATTATCCAGATCAGGTTCAAGGGTATTTCTCAGCATCGGTATAATAACTTCAGCACCCCTAAATCAGATTTTACTTTTTGCTTTTTAAAGCAACTATCAGACTGAAATTCTTCTATCAGGTTTTTGTGTCAAATGGTTTTTGGTTAACCTTGAAAAGGCTTCTTTCGCAAACTTCTTCCTGCTAGCCCTTTCAAGGTTTCTTTCACTCATAAACTTTCAACCCTGAAAGGGTCAAAACGCCAGAATAATTGAAGAGACTTTTCAGGATAACAATCTGTTGGTTCAATCGTCCCGATTGAATCTGATGTTTCCGCGGATCGTCCCGATCCGTTTCTAATAAATTGCTTTCGGGACGAACAGTCCATCAAGTAAAACCTTGAAAAGGCTTCTTTCCAGAACTTCTTCCTGCTTAACGCTTTCAAGGTTTACTTGCCTTTAGCGTGGTTATGTTTGATTTTGAATACAGTCCAGCCCTGAAAGAATCAATTCTCCAGAATTATTGAAAGAGACTTTTTCAGGGTTTCAATTTATAAATCATTTGACTTCTATCCGCAAAACAAAATCCTCACAAACAAAAACAGGGGAGCCTTCCTAACATTGGGGAAGTAATGAAGTTACAGCCCAAATAGGGAAAGTGCTGAGAGGTGGAGAAGATTGACGGAGCAACATCGTTCACTCCGTGAGCCGAGTCTTCGCGACCCTTTGAACTTGTCGGGTAATGCCGAAAAAGGAGAATAATTTTGAAATTTGATGCCACAATAGATTATAAATCGGTCATCACAAATGTAGATTGGATCGTGTTCTTTGCAGTACTGGTCTTAACGCTAATTTCTGTAATCTACGGACAGACACTTAAAAAGAAAAATATTCACAAGGATGATAAAAATTATAATTTCTTAGATCTGTTCTTGATGGGTAGACAATTGACTTTACCGATGTTCGTCGCCACGCTGGTAGCAACCTGGTATGGTGGGATTTTTGGAGTAACTAAGATCGCTTTCGAACAGGGAATTTTTAATTTCATCACGCAAGGAGTTTTCTGGTATGTTGCTTATATCATTTTTGCTTTGTTCATTACCCATAAAGTAGCAAAATACAAAGCACTTACTCTTCCTAACTTGATCGGTCAAATGTTTGGGCCCAGATCGGAAAAATTGAGTGCAGTTTTCAATTTCTTTAACGTTTTGCCAATAGCTTACGTCATCAGTTTGGGATTATTGATCCAGGCTATATTTGGTATTTCAATGTTGATGGGAATGCTAATCGGAACAACCATTGTAATTCTTTATACACTTTATGGTGGATTTCGTGCGGTCGTTTTTTCTGATATTGTGCAGTTTTTCGTGATGTGTCTGGGAGTTTTTCTGGTTCTTGCTTTTTCAGTTAAGATTTTTGGAGGGATCGGTTTTTTAAGAGCAAATCTTCCTGACACCCACTTTTCACCTACGGGAGGAGTAGGAATTGCAACTACGCTCGTTTGGGGATTTATTGCTTTATCTACTTTAGTCGATCCTAATTTTTATCAAAGAGTTTTTGCAGCAAAGAATGTAAAAGTGGCAAAAAGAGGAATACTCATTTCCACAATTATCTGGGTTTTATTCGATATCTGTACAACGGGGGGAGCAATGTATGCCAGAGCAGTGATTCCTGAAGCTGCATCAGATAAAGCTTATCTGATTTATGCACTTCAAATTCTGCCGGATGGAATAAAAGGTCTTGTGCTGGCAGGAATTCTGGCAACTATTCTATCAACTCTGGATTCATATCTGTTCATTGCAGGAACCACAGTCTCTTATGATATGATGCCCAGAAAGTTGAAAGGTAAAATATATATTCACAATTTTGGAATAATCAGTGTGGGAATAATTGCCATATTGATGGGTGTAATTTTCAAAGGAAATATTAAGGCTGTGTGGAAAACTCTGGGTAGTTATTCTGCCAGTTGTTTACTTCTTCCAGTTTTATATGGCTATATTTTTCCCAATAAGATCAAAGACTATCAATTCGTTTTCGCAAGTATCTTAGGTGTAATAACAGTAAGTGTCTGGCGAAATATCGAATTAAGCGGATTCTGGCAAAATGTTGACGAACTTTATATGGGAATAATTGCAACTTCGCTTGGCTTGGCAAGCTATGGTCTTGTTGATAAGTATTTTATTAAACGTAAAGACAATGGATGTGTAACATAATTTATGAAAGAAACAAAAAAACAGCCACGAAGTTCACGAAGAAGCACAAAGAAAAACATAAGCACTCTTCGCGTTTCTTCGCGTGCTTAGTGGCAAATTAATAGGAGGAGAGATGAAAGCAGGAGGAATTGTAGGATTGATCCTGGGAATAGGTTTGCTGGCTTTTGGAATTTATCATCTTGTGATTGGAGTATATCTTTGGGCAGTCATCAAGCTTATAATCGGAGCAGGATTAACCATGTTGAAATTTACCAGAGGTCGTTACGGTAATATAATTTTCGGTCACATGGTTGTTGTTGCCGGATGTATGCTGGTTACAGCAGGAATATATTATGTTCCAATGATAGCAGAGCAGATCAAAGCCAATAACGGGCAGATTTCACTTTTATATATTTTTGCAATGCCGCTGTTCTGGGGATTTTTTGCCATTCTCGGTGGAATTTGTACTATCTATCATGGTTTTTGTAAGTGTGTGAGGAAGGATTGGAAAGTGTAAATTTTAAACAAATTACTAATGGTTTCATATTACACTCGACATCACTTACTCCTACAGAAGCTTCTGCTTCGAAAACTGAAGAGAAACAGAAGTTTCTGGAGTTAGCACCTTCCGAACTGTCCCGAAAGCTTTCGGGAGGAGGGGAGAAAATCAATATGTCGGGAATTCAATGTACTCATTAGTAAATTGGAGGAAGAATGAAAAAAATTGTAATTTTTTATTCATTGGAAGGAAATACTACTTTTGTGGCAAAAGCAATTTCAGAAGCAATCGATGCTGATATTCTGGAATTGAAACCGAAGAAAGATTTAAATCCGAAAAGTTTTTTGCGTTTTTTCTGGGGTGGGATGCAGGTGGTCTTTAAAATAAAACCGGCTTTAATGGAATTTGATAAAAATATTGATAATTATGATATTTTATTCATTGGTACACCGGTTTGGGCAGCAAATTTCACTCCATCATTTCGCTCACTATTTTCAAAGGTAAATATTAAAAACAAGAAAATTGCCCTCTTTTGCTGTTATGGAGATAATGAGGGAAAAACTTTTAAAAGTTTGAAAAAACAATTAACGGGAAATGTTTTTTTAGGTGAAATCGGTTTTAAAGATATCATTAAACAGAATGAAGCTAAGAAAAAAGAGATTCTAAAAGAAATTAGTGATTGGGCAAAACAAATTGTTTCAGAAATAAGAGAGTAATTTTTCCCAAATAAAAAACCAGCCGTTTCAGGCTGGTTTTTATGGTACCAGAGGCCGGACTTGAACCGGCACGGACAAAAAGCCCGAGGGATTTTAAGTCCCTTGTGTCTACCAATTCCACCACTCCGGCAAATAATAGCCACGAAGAACACCCCGATACAGTCGTTACTCCTTACGGGGCAGGCGAAGAAATACTAAGAAAAACACTGATATCATTTTCAACCTTTCGCAAGGCTTTTTATCTGCGAAAATCAGCGTCAAAAAAAATTGGAGGCGACACCCGGATTCGAACCGGGGATAAAGATTTTGCAGACCTTTGCCTTACCGCTTGGCGATGTCGCCGGCACTCTATGCTAAAAAATGGAGCGGGAGACGGGATTTGAACCCGCGACAACCACGTTGGCAACGTGGAGCTCTACCACTGAGCTACTCCCGCTAAATTACGAATAAGCAAAATCAAAAAATGGATTCTTATTGTCAAACTATTTTTTAGAGCTTTCAGAAAAGATTTCAGCAAAGAATCTGAAGATTTCCGTATCAGGTTGTTGCCAGCAATTTCTATCAAGTCCCGCTTTGTTGCAGGTTTGTTCTAAAAATGTTTTTCTATCCCACTTCCACTCCGTAGCCACTTGAGGTAAAAGTAAGCCCGAAGTAAAACTATTTTGTATCAATAAACCATCTCTTCCTATTTTAATCTCATCGACAGATTGAACAGGAATCAATTCAGAAAGAACTGAAATCTCGATTTCAATGTGTTCTAATTCGGATTTTTGAAGAGAAGGAAATCTCGGATCATTGAAAGCAGCAGCTTTTGCCATTTCTTTTATTGTTTCAAAAAGCGATTTATAGGCTATCACATACCCAATGCATCCCCTCAGTTTTCCTGCTTTATGCAAAGTTACAAATCCGCCTGTTTTGCGTTGATAAATAGGTTCATCCGGGCAAGTTATACTTAATTTACTTTTTTCTATTTCTGCTTTGATGGTTTTGCGTGCCAGGTTTAATAAAAATTTTTTCTGTTCTTCAGAAAGCATAATTCCCTCAAAAAATCTTATTTGAAAACAATACCGGAAAAATAGCCGACAACATGAGCATTATCATAAGTAATCTCACCGGAATGAGTATAATTCAGCTTCTCGATTTTATCGAATTCCAGCATATCAGCCATATACATCAAAGTAAGAATAGAGCCAAATCCACAAGCTTCAATCCTGCGGGTACGAATATTTTTGTATAAACCATCAATATCTTTTTTAAGCAGAAAATCAATTAATTCCGTATCCATCTTGATTGCTGTTTTGCTATTATGATAATGAGATAAATCACTGCTGGCAATGAAAACGGTTTTATCTAACCTGTCTTTGAAAACTTCAGCCAGATTTTGAGCAAGATAAGAACTGTTTTCATCAGATTGATTGCCAATCAAAATGGTAATAATTTTAGCATCAGGTTTGATGATCTGTACAAAAGGAATCTGGACTTCCAGAGAATTTTCCGAATCATAGGCTGAAGGAATAAAATTAATGCCATCAATTTCTAAAAGTTTCTCTGTAAGTTCTGTGTGAATGATACTTTGTCCAAGCGGTGTTTCATAAGCTTCCCAATTCCCAACCGAATATTCGAAGCCAATAAATCTGTGGCTTGGAGCGATAATTACAGCCAGATCAAAATCTTTTTGCTTGATTGCATTAAAACCGAAAGCAGCGCATTGACCGGAATAAGTGTAACCTGCATGCGGGGAAATGATGCCTAAAATTTCTTTGTACTTGTTTTTTACGGGAGCATTTCTCAAAAATTTGTTGATTTGATTTTGTAAAACCGTGGGGTTACCAGGATAGAAAGCTCCTGCAATTTCAGGTTTTTTAATCATAGTAATTCTCCCAATTAATTCGTTACAATTCAATATTTAATTTTAGTAGTTTATATGTAAATAAATAATTTGACAAAAACATAAAATTCAATTTTCTAAAGCAAGATAGATTTCGTTCCCATAGTTTTATTTGAGAACGAAACAAGGAATTGGAAAAATGAAAAAAATTGCTATCACTTCTGGTGATCCGGCAGGAATCGGACCGGAAATCATCTCCAAAGTTTTACGTTTTTTGCATCTGAAAAAAGAGATAATTTATATTGTTTACGGTAAATTACAGCTTTTTGATGATGGAAACAAGATTGTAAAAATTAGTGATGTTGAGAAAGCTGAATCTCCGGGAAAAATCTTCTGGATCGAGATTGATGAGCGAAATGTGGAAATTGGTAAACCATCTAAAATTTCAGGAGAAATTGCTTATTCCATTTTAGAAAGATGCGTACAGGATTTGAATTTAGGAAAACTGGATGCAGTTGTAACCTGCCCGATTTCCAAAGAAGCAATTCAAAAAACTCATCCGGATTTTATCGGGCACACGGAATTTTTTGCAAAGAAATCAAATACAGAAAATGTGATAATGAGTTTCTGGGGACCACACTTTAATCTTGCCCTTTTAACAACTCATCATGCTTTAAAAGATATTTCTGATAAATTAACAAAAGAATTTTTAATCTCCAAATTGAAATTAATACATAAAGAAGTTTCAAAACTTATTGATAAACCAAAAATAGCAATGCTCGGTGTAAATCCTCATGCTGGCGAAGCAGGAGCATTTGGAAAAGAAGATATTCTGATTCAATCTGTTTTAAAAGGATTTATTTCTCAAAACATAAAAATTGACGGACCGTTTCCAGCAGATACTTTCTTTGCCACAAAAGCAACGAATTATGATTTGATAATTTCTGCTTATCACGACCAGGGTTTGATTCCATTTAAGATGATCTCTGCAGAAGAAGGCGTAAACGTTACTCTGGGTTTGCCTTTTGTTCGAACTTCGGTGGAACACGGCACAGCTTTTGATATTGCCGGTAAAAACAAAGCTTCGGAAAAAAGTCTGGAAAAAGCTATTCATTTTGCTGAAAAAATGATTTTTCCAAATCTGAAAAAAGATACAAAAACCTATTCCGTGTTTGCTAGATATTACGATAATTTTATGGATCATGTCACTTATGATGAATGGGTCAATTTTGTTTTGAATCAATATCATAAGAAGTTCAAAAAATCTCCGCAAAGCATTCTTGAACTTGGCTGCGGAACCGGCAGTATTTCTACTAGATTAGTAAAAAAAGGATTGAATGTGGATGCTACAGATGTTTCATCTGAAATGTTGAAAATTGCATCTCAAAAACCATTCAAACCAAAACTGTTCCGGGCAGATATGCTTTCTCCGATTCAGAAAAAATATGACTTTATTCTGCTTTTGTTTGATAGTATGAATTACCTTCTTAAAGATGAAGAAATTTTGCAATTGCTTGAAAATGCTCAGCAGTCTTTAAATGATGACGGAATGTTTATCTTTGATATTTCCACGAAAAAGAATTGTGAAAAAAACTTCGATGGATTTATTGATATTAAAGATTCTGAAAATGAATATATTATTCATCAAAGCGATTTGGATTATTCAAGTAATATTCAGACCACAAAGTTAACATTTTATCTTAAGAAGGGTTATCTTTTTACCAGAGAAGATGAGATTCATAAACAAAAAATATACAAGGTTAAAGAAATTATTTCTCTGATTTCTATGAGTAATCTGGACTTGATTGGAATTTACTGTATTGAGAAAGAGGAGAATTTGTTGAGAAAAGATACGGATGCTCTTGATAATTTGTTTACGAGGTTGTTTTTTGTTTTGGAGAAGAAATAGTGTCTATTGTATATTGTTACCAATTTTCATGAAGGCTTTCGGGATAATGCAATATATTATGTTCCCAAAGAGGGCTTTGGGAACAAGTATTTTAGGATTTTACTCAATCAGGAGAGAAGGTTTTACATAAATAGAATGAAATATTGGAATAAAAAAAAGACAGTTGCCGGTATAGATGAAGCTGGCAGAGGACCTTTAGCAGGACCTGTGGTGGTTGCAGCTGTGATTTTAAATCCTTCAATAAAAATTGAAGGTTTGAACGATTCCAAAAAAATATCTGAGAAAAAAAGAGAAGAACTTTTTGAAATCATCCGGAAAACAGCGATCGATTGGCATGCTCAGGTTATACATGCAAAGAAGATCGATGAAATAAATATTCTACAGGCTACTTTTCTGGGAATGGAAAAAGCAGTGGAAAATCTTAAAGTAAAACCAGAAATCTGCTTAATTGATGGAAATAAACTACCGGAAAAATTGAAACATTTTGCTCAAGCAATCATAAAAGGTGACAGCAAATTCAACTCAATTGCAGCCGCTTCAATATTGGCAAAAGTTTATCGTGATAGAATAATGATGCAGCTTCACGAGAAATTTCCGATGTATAATTTTAAGAAAAATAAAGGATATCCCACCAGAGAGCATCTGGAAGCGATCTCGAAATATGGGATTATTTCAGCTCATAGAAAATCTTACAGACCGGTTCGGGAAGCAATTGACTGATAGAAACATTATCCTATCTATTCACCTAACCTGGACAAGCCAGAACCAAAAATTAGGCAATGTTAAAAATATGAATTCCAAAATCCTAATTCCTAATGTCAAATAAAATGACAAAGCATAAATGTCCAATCATCTGCCAGTCCTGATTTGTCGCTTCTCTATCTCATAACTGGCGGATATTGTACGAAATGTAACCAAATGTCTACCATTTTCCGTTTTAAGCAGCCTTAGAAGCACATAGAGAACTTTTCGGTTATTTTTGGTGTCTGCTAACTCAAAATTTATTGGCTTTTTGCTCCAGAAGAATATTTTGTCATTTCCGAGATTGATTGAAACATTTAACTCACTGCTTTTCCGTTCTTTAGAAATTAGGCTTGGCTGGGTATTTCGGGTTTCATTTTTGATTTATTTTATTCAGCTTATCTTTTTTGGCAAGTCTTTTTTTTTCAGATAGATAGCAGATAGTTTTTTGATGTTTCCCAGTCATTTTTCGGCTTCCATATCTCTTCCAGAATTGCAGAAAAATAAATTTCTGACAAAAATGAATACCTGAAATCAATAATTTAATTTTTTTTGTCAATTTACGAATAAGTTCTAAATTTTATAAAAATGTGCACTTTTTTATGAATTATTTTTTGTAAATGATTGATTTATTGTGGGTTGGAGTGAACAGTGTCCTGCTTTATTAGATTCTATGCGGTTTGCCTTGATTTTTTAAAAGAAAAAAAGCATAAAACAGAATCGAGCTTATTTATTAGCAATTATAGCTGTTCTCTTTTGGTCGACAGTTGCATCTGCATTCAAAATTTCTTTGCGATATCTGAATTTTATTCAGCTTCAGTTTTATGCTACAATAGTTTCAGTTGTTATTCTTTTTGTAATTATTTCTTTTCAAAACAAGTTAAGTTTATTGAAAGAATTCACTTTCAAAGACTATTTCCATTCTGCAGTTTTAGGCTTTTTGAATCCATTCCTTTATTATCTGGTTTTGTTGAAAGCGTATTCGCTACTTCTGGCTCAAGAAGCTCAGAGTTTAAATTATATTTGGGGAATTGCACTTGTAATTTTATCTGTTCCTATTCTTAAACAAAAAATCTCGATTAAAGCTTTTGCAGCTATTTTATTAAGTTTTTTCGGTGTTTTGATAATTGCCACACGAGGTGATTTCTCAACTTTCAATTTTTCCAATCCGCTCGGAAAAAGTTTGGCTGTCGGTTCATCTGTAATTTGGTCACTTTTTTGGAGTTACAACATGAAAGACAAAAGAGATACAGAGACAAAATTATTTCTCAATCTCTTCTTTGGATTGATTTTTATAACGATTGCGAATATTCTATTTTCTAAAATAATTTTTCCTGATTTTAAGGGAATATTGAGTGTAATTTATATTGGATTATTTGAAATGGGAATAACATTTATTATCTGGCTGAAAGCATTAAGTCTTTCTAAAACTACTGCAAAAGTAAGTAATTTAATATTCTTAGCTCCATTTTTGTCTTTATTTATTATTTCAAAAATTGTGAAAGAAAGAATTCTATTATCTTCAATAATTGGATTGTTTTTTATTATTTCAGGAATTGTTATTCAAAATTATAAATTAAAAAAAAAGCTATAAATCATCATCTAAATCAAAATCTTCTTCATCTTCATCATTTCCCTGCATCCAATCCGGACAAAAAATAATATTTTCGGTTTTATCCCAGCCATCAACGTTCTTCAGTCCGAATCTATCGAGAATTTCCATTTCCCAAAGCGAGTATCGAACTTTATCATCAACAACATCATAAACCAGAACGGGTTTATGGTATTTTCTTAGATTGAAATCTGTTTTGTTCAATTCAAAAAATTCTTTAATCCGCTTTAAATCTTTCTCTGCTTTCATCATAATGCATCTCCCTCAAAAAGATATCTCTAAAAATACACCGGAAAAATCAAACATGGAGCTAATTCCAAATTTTATTGACCGGATTCTGTTTCAAAATTTACTCGTCCTAAAAAGCATTTAAGGCAAGATATGTCAAATAAAATCAAAGTTAAATTATGGATTATTTTTTTACTGATATTTTCAGGATCAGTTTTTGCATTTGATCCATCAGTTGAAGATTTTGTCGATAAATACCAGTATGATTTGTATAAATCCTGGATGAAGAAAGGTGATTTCCCTTCCCATATTAAAGCTTGTTTCCAAAAAGATAAAATCTCAAAAACCTTTAAAAATTCGCTTAACAAAGATATTGACGTAGAATATGATTGGCAGAACTGGAAGATTTATAATCAGAGAGAAAATCTGAGTAGATTCAGGAAAATCGAAGATAAGGAATTTGTAAAATACTGGAAAAATTTTGAATCCTTTATTTACCGCTTCAATTGCTCTGACAGCACGTTTTCCCAGGATTTTATGGAAACAACTGAAATAAAACTGGTGTTTATGAATGTAGCTGGTGGGAAGGCTTTAGGATTGTTACGGGATATTTGGAAAGAACACAGAATCACTATTTCATCTGTTGAACATATTTTTGCTGATAATCATATCACATTCAAAATTTTCGATGAAAAAGGGAATGAGATTATTATCTCTTTTCCTACGGATTTCGAAGTTATACAAAGATTAACGAAAAAAGGATTTCCGGAAGAACCATCGAAACAAGAAATTGAAGAAGAAAAGAGAGATTTACTCAAACTTAATCTATCGCAATTTATCGCAAAATATTACAAATTTAAACAATCTCGTGAAATTTTGAATAATAAAATTAAAGATGTTTCAGGATTCTTAAAGGTTGAATTTCCAAATCATAAAGTTGAATTTGAAGATGAAAAATATGATTTAACAACGAATCCTTTTCAGACAAATATTTTTAGTGATTTATTTATAGAAGTTTCTGCAAATGACGATGGAATCGTTTTTTTTCCTTCTTCGGAATATGAACTTGAGAACAAGATTTTCAAAATGAAAAACGCTGAATGCATAGATCTCTATAAATTGAGTGATTTTGAAATTGAAAAGATTTCTCCTTTTTTTCCTCAATTGATTTATCAACATCGGGCAATCGGCAGCAAACTAATGAATTTTTTATTAGCTGAAGATGAAGTTTCTACAACTTTGGTTGTGAAGGAAGATCAAAAGAAAATTTATGATATCTATTCTTATGAAAATCTGCTTCTGATGCTCAGCAAATATTGGTCGGACAGGACTCTTTATTTCAGTATCCTGGAAGTGAAAAAGGTTAATAACTTCATAGAATTTAAAAGCTATCTGGTTGCCAGAGAACCTGAAACAGGAAAATATGATCTGGCAGAAATTAATTTCCTTTTGGATGAAAATTATAAAATTGATCTGATTATGATGTTTTTGAATCCCGATTTAAAGGAGTGAAAAAGTTAATAATGAAGATATTTGAAACTCACGCTCATCTGGATTTCTCAAATTTTAAGAATGATAGAAAAGAAATTTTAAAGCAGTGCTTCAACTCCGGAATCGAGTATATTATCAATGTTGGAATCGATGAAGAAACATCGAAGGCAAGTATTGATCTGGCGGAGAAGTATGAAGGAATTTTTGCTTCTGTTGGCTATCATCCACACGATGCGAAAAAGTTCGATAGAAACGTGATTTTACAATTATCACAACATCGGAAAGTGGTTGCCATCGGTGAGATCGGATTGGATTTTTATCGGAATTTATCTCCCAAAGATGTTCAGAGAAAAGTGTTTGAAGAACAAATTATCTTAGCAAATGAACTGAATTTGCCAATAATAGTTCACGATCGGGATACCCACGAAGAGTGTTTACAGATTTTGGAGAAATATAATCCGCAAAAAGTGGTGTTTCACTGTTTTTCCGGTGATGAAATTTTCGCTGAAAAAATCATTCAAAAAGGTTGGTTTATATCTTTCACAGGAACGATTGCCTATAAAAATAATAAACAGGAAAATGTTGTCAGAATGGTGCCATTAGATAAATTTTTTGTGGAAACAGATTCTCCTTTTCTGAGTCCGGTTCCCGAAAGAGGAAAAAGGAATTCTCCTTTAAATCTTCATTTTATTATTGAAAAGATTGCTGAGATCAGAGGGTTATCACCAAAACAAATTGCTCAAATTTCATATGAGAATGCAGTTAATTATTTCTTGAAAGATAGAATATAACCTTGAAAATGGTTATGTTTTTATCCGGAGTTTTAACCGTTGAAAAAGCTTAGCAGGAAGAAAGAACTTTTAAACCTTTTCAAGTTTTTATCTTTTAATAAAAAACTTGATATAAAAATATCCCTGAATATTTTTGCCCCAGATTTGTATGAATTGGAGGAAAAATGGCAGTAGTAATAAACGAAGAAACCTGCATTGGATGCGAAGCTTGCATTGAATCTTGCCCCACAGAAGCTCTTGAAATGGTAGATGAAAAAGCCAAAGTTGATGCAGAAAAATGCGTTGACTGCGGAGCTTGTATAGACGAATGTCCGGTGGAATCTATTTCTCTGTAGAAAATAAGCTTTTTGAAATTCAAGCCGTGAAATTCACGGCTTTTTTTATTTCTAAAAAAATGTGAGTGTTTGAAATCTTAAATCTGTTAAGGGTATTTATTTTCAGGTTGTAATCAAACTTTTATTGACAATTTATTCGGCAATTTGAATTTTCCATCACATTTTTTATTATTTTTTATATTTACCTTAAATTATAATCTATTATTGTATGCAAAATAGAAAAAGAGGAAATAATGCAGAATTATAATTTGGTGATTGATATTGGTAATTCGAATATTGTTTTTGGAATTTATTCTTATAAAGAATTAAAATTTTTATGGAGAATTGATACGGATAAATCCAAAACTGAGGATGAATATTTTGCTGTTTTAAAAGCACATTTAAACAGTATTTCGATTGAGTTAGGAGAAATCAAGAATATTGCATTATCTTCCGTAGTTCCGGGGTTGATACGATTTTTTTCCCATTTAATAAAAAAATATTTCAAGTGCAATTTTATAAATGTAAATGCAAGAACGGATTTAGGACTGAAATTCCCAATGGAAAATCCTGATTTTATCGGTGCAGATCTTATTGTGGATGCATTTATTGCAAAAGAAAAATATAAAACAAATTGCATTATCTGTGATTTTGGCACAGCCACAACAATCCAACTTGTAGGAGCAGACGGCTATTTTTATGGCACTGTAATTGCCCCGGGAATAAAAACTTCTGCTGATAGTTTATTTTTGAAAACAGCACAATTATCTAAGATCGAATTGCAAACTCCCAAAAGCATTTTGGGAACAAACACAAAAGACTCTCTCTTATCCGGAATTATTTATGGCAGTATTTTTATGATCGATGGAATTATCAGGCAGATTAAAAAAGAATTTAACAATCTTGAAAACATCAAGGTAATAGCAACCGGTGGATTGGCTCATCTTGTATCAGAGGATTCTGAAGAAATTGAAATCATTGATGAGAATTTAACTTTGGATGGACTCAATCTCATCTGTTTGAGATAGTAAAATTTTGGAATTGAAATTAATGAATAAAAAACTGTTTTTCATTTTTGCTCTAATTATTATTTCAGCAATTGTTTTTGCTGAGTCATTTCCTAGAGAATACTTTCTGGAAGGTGTTTCACCTCTGAACGGTAATGAGATCGATTTTTATAAAGTGAATAACGGCTTTGTGATTGTCAGCAAGGATGTTTATTTCTTGGAAAATTTTTCTCTGCAAACGATTTCTGAATTTGACTTTGATAATTGGCAAGTAGAATTAACAGCAAAAATCAATAATGTAGATGATATATATTTCCCGATTTATCTCGATATCGACGATTATATTCAGAACAATTTCAGAGCAACTTTTGATAAATTATTAGTTGAAAAAAGCAAAGAACTTTTAAAAAAGAAAGATCGCTCCAGCGGAGCAGGTTTAATACCGGACATCGAACTTCCCAAGATTGCTCTTCCCAAAGTAGTTAGAAAATTTATGGGTGGAAAAAATACAGCAAGATTGAGCCTTGATGGAAATCAGAAATTAACTTTTGCCGGCAGCAGTACTGTTCGCGAAAATGCACAGGTTTCAGAAGACAGCCAACGAAAAGATTTTGACTTGGAAATGCGTCAGGACTTGAATCTGAGATTAAGAGGAACAATCGGCTCGAAAATTCATGTTGATGTAACTCATGCTTCCACTTCCGAAGATAATGTGATACCAACACCAAGCGTTGTTAAAATCAATTATGAAGGAGAGGAAGATGAAATCGTGAAAGCTGTGGATCTAGGAAATATTTCTCTGTCTTTAACAGGTTCAAAGTTCATCAGTTATTCTATTTCATCTGAGGGTCTTTTTGGAGTCAAATCCAATCTGGAAATCGGCAACCTGGAAATTACCACTATTTTTGGAAAAGATGAAGCACAGAAGGACACTCAAAATTGGAAAGGCAGCTCACAGGCAGATTCCACAGTTATACAGAGCAGGCATTATATCAATCGTACGATGTATTTTATTGAAGACCCTTATTTGATTTATCAGATGTATTCCGATTTGGATGGAGTCGAAGGTGTAGATTATCCTATGGGTTGGAAAGATAATGCCATTAAATATGAAGATGGAGCCTGGAAAAAGGCAGCTGACCATCTTTTGCCAAAAGAAGGAATAGAAGTAGAAGTTTACCTGGATAACAATATTGCGACTGATAATATTGCTGCTGTGGAAGGTAATGCAGTAGGGGAAGATGGAACATTCTTTTTTGACCGGTTGTTGGATGGAACAGATTATTCGGTCGATCCTGATACCGGGATTTTATACATGCACAATTCAGTAGATAAAAGTTACACTATCGGTGTGATTTATACTCGTGAGGATGATGTGCAGGTTCCGTCCAATACAGGTGATTCCCTGTTAGTTAAACTTGTAAGAAAAATAAACCAGGATGTTAATGATGTATATTGGAAGCTTCAACTCCGCAATATTTACGATCTGGGCATGAAGAATATCAAAAAAGAAGGTTTTGACCTAAATGTTTTTAACTATTTCGAAAGTAATAACACCCGTAATTTCGATCTGCCGGATACGATTGCTACAGGCTCTATGTCTATTGAAACCTATAATGATTATTTACGTCTCGATACTAACAGTGACGGAGTGATAGGTGGTGATGATGCTACCGTCAATCTTGAAAACGGGTATATTGTATTTCCGTTTCTGGAACCATTCAAGGCGCTTGGTGATGAGCTGATATATACTAAAGAAAAGGAGAACATCCAATACAATGAATTCAAAATGAATATCGCTGTTAAGGGTCAGGTTGGACGAGACCAGATTTCTCTTGGTAGAATGAATATTCTACCTGGCAGTGTAATCATAAAAATGGATGGAAAAAAATTAAAAGAGAATATTGATTTCATCGTGGATTATGAATTTGGCATAATCCAGATTTTGAATTCTGAAGCAAAACAACCTGATGCTGAACTGGATATCAGCTACCAGTTCAAACCGATGTTTGCTGTGGAAAGCAAGACTCTTATGGGTGTTCGGGCAGATATGAAGTTCAATGAAAATATGGATTTGGGTGGAACATTTGTCTATCATTCGGAAAAGGTAGCAGATGACAGACCGAAAATCGGGAATGAGAACTTCAGTATCATCCTGGCGGATATCGATGGTAAAGTCGAATATGAGCTTCCTTTTCTAACAAAAATAATTGATTGGCTACCTCTTATCAAAACCGATGAAGAATCAAAAATAATATTGAGTGGTGAAGTTGCCATGAGTATTCCCCGTATTTACGGCAATCCTAAACAAGATGATATCAAAGAGGCATATCTTGATGATATGGAATCCATCCTGGAAATCTATCCGTTGGGAATTACGCGTAAAGCATGGGATCTAGGTAGCCAGCCATTTGATATAGATTTTGGAAAAGCTCGAATTAACTGGTATAATCCCACCAATATCTATGCACGAGATGTTTATGATCCGGCTTCTTTAACTGATAAAGAAGAAAGGGAAAAGGTCACAATTTTAACCTGCAAAATCGATCCTCCGGAAATTGCCAATCCAAATTTTGATAACAAATATTGGGCTGGATTAATGAAATATGTAGGTAACCAGGTAGATTTTTCTGAAAAGAAATACATCGAGATTCTGGTTAAAGTTGATAGTCTCAGCAGTTATCAGTCTCCAGTGTTGATGCACATTGATATGGGAGATATTAATGAGGATTTTTATACTGATTTTGGAGGTGAGGGAGTTCTAAATACAGAAGATGGTTGTACTGGCAAACCAATGGATAGTGCTCTGGATTACGACGAAGATATTGGCTTGGATGGAATTCCGGATGGTCAGCCCGGTGATGACCCGACCGATGATTTTGATAACAATAAAGACCAGAATGGTGATTATCCCAAAATAAATGGAACTGAAGATAACGAAGACCTTGATACTGAAGACCTGGATGGAAATGGCTCTCTCAATGAGAGAGATATTTATTTCGAGTATTCTTTATCTTTGCAGGATACAATATTTCTGCAAAGCCAGTATAAAGGTTGGAAGCTGTTCCGCATTCCTCTTCACGATGCGGAAAATTATAGTATTATTTCCAACGAATCCAATAAAACTCCTGACCTTGAAAAAATCAGTTATGCCAGAATCTGGTTTGAAGTGGAAGATGTTGCCAGGATAAGATTGGTTTCTCTGGAACTGGTGGGAAACAAATGGGAAGAAGGTTTCATAAAAAATATTGAAGACCAGGTTATTCCTGCCAGCGAACTGGAAGCTAACAATGAAAGTATGATAGTTGGAATTATCGATAATCAGAAGGATATGCACTATAAACCTGCTCCGGGCACCGTTATCAAGAAGGACGGAGATAATACTCTGGAACAATCCTTAATCGTGGATTATCAAAATATTCAGCCCGGGCATTACGGTCTTGTGAATCAAAGTTTTCGAGAAGTGATAAACCTTTTGGGATATAACAAAATCAGGTTTTGGGTTTACTCTGAACGAGCAAGAGGTATTTCAACAACCGATAGTTTAACTCAAGAACTTATCATCAGGTTGGGAGCAGATTCCACAACTTTTTATGAAATCAGGCATCCCCTGGAAACTCAGGATTATCTTGATTTGATGGACAAAAGCGGCTGGCACTCTTTTGAAATCGATTTCTCCGATCTTACATATCTGAAGTTTCAGGATGAGACAAATACTTTAGTTAAAGAAGGTGATTATACCTATTATCAAAAAGGTGATTACACTTTCGGAATGTATAAGAACCCGACTTTATCCGTTATCAGGGAAATCTATCTGGGAATTGAACAACCTGAACATACTACAGAAGTGTTCACAGGGCGTTTGTATTTTGATGATATCAGGGTCGCTGATCCATATGAGGATATCGGTTTCGCATCTGAAGCTAGTTTTCATACCAGCTTTGCAGATTTTTCCACTTTAGATATCGGTTTGGACTGGAGAACGCAGAATTTCCAAAATAATGCTACCAGAAGCAGAACAGTATTAAACAGGTCGGAAACAACAAGTCTCAATATTAGCAATAAATATTACTTACATAAATTTTTCCCGGCAGAATGGGGCTTGAATTTACCTCTGACTTTATCTCGAAATCAATCGTTGGGAATTCCCCGTTTCAAAGCGAATTCCGATATCCTGCGGGAAGATCTTAATAAAGAGGAAAAAGAGAGGGAAAAGAATCAATCATTAATGTATAGTGCAGCTCTATCATTCAGGCAGAGTAAAACTCCCAAAAGTAAAATCCTGGAATATACAGTTAAAAATACTTCCCTTTCTGCCAATGTTACGAAAAGATTCACTTTAAATCCTACAACTGCGGATACAACTTCAACTTATAAAGTTGTGCATGACTATAATCTGAGTATACCCAAAGACAAAATTGATTTAGCTTTATGGTCGGATTACAAATTTTTCTTCATGCCCAATACTTTTGATAGTAAATTGACCTTTAATAACACCGTTCCAAAAAGTTGGATGTGGGATACATACACTGATACTGTGGCTTTTTGGAAACAAAGACCAAATATAACAGAAACAAAAACTTTATCAACGTATTCATATATAAAATATGACATTTTCAGCGATGTTGTTACTTCCTATAAACTTACAACTAATCGTGATTTGATGCTAACAAATACAATTTATGATATTCCGGTAGGTAAAGAAAAAGATAGAAATCAATTAATTGATTTTGATTATTCTCCAAAATATTTGGATAAGATATTCTCTTTTAATTTCGATTCTGATGTAAATTATATAGAAACTCATAAAAAAATCTCGCAGGGAACTACAGGAGAGGAAGATATATTTAAGTATGAAGGTAGGGTTTCCAGGAATATTGGAGGAAGCCTTACTCTGAAAAACTATGATCTTTTAATGAGCTTAACCAGTAAGTTCCAAAAACCTGTTACAAAAACCCCAGCAGTCAAAACAGAAGAAAAAACTGAAGGAACTGATCTAAAAAAAGAAGGGAAATCAGAAGTAGGTAAAACAGAAGGTCTAGAGAGAGAATTAGAGCAAAAAGCAGAGGAAGAGATAGGCGAAGAAGAAAAGAAAGAAGAAACAACTCTCAGAGAAGAACCGGAAGAAGAATTGGAAGAAGAAACGATAATAGACAGCACTGAAATAGTTCTTCCGGAAAAAGAAGAAAGTATCAGTATTTTCTTGAAAGCTTTTGCATATATCTGCAATTTGCAAAACATCAAGTTGACTTATAACAATACGTATAAAACGGATTACGAGCAGCGGGATGAAAGACCGGGTTTTGCTTATCAATTGGGTCTTCCACATATTTTGAAAGAAGAAGAGATCAAACTTAAAAATAATAATGATAAAATTACAGTCATCACGGGATTTCCGATTTTACACAATTTACAAACCAGTTGGAGGTTCTCTAAAGATATAAGAAAAACATTTGGAAATGTAAGTAAAAAGACAGTTAGCACTGTTTTCCCGGATGTAGGTGTTACACTCACCGAATTTGAGAGGATAATAAAAGCAGAAAATATCCTCACAAGTTCTCGCATCACGAGTAGTTATGTGCTCACAAAGAGTCAGACCTTTTCAGGAAACATCAATTCGGATGAACCACAATCCGAACAGAAAGTGATTGCTTTCCGACCTCTGGTTTCCTGGAATGGAAATTGGGTACATAATATTACCAGCAGTATTTCTCTGAATTATAATGAAACTAAAAATACCACTTTTTATGAAGCTGATAATGTTATTCATAAGGAGACTAGAAAATCGATTAACAGTAATTTCAGCTGGACATTTTCTGCAGCAAAAGGAATAAAAATACCGCTTTTGGGAAAAATTCAGTTTCAGAATGAAGTTTCTGCAGATATCGGATTTAACCTGGAGCAGATTTACAAAACCATCAAAGGCAGAGAAGATTTGATTGTTGATAGAGATATGATCAGTTTCACGATTACACCGGGTGCTTCTTACAAATTCAGTAAAGATATCCGCGGTGGCTTAACCAGTAATTACGATTGGAGCCATGATAAGAAAAAAGATTTAAAGATTAAAACTTTCAGATTGAGTGTTTGGGTGGAAATAATATTTTAAGCTATAAAAAATTTTAAAGTCCTTTTCAAATAAGAGAGCAAAATAGTCTAAAGATATTTGTAATTGTTTCAAGAGTTTATTCGAAAAGCAAAATCGCTGGAACGGTTTACGTGAGAGGTTTTATTCTATCTTTCCTGGAAGAGGTTGGACGATTTACAATCATACCTTTTTATGTTTTACTTGACACTGTAGAATTTTATTTTATTTTCTGTGAACAATTAAGGAGAAAAAAATGGTCAGTAAGGCGCAAAAATTTAGGTTAGGGATTTTTATTGCTTTTTCTTCAGTTCTGTTGATAGTGTTTCTGGTAGTGGTTGCAGGAAATAAATTGTTAGAAAAGCGCGATGAGTATTACATACATTATGAGGATACTTCTGTTATTGGTCTACAGGTGGGAGGTCAAGTAAAATATCACGGTATAAGTGTGGGCAGGGTTGACGACATCAGGATTGATAAAGAAGATGTCAAGATGGTGATAGTTACAATCAGCGTGAAAGAAGGTACTCCGTTAAAAGAAGATATTCTGGCAACTTTGGCTCCGGTTGGTATTACAGGTCTTAAACAGATAGAACTGAGCGGAGGAACAAACGAAGCTAAACTCCTGAAGCCCAAATCAAATATTTTGCCCGGGAAATCCGTTCTTGATAGTATTACGGGAAAAGCAGAGATAATTGCTGAAAAACTGGAAATAGTTCTCAATAATATTG
This sequence comes from uncultured Candidatus Cloacimonadota bacterium, assembly GCA_964457455.1. Classification (GTDB taxonomy): domain Bacteria; phylum Cloacimonadota; class Cloacimonadia; order Cloacimonadales; family TCS61; genus JABMPU01. The sequence goes on from CAYWJN010000008.1 coordinate 23,450, forward strand.
CTGAACTTACAAACAAGAAAAATCAGGAAAAGTTTGCTAATATTATCTCAAATGTAGATATTTTGATTGAGACAAATCGCGATCCAATTACGAATGTGATTGCCAGTTTAGATTCCACAACTTATTATCTTGCTGAATTTACCGAATCTGCAAATGAATCTATGAAAAGATTTAACTATCTTCTCCAATCTGAAGAAATCGATAATATTCTGGTTAATGCGGAAAAGGTGACTTCTGATATTGCCAAAGCTGATTTAGCCCAATTGATCAATGACCTGAATAAAGCGATTAATCAGGCGAACGATGCGTTTTTACACATTGATCTTACTATCCTGAAAAGTCGTCAGGATATTTTACAAACTCTTGAAATGTTAAAAGAAACAGTTGATTATTTGAATGAATTTTCACGACAGATCAGTGAAAATCCATCCATCCTTTTAAGAACAAAGAAACAATAAGGAAACAATTATGAAAAGAATCTTAAAATTTTTCCCGGTTATCTTAGTTTTATTTTTATTCGGTTGTGCTGTTGGCGAACTAATAACAAGGAATTATTATATCCTGGAATATTTCTCCCACTCCGAAAAAGAGGAGCTTTTCCAGGAAAAACCTTTTGATTCATCCGTGATGATAATGGACACTAAAATCCCTCAAACTTATAGCAGGAAACAGATTGTTATCAGGCATTTTGGTCCTAAAATCACTTATTCTGATTATGACCTCTGGGGAGTTAAACTTTCTGATATTATCCCGGAACTTATTACCAGGCGGTTGAACAGGTACAATATTTTCAAACGAGCTCAAAGGGAATTTTATGCTGAACGTCCTGATTTCGAAATAAATACGACCATAAATAATATCGAATTATATCAATCCGAATATTTCAAACAGGCACATTTAAATATGGATTTTTATCTTAAGAAAATCGATGATGATGCCATTATTGTTCATCATTCAGTGAATAAAGAAGAGGTTCTTCTTGATGAAGAAATGGATACTTTTGTTCAGAGTATTAATGATATGATTTTAACAGAAGCAGATAATTTTTTCATTAAAATAGCTAACCATCTCTTTAAAGAAGAATTATCAACAATTATAGGTGAAGATGAAGCTGAAATAACAGATTCTTTATTAGTGGAAATTGCTGAAGATGAAGAAATCTCCAGTGGAACAGGTCTTTTGCTTCTACCTGCAATAACCAAAACTGATGATGAACCTCATTATAAGATCTATGATAAATATGGCTATGAAGTTACGGGTAAAATAGGAGATGCCATTCCTCTTGCTGAAGGAATTTACAGCATCAAATATGGCTCTGGAAATCCCAGCCAGATGATGGAGAAGAAGGATATCAAAATTATACCAAGATATAAAACTATTATCGAACCGGATTGGGGCTGTTTGCTGGTGGATGTCATTGATGAGAAAAGAAATTTTGCCAAAGTCCGGTATGAGATTTTTGATGTTGAAAGCGGGGAGAGTTTCGGTTCGGATTTTCCGGTGGAAGAAGAAATCGGGGAACAGCAAAATATTTGGGTTTTAAAACCGGCTTTATACAAAGTAACGGTTAATAATGAACCTTTCAATACTTACAGGGATTTCACAACTATTTATATTGCAGAAGGAAAGACTCAAAGATTAACCATCGTGGTGGGCACAGATGAAGACGATAATCCCACTAATATGGTTGGTGCTGGAGTATTGGAGGAAGATGTCACTCTGGCAGCTCTTCAGAAAATGAAATTCAACAGTGCCATTCATGCAAATTTGAATATTAACAGTGATAATGAAAGCAACAAAGATGAGCATGAAACCACGATCACGATGAACCTTCAATTGGATAATAGGCTGGTTTATGATAATTTTCCAATTCATTATACTTTGAAGAATCTAACAGAGTTGGGAACAACTAAAAATCCTGATATCGATTTCCGAATTACTTCTGATGAGATGGATTTGAAGAACACACTTATTTACTATTTCTGGGAAAAATTAGGTCTTTATGCCCGTTTGGATATGAATTCACACTTTTTCAAAGAAAATGATTACAGAACTGATAAATTCAATTTTATTAAGAAGGATGTTAGTGGAAAAATAATTGATCACGGGGAGAATGTAGATAAAGTTGAGATAAAATCCTATTTTTTCCCATTGGTTCTTAAAGAAGGTTTGGGAATTAATTTCAGAGTTTTGAGTTTGGCAAAAGCCAGTCTTTATTTAAGAGCCGGATTTGGAATGCGTCAGGATATCAATAATGATGTATTTAATTATTCTCATACGGATAGTTTAAATTATCGAGTTTATTTAGAGGAAGAATCTGTTTATAAAGAAGGAACAGAAATTTCAGTTGTCGGTAATTTCCAATTACCTTTTAATCTCAGTTACAGCACAAATGCTGATTTTCTCTTTCCATTCGAAAAAGGTGAAAAAAATTCAATGGAATGGGAAAATGTTTTCAATATAAAGCTTTTTAAATATATTTCTCTGGATTACAAAATTAAACTTAGAAATAAACAAGTTGAAGACGATTACATTATATCTGAACATACGCTATTTTTAAGAGTAACATATATTTTACGATAAAAAATGGAATACAAAGACAAAACGCTTTTCCTGGAAGGCGCTGTAACCAAGTTCACCACGACAGACCTATTAGCTGAATTTTCCAGAATCAAGATATCAGAAGTTGAATTTATCGACCTTCAAAATGTGAAATCCATTGATAGTGCAGGTGTGGCATTTATTGATGAGATAAAACTTAGATTAAAAGATTTCTCTCCTCAACTCGTCAATGTTGCAGAAGAAATCAATGCTTCGATTGAAACCTTCTCAGCCGAAAAAATGCCGGAACCAAAGCCAGCAGAAAAAGCCAATATATTAGTAATGTTGGGCGCAAGTCTGTATAATTGGCTGGATAATTTTAAGGATGCAATGTATCTTTCTGCAGATATTGCATATTGGTCTTTTATTGGGATTTTCAATAGGAAAGGGCAGCGAAAAGGCTCGGTCATCCAGCAGAGTATTTTGATTGGTGTGGATGCTATTGGTATCATTGGTTTGCTCTCATTGGTTTTAGGTCTTATTTTGGCTTTGCAATCTGCAGCACAACTCAGGCAATTTGGAGCGAATATTTTTGTGGCAGATCTCATTGCTATTTCCATGGTTAGAGAGATGGGACCAATGATGACTGCAATTATTGTTGCTGGCAGAAGCGGCTCAGCTATTGCCTCTGAAATCGCCACCATGAAAGTGACAGAAGAAATCGATGCTCTGAAAATGATGGCAATCAATCCTATCCGCTATATTGTGGTTCCCAAATTTCTTGCTATCTCGATCTGTATGCCGCTTTTAGTTACCATGTCTACAATTATTGGCATTGTTGGCGGTTTGATTGTAGGGATTACATATTTAGATTTGAGTGTAGTTTCGTTCTATACGGAAGTGATTAATGTCCTTACTCTAAAAGATGTTCTGATCGGTTTGAGTAAAAGTGTTTTCTTTGCCTGGGTTATTGTTATAATAGGCAGCTTTTATGGTTTTAAAGTTACAGGTGGCGCCGAAGGAGTTGGCAAAGCCACGACTCTTTCTGTGGTTGCCTCCATTTTTGCAGTAATCATTTTAGATGCATTGTTTAGTTTGGTATTCTTAATATGAGAGAACCGATTATCAAAGTAGAAAATCTGGTAGCAAAGTATGACGATAAAGTCATTCTTGAGGATGTTAATATTGAGATTTTTCCCCAGGAAGTGACTGTTATTCTGGGTGGAAGTGGCTGCGGAAAAACTACTCTGATCAAGAATATTTTGCGTTTGTTTGAACCTACCGAAGGCTCAGTAACTATTTTTGGTAAAGAAACCACGAAAATGGATGAAGTTGAATTTAATAAAATTTTAGAAAAAATCGGTATGCTTTTCCAAAGTGGCGCTCTTTTAAATTCTGTTTCTATTTTTGATAATGTTTCTATTCCTTTGGAACAACACACAAATCTGCCGGCAGAGATTATTGAGAAAATCATAGAAGTAAAATTGAACCTGGTAAACCTTGGACATGCTATCAGGTTGTTTCCTTCGGAACTTTCCGGTGGTATGAAGAAACGGGCAGCTTTAGCTCGTGCCATTGCTCTCGATCCTCCGCTTCTATTTTGTGATGAACCTTCTGCTGGCTTAGATCCGCTGACCAGTGCTTCTCTGGATGAACTTCTTTTAAAGCTGAAAAAGCAGTTGAAAATGACCATTGTTATCGTAACTCATGAACTGGCAAGTATTCACAGGATAGCAGATAGAATCATCTTTCTTGATAATGGGAGAGTTCTTTTTCAGGGCACTTTGCAGGAAGCAAAAGTTTCCAAGGTTCCTGAAGTCACAACTTTTTTTGAAGTTGGAAGGTTTGAATAAATATATCCATCAAAAAACTAAAAATCTGAGTTATGCTTTTCGTTAACTGCAGGATAAATCGAATTTCTTTTTATGTAATTATTTTTGAGGTTTCCCCAATTGAAAGATGTTCTTAAACCAAAGTTTTTACTCACTGCAAACCTGAACCGTTTGGCAAAATGGCTGCGAATGCTGGGTTACGACGCTGCTATTTATAAAAGCATTAGTTTTCATAATATGATAAGATTAGCAGTGAAAGAAAGAAGAATTATCTTAACCAGAAGCAAAAAACAAGCAAAATCCAAGCTAAAATTTTCACGAATCTTGATTAAAACAGATAATCATCTGGAACAAATCAAAGAGCTAAAAGAAGTAATCTCTTTTAATGAACAATACACATTTTCGTGTTGTTTGTTGTGCAATAAACAACTTTACGGGATTTCGAGGGAAAAAGTCAAAGATTTAGTTCCGGAATTTATTTATGAAAATCACACAGATTTTAAGGTTTGTAGAAAATGCGGGAAAATTTATTGGCAGGGTACTCATTATAAAAGCATGCTGGTGGAACTAAGAAAGATATTGTAGTTGAAAACTTTTAGTATTTCTTATTAACTGTAGAATCAAAAGTTCAAAAAAACACACACGAACTTAAATTTCAGATGTTTAATTCCACAGCCATTCTTAATATGTTTGAAGATGGTTGGCTCGATATTTATGATAATATCATCGATACAATCCCCGGATTTGAGATTCCATATGTTCCGGACACTGCTGCCTAGGAAATTCCCTTTAAAGATGAAATTACCATTGAGCAGCTCCTTCAGCATAGTGCGGGCGTGTATGATGTGGATAATGATGTGGTCCCGAATTGCGATGACCAATCTTACGTGGAATATACATTTAACCTTGATCCTACTCATCAATTCACAGTTGAGGAACTGGTGGAACAGGTTACGATCAATGAGCTTTCCTATTTTCCACCGGGAACAGATCATCATTATAGCAATACAGGTTACAGCATATTAAGCGAAATTATTGCACGTGTTTATACTGCCCATATTAGAAATGATAAAACGTATACTGACTATTTGGAAGATTATATTGTTGGAAATAATGCACCTGTTCCCCTTGATATACATTTCCCAGGTTTGGCAGATGATGTTTTCTTGCCCGATCCTCATGCTTTGGGCACGATATATGAGGAATCTCAGGTATATCCCATAGTCTTTGATGAAAGTAATATGAGTGCACATGTGGCGGAAGGTAACGGCTATTCAAATTTTCAGAATCTCAACCAATTCGTTCGAACTTTAATGAAAGGGCAGAATGTTCTTTCAGCGGAAACAATAGAATTGATGCAGACTGACGTATCTGCTGCCAATGCGGGATATGCTTTAGGCTGTCTTCATGCCACAAATCTTGGTTTTGGTCATAATGGCTGTATCAGGGGATATTTATCATTAATGGTTTATGATCCTGATTATGATGTTTCATTGATAGCCCTGCTGCCGATGGTGGATATGAGTAGTGAAGATAACTTTTTTACCAGCTTTTTGGGAATGTATGAAGCTGCCTGGAAAGCCAGAGAAGTACTGGGCTTTCCCGGTGTACCGGAAACAAGAATGAATCTTGAAGAAATGATCAAATATTAATTTAATTCATTAAGTATCGAGGTGGCTTTTTAAGGTCCCTTTTTCATTTCATAAAAAGGGGTGATTCGTGGATCACCCCTACAATTTTTGGTAAACCCTACTCGGGATTGAAATATAAATATTTTTACGTAAGTCGGAGAAACAAGAAGTCCTGCAACCTGTCGCCAAATCTTTGTTCGTTGCTAAATCAAAACGTAGTCACATCCACGAAGTTAAAATCATCTATTAACATAGCGGGAATTCTGGCATAATATTCCTGTTGAATGCTTGGTCCCAAAGCCAGGATGCGTTTTGTTGCATCGTGCAGAATTTCATTCCAACGGAAATTGGTAACTGAGTTCTTGATTTCTCCATTTTCAAAATAAAGTACTCCATCACGAGTCAATCCTGTCCATTCACCAGTTTTACGGTCTATTGGTCTGATATACCAGAAACGGTTCACGATTACGCCACGATCGACTTGCTTCATCATTTCTTGTTCAGTAGTTGTTCCACCTTCAACAATTACATTGTAGGGTCGTGCTGCTTTTAGGTTCTTTAATTTAGCATAATAGCGAGTGGCACTCATATTTTTTATCACACCGTTTATGATCCAATCCATATTAGCACCTGGTATGCCATCAGAACTGAACTTACTGGTGGCAAGATCAGGATCGTCCAGCCTGGAACGGAAAGTGAATTTTTCTCCGAAGAATTGTTTTCCGATCTGGTTTGTGAAGGGTGTGTGTCCTTCATCTGCTGTGCGTCTATCAAAAGTCCAGATGAGATAAACCAGCCAGTTCAGCACAGCTGCCGGACGCAGAATAATAGGATAACGACCCTTTTCCAATTGCACCGGGTTTTGGAGCGAATCAAATTGTGAATTCAATTGCTCTATCAATCCGCTCATGTTGAATTTGTTATAATCTTTTACCGATTTCGATACTTTAGTTTCCACACCTTCCCTTTTCATGGTCATAGAGTGTGAAAAACTGGTGGATTGATCAAAGCCCTCAAAACCATTTTTTGTGTACAGGAATGTATTATGAATATTCTTCTCTGAAATACCGGAAACTTTGGCATTTTTAGCTTTGGCTTTTTTCACACATTTTACAATATCATCCACGATTTTTTCCACGGGAAGTTCAGCAGTTTTGTCGGAATAATTTTTCACTTCAGGAAGTCCATGAGCAGGTTCTGAAGCGATGAATTCGGGATCGGGTTGGTTCAATTTTGCCATATTCTCAGCTGTCTTCACTAGGTATTGCAAAGAATTATCATCCAACCTGTTCACTGTAGCGGTACCGGTTTTATTATCGAAAGCAACTTCCAGGCTTACTCGCAGATTCTCACCTGTGATATGCTGGGTAATGCCATTCTGGGCAAAACGGGTTAACAGGTTATCAGAACCATTGATTCCAAAAGTGAAATCTGATGCTCGGCAGTTTTTACGAATAAATTTGGCAGCTTGCTGCATTTGATCTCTGGTTATCATTGGGAACCTCCTACGCGGATATTACGGAACCTGGCAGTAGAACCTCCGTGAGTCATACGACCTCTTTGTCCAGGTTGTCCTTTTCCGCAATTGCTAATACCAAAGGTTTGAAAGAAACGCTCATCGCAAATGGCATCAACACTATTCCAGAACTCAGGATTATTGGATTTGTATATAACTTTCTTAAGAGGACGAGTTTTTTTACCATTCTTAATTTCCCAGAACATATCACCGCCAAATTGGAAATTCTCACGATGCTGGTCGATAGAAAAGGAACCTCGACCCTCAATATAAACTGCATCTTTGGTATCTACTATTAATTCCTGAGGAGTAAGTTTTTCTTTACCAGGCTGCAGGTAAAGATTGGGAATGCGGTTGATAGGGAAGTCGTAATAATTTGTAGCCCGGTTACATCCTCTGCTCATATCCAATCCACTGATCGGGGCAGTGGAGCGGGTGTTGCCATATTCGTTCAGAATCCCGTCCTTTACGATATACCACTTCTGATTGGGTACACCATCATCATCATAACCGGTAGTAGCCAATCCACCTTCCAGAGTATTATCTGCTACAAAATTTACAATTTTGGCGCCATATTGGAAATTACCCAGTTTTTCCGGCGTTGCAAAACTGATACCGGCAAAATCAGCTTCCCAACCCAAAACGCGATCCAGTTCGGTGGGATGACCAACTGATTCATGCATTGTAAGTGCCATATGATTTGGATCGAGAAGAAGAGTTTTACGTTCTTCAGCACCTAGCGAACCGGCATGGACTTTCATGATTGCTTCTTCTGCAATCTGCACAGCTTTATCGGTAAGATTTAAATCTTGTACCCACTCCCAGCCTTTGGCTTGTCCACCATGGCTGAAAGTACGGCTTTGGCTATCACCTTCTGCCACAGCAGTGGCTGTAAGAGTTGGCTCGATATAAACCGTGTGAATGTCTAACCTGCTTCCCAATGTAGACGCAAAAAGTTTCTCATCTTTACGGCATTCCAGCATGAAAACTGCCAGTTTGATCTCAGCAAAATTGAGCATGGTTTTGTTTACTTCCATCATTAGTTCCACTTTTTCGCTGAGAGGAACATCAAACGGATCGAGACAATACGGTGTTTTGTAGGAATCGATGTAACCTCGTTCATGCGCCAAGACCAGTCCATTCCCATACTTCACTCGACCTGATTCTTTGGCTATTGTAAAAGCTTTTTTCACGGTTTTGTTCACAGCATCTTTGGTGAAGATATTGTTGTGAGCAAAACCCCAGGCACCATCTTTGAATACTCTGATCCCATAACCGTAAATTTCATTGAGTGAAGTATTCTTCAAACTCAGATTACGCAGGAAGATCATTTCGGTACTCGATTTTTGAATGCGGATATCAGCGTAATCCGCGCCCAACGATTTCGCTGTATTCATAGCAAGTGATAAAAAATCCACTAAAAACCTCCTTATATTTTTTATTTACAATTATCTATGAAGAATTACGAATTTATTAAACACCATTTCCAAGTTGGAAGTATTTTTATTCTTTTATTTTCTATCATAACTTCAATTTCTTCATCCTGAGTAAGTATTATCAATTCAGCATCAGGATATAATTCTGATATTTTTACCAATGCTTTTAATTCACGATGTCGTGCAACGTTTTCAGAAAGGTCATAACAAACCTGAAAGATTTTTGTAATGTTCTCATTTTCCTTTATCAGAAAATCACATTCAAATCCGTTATGAAAAAAGTAAACTTGCTCATACAAACGGATCAAATGCAAATATACTAGATTTTCCAATTGTTTTCCTTTATTTTTTGAAAATGTATAATTTACTATTGAGAGAAGTCCATTATCTATAACATAACTTTTTTTATTCTTTTTCTGCTGCTTTCTATATGATTGTTCGTTCTGAAAAACAACATATAAAAGGAAGCAATCTCTACAAAATTCGAGGTAAGAATAAAGTTTATCTTTGCTTGTTTGAAAACCATTACTTTTAAGATCATTATAAATTTTGTTTATAGAAAATTCAGATGAAACTGTATGCATCATCTGTTTAATGAAATGTTTTAAAACAAGCGAATTTTTAATGTTATGCCTTTCAACAATATCTCTGAAAATCATTACATCAAAATATGATTGCAGGATTTTCCTTTGTAATTCCAGCTCACAATTAACAGTTTCAGGATATCCACCTTCATTCAGGTATTTATTAAAAGCAGAATGAATAGTAGTTCTGTTTTGAGTTGAATAAATATCATCAGTAGATATTATATGAAACCTGCAATATTCTCTGAAAGATAGTGGATAAAGAACATAAGATATGCTCCTACCTCTTAATTGAGTGGCAATTTCTGTGCTCAACATTTTTGAGGAAGAACCTGTTATGAAGATGTTTTTACTGATTGAATTATAGATTCTTGTAATGTATTTTTCCCAACCTGTTACTTCCTGTATCTCATCGAAGAAAAGATAGATTTCTTTGTTGATATTTTCCGGATAGAGCTCATTGTAGGCATCTAAAATAAATTGTAAATCTGCGGAATTTAAGTTCAATCTTTCATCTTCAAAATTGATGTATAATATTCTCTCAAGAATTCTTTTTTTTTTAATAAGTTGATTTATTATTGAATAGAAATAATAAGTTTTTCCACAGCGTCTGCTTCCAGTTAGAGTTATTATCTTTCCTGAGTTTACAGGTATTTTTAAATCTCTTTGAATGACATCTTTTCTTGGTAAAGATATTTGGAAGTCTTTGATTAAAGTTTTAAATAATTCCTTCATGTTTCCCCCTGATAAGGAAAAGATGAGACAAAACTTTCCTTGCTTAAAGGAAACGTCAAGTTTTATTTACGAATATTGAAATTTAGTTCCTTCTAAAAAGGAAAAAATTCCATTAATCTATCCTTTTCAGAAGGAAAACTTGTATATTCCTATTAACTTCAAACTTCTGAAGTTTTAGAATATTTCGGGAGTTTTTTATTTCTTGACTAAAGAAGAATAGAAAACATAATTTCCAAAAAGTTTTTGGAAGTAATTATCATGGATGATATAAAAATAATTGATGTAAATCAGAAAAATATTTCTCAGTATCCACCTGTATGCTTTCTAAATCCCCAAAATGAAGGATATCTGAAAAAGTTGGAATGGATAAAAAAGCGTTTTTCCCAAGGTTTGAGGATTAAACTTTTATATCTGGAAAATAATAAAAAACTTATTAGTTTTATTGAATACATGCCCGGAGAGTTTGCCTGGCGAGCTGTTGCTGCAAAAGGATATATGTTTATACATTGTATATGGATCACTCCAAACAAAAACAAAGGAAAAGGATATGGTTCTATTCTTATCAAAGAATGTATTGAAGATGCAAGGGCTGAAGGAAAACAGGGTGTTGTTGTGGTTGCAAGCGAAGGTTCATTTATGGCAGGAAAAGCTCTTTTTTTGAAAAACGGATTTAAATCTGTGGCTTCGGTAAAACCTTCATTTGAATTGATGGTAAAAACTATAAAGAGAGAACCCTTCAACAATCTCGGTACAAAGCCTTTGCCAAAATTCAAGGATTGGGAAAAGCAGCTTAGAAAATATCAAGGACTGAATTTTATCTACGCAGATCAATGTCCGTGGATTGCCAGATCCATTAAAGAACTCAGCAAAATCGCCAAGGAAAAAGGTTTTGAAGTAAAAATAACTGAATTCAAAAGTGCAAAAGAAGCTCAGAATGCTCCATCAGTTTATGGCACATTTAATCTGGTTTTTAACGGAAAACTCTTAGCAGACCATTATATCTCAACTAGAAGATTTCTGAATATAATCGAGAAGGAGTTGAGAAAAAAATAAGGTGGATAAGAATATGAAAGAAAATCCTAAAATCAGCAACTTTTTACAAGACACATTACTTATGAGTGAAGAAAAAGGGGAAATCGTAATTTCTCTAAGAAAAATAGTTCTGAAGATTGCTCCGGATGCAAAACAAGAAATAAAATACGGAGGTCTGGTTTTTCTTATTGATGGGAGACTTATCTGCGGAATCTTTGTTAGGAAGAATCATATATCTGTTGAATTTACTAATGGAGCAGAAATGCAAGATCCTGAAAATTCCCTGGAAGGTGGAGGAAAATACAGACGGCACTTGAAAATATTCAAATACGATGACATTAAGAATAAAAAAGTCGGATATTATATTAAGCAAGCTTTCATATTATAAAAAAAAATTCTTTTGAGTATTGAGTAAGAAAAAAATGGTTAAACAAAAAACTCTTTCAGTTTACTGAAAAAGGATTTATCCGGTCTCAATTTCTTTTCCGAATCAAATTTTCCCAATCTTTTTAAGAGTTCTTTTTCTTCTGAATTAAGCTTTGTGGGAGTTATAACCAGAACCTTCACATAAAGATCACCATGATAAACACTGTTCACGTGCGGTAAACCCTGGGATCTCAACCGAAATACTTTTCCGGATTGAGTTCCTGAAGGAATTTTCATTTTTACTTTTCCGGATAGAGTTGGACACAGGATTTCCGAACCTAGAGCTGCTTGCGAAAAGCTGATAGGATATTCACAAATAAGGTTAGCATCGTTTCTTTCGAAGATCTTGTGCTCTCTTTCATGAACCAGAACGAGAATATCGCCATTTGTGCCACGTCTTTTACCGCGATTTCCCTGCCCTCTTAACCGAATATATTGTCCCTCAGATACTCCAGCAGGTATGTGTACATTTATGGTTTTTGTTTTGGGAACTCTACCTTCACCACTGCATTTAAGGCATTTATTTTTTATGATTTTTCCCTCACCACGACACGAAGGGCAAGCTACAATTGTCTGCATATGACCAAATAAAGAACGAGTTGTCTGCATTACCTGACCCGAACCGTGACATTGATGACAGGTTTTCACTTCACCATCTGCAGAACCTGTTCCGTTGCAAGAATCACAAACATCTTTCACACTGATTTTTATCTTCTTATCAATACCTTTGGAAATCTCCTCCAGAGTAAGCGAAATACTTATCTGAAGGTCTTCACCGCGATTACTTCTTCCCGAGCGAGATCTACCTCCAAAAGGACTTCCACCAAAAAGAGATTCGAAAATACTGCCCAGTCCACCACTGCCAAAAATATCTGAAAAATCACTAGCATGGGTAAAATCACCCCAGGAAAATCCACCACTGCCAAATGCACCTTCTAACCCGGCATGACCGAATTGATCATATCGTTGTTTTTTGTCTTTGTCAGAAAGAACTTCATAAGCTTCAGATGATTCTTTGAATTTTTCTTCAGCAGCTTTGTCATCTTTGTTTTTGTCTGGATGATATTTCATTGCCAGTTTTCTGTAAGCTTTTTTTATCTCAGAATCTGTGGCGTTTTTATTTACTCCCAGAACTTCATAATAATCTCTTTTTGCCATTGTTTTCCTTTAAAAAATTAAACCTTGAAAGGGTTTAGAAGTATTTTCTTCTTGCTAAACCCTTTCATTGGTTTTCTATATTTATTTTCTGAAAAATTGAGTTAAGTTCGCTTTAGCTAACTTGACTTAAGTTTTCTAATCCATTGAAACATTTCAACTTAACTCAAGACTTCGTCTTAAGTCAAGTTTCCATTTTGTCTGAAAACAGCACTTTATGGATGGACTCTAATTAACCAGTTCAACTAATTCAACCTGTTAACTAAAAAACTTCCCAAATCTTTGTCCCGAATGCTTTCGGGAGGTAAGTTATTTATCCTCGTCTACAACCTCGAAATCAGCATCAACAGGACCTTCTTCTTTGGTTTCCTCCTGTTTCGGTTGACCACCCATTTTACTCGGGTCAAAACCTGCATCCTTCATATCCGGACCAGCTCCTGCACCTTGAGCAGCCTGTTGTTTCTGCATTTCTGCATAAATGATTTCACCGATTTTCTGAGCCTTTTTGGCAAGTTCGTCACGAACCGTTTCATATTCTTCTTTAGTAGCGGATTTTTTAGTGAGCTCTTCCAGTTTTTCTTTAGCTTCTTTAATAGCGTCTTCAACCGTCTTTTTCTCATCCGGAGATAATTTATCACCATATTCTCCCAGACTTTTTTCGGTTGAGAAGATCAGAGTATCGAGTTCGTTACGAGCAGTGATCGACTCTTTCTGCTTTTTATCTTCTTCTGCATGAGCTTCAGCATCTTTCACCATTCTTTCGATTTCTTCTTCGCTCAAAGTTCCGGTTCTTTCAATTTTTATAGATTGTTCTTTTCCGGTTCCCTTATCCTGTGCATGAACATGTAAAATTCCATTGGCATCGATATCAAAGGTAACTTCGATCTGAGGAAGACCACGTGGAGCTGCCGGAATACCTGTGAGTTCAAATCTGCCGAGAGTTCGGTTATCATTCGCCATAGAGCGTTCACCCTGAAGAACATGAATAGATACAGCGGGTTGGTTATCTGCTGCTGTTGAGAAAATCTGGCTTTTCTTGGTTGGAATTGTGGTATTTCTTTCTATGAGGGTTGTCATCACAGCACCCAGAGTTTCAATGCCAAGAGAAAGCGGAGTTACATCCAGAAGGAGAATATCATTAAGATTCTCATCTCCAGCTAAAATTCCACCTTGAATAGCTGCACCAACTGCAACAACTTCATCCGGATTAACCGACTGATTCGATTTCTTCTTAAAGAATTCCTCAACTGCGGCAACAACCGCAGGAATTCGCGTACTTCCACCCACAAGCAGAATTTCATCGACATCATTGACAGTAAGTTTGGCATCCCTCAAAGCCAGTTTACAAGGTTCAATAGAACGTGCGATTAATCCACTTGTCATCCTGTTGAACTGAGAAAGTGAGAGGTCTAAATTCAAGTGTTTCGGTCCGCTGGCATCTGCTGTAATAAAAGGCAGGTTGATGTTGGTGGTTTGTGTACCGGAAAGCTCGATTTTAGCTTTTTCAGCAGCTTCTTTAATCCTTTGCAACGCCATTGGATCGTTTGAGATATCAATGCCTTCCTGTTTTTTGAATTCAGAAAGAATCCAATCCATGATTATCTTATCAAAGTCATCTCCACCGAGATGAGTATCTCCATTTGTTGAAAGCACTTCTACAACGCCTTCAGCAACTTCCAAAATTGAAATATCAAAAGTTCCGCCACCGAGATCATAAACTGCCACTTTCTCTTCCTTTTTGCTTTCCAAACCATAAGCAAGAGCTGCAGCAGTCGGTTCATTTATGATCCTTTTCACTTCCAGACCGGCAATTTTACCGGCATCTTTTGTTGCCTGTCTTTGAGCATCATTGAAATATGCAGGCACAGTAATTACTGCTTCTTCGATTTTACTGCCAAGATGAGCTTCAGCAGTTTCCTTCATTTTGGTGAGCACCATCGAAGAAATTTCCTGTGGAGTGTGATCTTTGTTTTCCACATCAATATGAACTCTTACTTCGCCCATCTTCCCGCTTTTTACAGTGTAATTTACATTCTGAATTTCAGAACCTACTTCGTTGAGCTGCCTTCCCATAAATCTCTTGATGGATGAGATTGTATTTTTGGGATTTGTAACAGCTTGACGCTTTGCCAATTGACCCACCAATCTTTCCTTATCCTTTGTAAAAGCCACTACAGAAGGAGTTGTTCTGCTTCCTTCCGCACTTTGAATAACAACAGGTTTTCCACCTTCCATCACGCTTACGCAGGAATTTGTGGTTCCCAAATCTATTCCGATTATTTTACCCATTTTTCCTCCTTGTCACGGCAAAGTTCCGAAGGCTTTCGGCACGAAGCCGGACATATATTTTTTTATTTTTTTTCAACTTAAATCAAATCGAGTTGAAACTTGCCCAAACTCAAGTTTTAGTATTTTTTATTGGTTTTTCCCCGTTTGAAACGGCAACTCTTGTAGCTCGAATTACTTTTTCATTCATCAAATATCCATTTTGGATTACAGCTACGATTTTGTTTTCTTCCAGATCGGAAGGAATGTGTGCTAAAGCTTCATGATAATTGGGATCAAATTCTTTTTCCAAAGCATCAATTTTGGAAACTCCTTCCTTTTTAAGAACATTCTCCAATTGCTGATAAATCAGATCTATTCCCTTTTTAAATGACTTTAAATTTTGTTTTTTATTTTCAGGATGAAGAGCTCTTTCAAAATTATCCACAACATCACAAAGTTCTAAAACCAATCTTTCAGTAGCGTTTTTGATCCAGCCGGATTTTTCCTCGAAGGAACGTCGCCGAAAATTATCAAATTCTGCAGCAGTTCGTATCCATTTATCTTTTATCTCTTCATTTTCCTTTTGCAATAAAGCATATTTTTCTTTCAAAGTTAACCTTTTTTCTTCCGTTTTTTTTTCCTTTTTTTCAACTTCAATTTTATCTTTTTTATTTTCTGTCATTTTGAGGTACCATCATTCCCTTTTTTGTGGTTTTTGTAATTATCCTGGCAATCTCTTTTATGATCGGAATGTTCTTCCTGTAATCCATCCTAACAGGACCAAGAACACCCAGAAACCCCGGAATTCCAAAAATCTCATATTTAGCATAAATAAGCGAATAATTTGCCAGTTCAGGCTGTCCCAAATCTTCTCCAAGAAGAAAGTTCAAAGAATCTTTAGAATCATATTTCTGCATAATTCTAACCAGATGATCCTGACGCTGGATAAAACCCAGAAAAGTTAAAATCGAGCTTTTATCATCAAATTCCGGTTGTTCCAGAAAACTTATATTTCCATCAAAATGAATGAAATAGCTGCTAATTTCCGTGATCGCATTATTAAGCTCATCCAGAAAAAGTCTGAGAAGTGTGTTTTCTTCTGTTACCTGGTCAGATACTTCATCCAAATATTTATTTTGAATATCATAAAGCTGCAATCCCACAAACTCATCATTAACGTAGCGAACTATAGCTCTCAACTGCTGTTCGCCGATGCTATGATCACACTTTAAAATCACGGTTTTATCCAATCCTGAATCCAAACTGACCACAAAAAGAAACTTATCGGAAGAAATCTTGAAAACATCTAATTTATCCAGGTATCCATAAGAAACTTCCGGTTCTGCCACAAAGCTTAATTGGTCGGTTTCTCTTGCTAAAAGCTGCATTATGTAATGAAGAGCCAAAGGTGTATCGCGATAATTTTTTACTATAATTTCACGCAATAAATCTGTTTTCTCATACTCAGAATTTCCAACTTCCTGCATAATTTTATCAATATATTTTCTATAACCTTTTATGGTTGGAACTCTTCCGGCTGAGGTGTGAGGTTGGTAAATCAGGTTATTTTTTTCAAGCTTATTCAGATCAATCCGAATCGTGGCAGGACTGGCGTCTTTGATATATTTTTCACTTATAAGTTTGGATGAAACAGGTTCCACAGATTGGATGTATTCTTCAATCAAATAAGAGAGAACCTTTTCCTGTCTGATTATATTCTTCTTCATTTCAAATCCTTCTTTTAGCACTCCAAATATATTACTGCTAACAAAAGACAATTTAATTCAAAAAGGTAAATTGTCAATCTAAATCTCAGAGTGCTAACTTTTGAAGGATTGAGATATTATTTGTGTGATTTTGTTTTGGAAAAGTGGTTAAAATATTTCTAATTGTTCGGAAGTATCTTTTTGGAAAGAAATAATTCGTTTTGAAATTCCGTATTTTTTACAAAGTTCATCGAAAGTTTGTTTCAGTTTGGAATAATTATTTACAGAGCACTGGTAATTATTACCAAATTTATGAATATATTTCTGTTTAAGTCCGGGAAAATATTCGTCGAGTTTTTTGTAATAATAGGTTCTTTGTCTATCCCGCAAAGTCATGCCGAACGAAGGAATAATGTATTTTACTCCGTTTCTATGTGCTTTCTCTATGATGCCGGTTATGTTCTCTACATTATCTTGGATAAAAGGCAGGATCGGCATCATCACGATACCAACTAAAATACCATTGTCAGAAAGCTTTTTCATCGCTTTGAAACGTTCGGATGGAATAGGAGCGCCAGGTTCAAGAATCTTTGCCAGTTCATCATCTGCTGTTGTGATAGTGAAACTGATAGCAGCATAAACCCTATTTATCTTTTTCAGGATTTCCAGGTCTTTCAACACCAGATTACTTTTAGTAATAATATGAACAGGAAAACGGAATTCCGCAATAATCTCAAGACATTTGCCGGTGAGATTGTATTCCGTTTCTAAAGGCATGTAAGGATCATTCATCGCGCCTAAACCGATTGTACTTTTTATGCGTTTGGAAGCCAGTTCTTTTCGCAGGAGTTCCACTGCATTTTCCTTTATAAGAATTTCATTCTGAAAATTTTCGATTTGATAGCATTCGCTGCGTGTATCGCAATAGATGCACTGATGCTGGCAACCACGATAAAGGTTCATGTTGTATTTCAATCCAAACCAATTATCAGGTTGCTTTAAGTGGGAAAGGAGGGTTTTGGCTTGGATGGGTGTGAATTTATTTATCATCTTTGTTTCGTTCTTCCCTCAATTTCTTCCACCAATCCAACCGTTTCTTAATCTCTTTTTCAAAACCAAATTTAGATGGTTGATAATAAGTTTTCTCACCCATCTTATCAGGGAAATAATTCTGATAAGAATAAGCATCTTCATATTGATGCGAATACTTGTAATCTTTCCCATATTCCAGGTCTTTCATCAGTTGTGTGGGAGCATTGCGGATATGAAGCGGAACACCGAGATGGCTGGTTTTCTGCGCATCTGAAGCAGCTTTTTTGTAGGCAGTGTATAATGCATTACTCTTTGGAGCAGTTGCCAGGTAAACCACGAGTTGAGCAAGATGAACATTTGCTTCCGGCATTCCCAAAAAGTGAACTGCATCCTTCACAGCAATTGCCTGAACCAGAGCATTCGGGTCAGCAAGTCCAACATCTTCGGAAGCAAACCGCACCAAACGACGGGCAACATAAAGCGGGTCTTCACCAGCTTCCAGCATTCTTGCCAGCCAGTAAAGTCCAGCTTGAGGATCGCTGCCACGCAAAGATTTATGTAAAGCAGAAATCACATTGTAATGTTCTTCCCTATCTTTATCGTAAAACATGGCTTTGCGGCTGAGAATTTTGGAGATGAACTTCACATCTATTTTTTGATCTTTCTTTGCATTTCTGAAAATGCTTTCCAGGTAGTTCAATGCTTTGCGAGCATCACCACTGCTGAGTTCTGCCAAATAGGGAATACAATTTTTATCGAATTCGAACTTCGTTTCCTCAACCTTCAAAGCATG
Source organism: uncultured Candidatus Cloacimonadota bacterium (assembly GCA_964457455.1). GTDB lineage: Bacteria > Cloacimonadota > Cloacimonadia > Cloacimonadales > TCS61 > JABMPU01. The sequence goes on from CAYWJN010000008.1 coordinate 42,137, forward strand.
ATTGATAATGCTGATAATATCTTCATCGGAAAGCTGTTCCAACACGAATACCTGGCAGCGGGAAAGAAGAGGAGAGATAATTTCAAAGGAGGGATTTTCTGTGGTGGCTCCTATCAGGATAACAGCTCCTGATTCAACATAATGAAGGAAAGCATCCTGCTGAGATTTATTGAAACGGTGAATTTCATCAATAAAAAGAATGGTGGTTTTGTTCTTATCTTTGAGGTTGTATTCTGCTTCCTTCATTACAGCTTTCACATCTTTGATGCTGGAAAGCACAGCACTGAAAGCAATAAACCTACTGGATGCCTTTCTCTCAATGAGTCGAGCAATAGTAGTTTTTCCTGTGCCAGGCGGACCCCACAAAATAAATGAACTGTAATTATCGGTTTTTATCATATTCCTCAGAAGAGAGCCTTGTTTTAGAATTTTTTCCTGTCCGTAAATCTCATCTAAAGATTGCGGACGGATCATTTCTGCCAGCGGGATATTAGTCGGTTTTGTTCCTTTATCAAAAAGAGAAAATTGGTCGGACATAATTTTTCCTTAATTGCCACAAAAAGGCACAAGAATCATAATAATTTTCTAATCGTAATCGACAAACTTCACAAATCCTGGAGATTTGTTAAGTTTCCAAATTCAACCATTGCGAAGGTTTCCAACCATTCGCAAGGTCTCAACATATCAAATTTATTTTTTTTGGAAGCAATTCTATCTTAAGATGTTTTGGATTCTTCAAATCCGGAATCTCACCATCAAAATATACAGGAAGTTTTTCCTCAGAACTAATCTCTACAAAATTGCTTCTCTTGATTGTAACTTCCGGCTCTTTAAGGTGGTTCCCGGGAATCACTGAGGGTAAAACTTTTAAGACCCTTCTACGAGTAATTTTATCGATAAAACACAGGTCAAAAACACCGTCATCAGCTTTGGCATCCGGTGTCAATTGAAATCCGCTACCACTAAAACGACAGTTGCCAACTGTTAACATCAATAATTCAGAATCGATTTCCTCATCCGAAATTTTCACTTTCATCTTATAGGATTTATTTTGGAATAATGTTAAAAGAACGGCAAAGAGATATCGTGGCATTCCATTCAAATATTTGATCTTCCTTGAGTTTTCTGCAACCTTGGCATCAAAGCCAATTCCCAATGCATTCCCGAAATAAAAGTTTTCAATTTTTCCAACATCAACTAAAGTTGTTTTTCCCCTGGTTAAAACTTCGAGTGCTTTTTCGAGAGTGTGTGGAATATGGAAATAATGGGCAAAATCATTTCCTCCGCCTTTTGGTATAATTCCCAATAAAACAGATTCACTCTTATTGGAGAGCATTATGCCATTCAGAACTTCATTTACAGTGCCATCTCCTCCTGTTGCCACAATCTTCCTATATCCGCGCTTTATTGCATCGCGTGCAAGTGTTATTGCGTGTCTTGGTGCTTTTGTAATTTCGATTTCAAAATTCAAATTATGCTCATTTAATCTGTTAATCAATCCTGTTACTTTACGTCCGGTTTTTCCTCTACCAGCTGTTGTATTCACAATGAAAAAATACTTTTCTCTCCTACTTCTATGAATAATTTGCATTCGATGTCTCCTTTTTTTTACTTCATTTTCGTTCCTTCTTCCAATCCGTTTCATCTCGTTCCCAAGATTTTCTTGGGAATGCTGATTTAATAAAAAGTTACACTTTGTAATCTTCCTCGATTACAATATGTCTGTTTCTTTTGATTTACTAAATCAAAATGAAATTTTGAAGATAATTGTGTTCCCAAATACAATTTAGGAACAAGATCGATCCTCTTCTCAGCAAGAAGTTTAAAAGGATTCAGGATGAGTTCTCCTCAATATAAACACAAACTCCCCCTTGGGTAAATCCTGGATCATAAAAGAGAGTTCCTTCAAATTTCCCCAAAAGATTTTTTCTTCGGTTTGAGTTAATTTATAAGCAATTATCGCTTGTCTTTTCTCTCCGAGAACCTTTATCATATCTCGTAACATTTGTTTCAATCTGTAAGGAGCTTCTAAAAAAATTATATCATAATTTCGCGGCAGTTTTTTAAGAGCAAAGATCCGTTTATCTTTGTTGGCAGGTAAGAAACCATAATAAAGGAATTTATCAAGTTTGATGCCGCTTGCCATTAATGCTGTCATTATTGATGAAGCTCCGGGAATGGGAATAACCTGAATTCCATTTTGATGACATTGCCAGACCAGTTCATTTCCCGGGTCAGCAAAAAGTGGTAACCCGCCATCACTAATAAGAGCAGCAGTTTCTCCGCTATTCAAAATTCTCATTAAAAGCGAATTGGTTTGCTCTTTTTCGTTATGCTCATTCAGAAGTTCCAGAGGTTTATCGATATTGTAAGATTTCAGCAATCTGCTGCCAACTTTGAATTCTTCACAAATCACAAAATCAACTTGTTTTAAAACTTTTAAAGCCCGTAGGGTAATATCATCCGGATTTCCAATGGGTGTGGCAACTACAAAAAGCTTACTTTTTGAAGACACGAGATCGTTTCCCTTTTTTCGCTTTGAGATAGATATTGAAAACACCAAGAATGATAAAAACTAATGAAGTTAATAATCCAACCGCACTGAGTTCCAAACTTAATCTATATGTCTCAGGCTCAAATTTCATTTCTAGGATATGTTTTCCTTTGGGAACAACCACACCACGCAAAATATAATTTGTAGGATAAATCTCCGTTTCAGTCTCATCAATGAATGCTCTCCAGCCTGCCGGATAATAGATTTCACTCACTGTTAAGAAGGATGTCGTATCTGTCTCTACTTCAAATTTGAGATAATGAAGATTGAAATCAACGAGTTCAACTTTACTAAATTGTGGTGCAAAAACATTCTCGATTCTCTTTTCAATGATTGCAGTTTTGGCAGGATCAAATTCCTTTTGGTTCAACCTATTCCAGATTTCTTCTTTTAAGATGGTTGATTCCAGGTTTTCTACAAACCAGGCTCGTGGTAAATACTCCAAATTTTTATAAACCGTCATCTTTTGTTTTCTATCATGAAAGGCGTATTCAAGATTTTCAAAAGGCAAATTCTGGTTGAAAATAATGTATTTTGTATTCAGCATATTTACGATGTTCCAATTAATCGGAATGCGATCTTTGAGTTCAGTATTCAGGCAGTTTTCTATGATCTGCTGATACCTTTTCAGCTTTGCTCCGTGATAACCACCAATACTTTGATGAAAATAACACCAGCGGTTCTGACCGAACTCCCGGCCCAAAGGATAGATGCGGAAAACTTCTTCATCTTTAAGCAGAAACTCATCCAATTTTGTCTTTTGAAATGTGGTTTCAATTTGTTTTTCTGGTTTGAGGTTTTGCAGAAAACGTCTATCGATAATCAGCAGGTCTGTTATTACTAAGATTGCAATAAGAAAAAGAAAGAGATATTTCCTGATCTTATTTCGCCCAAATGCAAGAATCACAATTAATGTTAAAATGATAAAAATTAAAGCCTGAAATCCATCATGAACTAATTTATCAAATCGAAGAGATTTCAATTGTTTAATTTGTTCAGCACTGTATTGAGCAGTTTCTCCAGCTTTAGATAAACTTAATTTCTCAAAAACACCATTTGTTAAAGTGAATAAAATGAAAAGAATGACAAATGCAATCAAGATTTTTTGGATTATATCAAAGAATTTTTTGTGTTTTCTCTCTTTCCTGAAAACAATAAATTTGATGCCATAACCAGCTAAAACCACGACTGTAAATTCTAGAAGAACAAGAATCATAGCCGGAACACGGAATTTGTTGAACCCGGGCAGGTAATGCAAAAGAAAATTGGAAAGAAACGGCGGATGCCTTCCGAACGAAATAAAAAGTGTTACAATAGAAACTGTGGTTAATATTTTAACAATCCTCGATTTAGACCTGAAAACAGCAATCAAAGCAAAGAGAAGAATTACAACCCCCATATAAACAACTACTTGAGTGAATGGCATCCAACCCCAATAATATGGAGAAATCCCTCCAAAAAAATTCGGAATAACAAAGCTGATCATCTCCAGAGGATGAAAAGACCAACTCGTGGCATAATCCGTTTCCAGACCTTCTGCTCCGCCTCGAATTGTATATTCACCATATTCATAGGTTGATAAATAGGGCTGAGCTACTGCCATAAAAGCAACAACCACAACGAATAACAGGAAAACAGAAAAAAGAAGATATCTGCTAACTTTCTTTTCTTTGATCGCCCAAATAAGCTGAAAAATCCAATAAATTCCTATCATCATAAAAGTATAATATGAAATCTGCGGATGATTTTCCCGAAGCTGTCCGATAATGAAAAGAGACAACAAACCAATACCCAGAATATTTACTTTTTCCTTTAGATAATGCAGAGCAAAGAAAATCCAGGGGAGATAAACTATTGCCCTGAATTTTGTGTTATGACCAATCTCAATAAGACCGATAAAGTGACAGGAAAGAGAAAATCCAATAGCAGAAATAAAGGCAATCATAGGTTTAAATCCCAGACTGAGCATTAAAATATAAACACCCAAACCTGCTGTGAATAAGAGGAAAACGCGCCAGTTAATCAATTTATCTGTTAAAACTCTAAGGTTATTTATGAAAGGATATTTTGCACTGAAAGAGATAAGATAGCCGGGCATTCCGGAGAAAACATTTGAGCTCCATAAAGCCTGGTCTTCATGTGTTTTATTATATTCAATCAAACTTTGAGCTGAACCTCGCCACTGCATAGAATCACTGGCTTGAGGAACATAATTCCGGAATGCCATGGGAAGGAAAAATACAGCTACAATTACGAAAAGCAGTCCCATAAAAATGTAATTTTTATATTTGTTATTAAAGACTTTTTCTAAAAATTCCTTTTTTACAATTACCTGTTTCTTAACTCTTTTCTTTATTGCCATTATTGATCCTTTTTTACTTTTGTAAGAAGAATTATTTGTTTTGATTTGAAGTCAATTAAAAAATAAAAACCCGAGTCGGATTATGTTTAACCCGACTCGGTTTTTACTAATAAATAACCCAGAAAAAATATTTTACTTCATAGAAGATATCGCTTTTTGCTGTTATTTCAGCAGCAAACATTTCTTCACAGATTTATCTTTTTCATTCACTTTTAGCTTATAGAAATAAATTCCGGAACCGACTTCTTTCCCGGATGAATCTTTTCCGTTCCATATTAATTTATGAAATCCTTTTTCAAAGTCATCATTTGATAGTGTTTTTACTTTTTGGCCCTTGATGTTATAAACTGTTAGTTCTACTTTACTTTCTTTAGGAATAGAGAAAGAAATTATTGTTTCAGGATTGAATGGGTTTGGATAATTCGATAGTTTGAAATTTGACATTGGAATTTGGTTATTATAAACTGAATTACTGTCTGATAATCCATACATAGTAGCAGAATTATATGGAATACCATCATTTACTAAGATATCATCTTCTCCATCACCATTAAAATCGCCTAAATTACATCCGATTTTACCATATTGAAGATTGAAATTTCCAAATTGAATTGAAAAATCTGGAACGAAATCAACATTATTGCTTCCTAAAAATACGTTAATATATCCGATTCCTTCATATTTATAGGTTGCAACTAAATCTTTATATTCATCATTATTAAAATTTATATATGAAAATCCTCCGTTAGGTAATGCATTGTAAGAAGTTAGTGTCAATTCTAAATTAGAACACCCATAATAAAATCCAATTAACCCAGAAATTCCATCTAAAGAACCTGTAATTAATAAATCGTTAAAATTATCATTATTTATATCACTGCATGCTAATATTTCAAAAACATCTACCCAAACTTCAGGTATTTCATAATCCATTATTGTATCCATATCCGGACCACCGAGATAGATCTCAAATTTTATCGGTGAGTTTAATTCCGGTTCGATATTTCTACTAATTATCAGATCGTCAAATCCGTCTCCATTGATATCTCCTGCAGTTTTGTATTTTCCTAATTCGTTTACATTGTTACCCAATAAATGAAAATCAGCTTCAGCATCTAATTCTTCTCCACCAAAAAAAATAGCAACCATTCCCCGCCATGTATAATCATCTCCTATTCCTCCGGCTAATATATCATTATAACCATCTCCGTTAAAATCATAACCACCATTTATTCCTTTAAAGCATAAATGATAAGGATCAGGTGCATAATCTTCACCGTGTAGTATTAATTCCGGTTCAAGATCAATCTCCTCACCACCCAGACAAATATAAATGTCTCCAGGATCTCCCCAATCTGTTTGAACAGAAAATACAATATCTTTATATCCATCACTATTTAGATCGCCACCCCATGAAGGGTCAAAATTAACAGGTAAGTCTGTTGATATTTCAAGGTCAGGTTCAGTTCCAGGATTTGAACTACCAAAATAGAACTGGAACTTTCTTTCTCCGGTTGCATTATTATAACTGAAGTGGATAAAGTCGTCATATCCATCATTGTTTAAATCACTTCCGCTGCTATTTGAATTTGTGCAGCGAAATTCTACCTCTTCAGGTTGTTCCCAGGTTACAATAACTTCTAATGTGTCTTGAGCTTGCAGGAAGCGAAAAGTAAAAAGCAAAAAGCAAAAAGCAAAAAAGAATATTCGTTTTAATTTCCCCGAAAAGTTCCCGAACAATCGGGACATGAAAGGATTAAACAAAGTTTTTATCATAATAAACTCCTTTTTTAATTTTGAATAAAATAACCATGTTATTTTAAAATTCCGGGTTTCATCTCAACAATAACATTTTTTTCGACATTAACACACCTTCATCAGTTTTTATTTGATACAAATAAACACCTGATGAGACCTGATTGTGATAGTAATCCGTTCCATCCCATGATATGGAGTAGCCGACTCCGTCGGCTGTTGTGGCGAGAGACTCTCCACACTCCAAAGTTTTCACCTTTTGACCTTTTACGTTGTATATTTCTATTACATCATTCTCAGTGTTCTCTGTGGTTTCAAAATAAATCGTTGTACTTGGATTGAAAGGATTAGGGTAATTTGTTAAAAAAGTATTACATGATGCAATTTCATCATCTGAGTTTTGAGAAATTTCCATAGTATAAATTGTAGCATTTGAAGTTGGATCACCAGTGTTTCCGTTGTGTATAAAAATATCCTTATTCCCATCACCATTAAAGTCACCTAAATTGCAGCCACATTGTACAACTCCACTGTAATTATCATTAACAGGAATTATTATGTCCGGTTGGTTTGGTATAGTGTTACCACCATAGAATAGAAATATATCTACTTCATATGGACTTAATGTTACTCCAAAAGTTACAACATCATTGTTGCTGTCGTTGTTTATATCACAATAAAATAGAGATCCTATACCACTATTTTCTACTGCCAGAGTATCTAATGCAAAGTCTAAATCTTGAGAACCAAAATAAATATCAAGTATTCCATCATCACCAATAATCAAATCATCAAATCCATCACCGTTAAAGTCACCATTACATATAGGTCTATAATTTGTGCCACCATCATATATTTTCGGGAAAATGTAATCCGGTATATTATCCATTTCCGTTCCACCAAGATATAATTCAAATTGTATTCCTCCGATAATATCGTGATTTATTATAAGGTCATCACATCCGTCTCCGTTCATATCTCCTACAGCAGAAGCAGATAATATGGTTTCTTCAAATTCAATACAAACATCCGAATCCTGATCGAAATTATCCGAACCATAAAATATATGATAGCAGTAATAGAGATCAAAAGTGAAATGCCATCCAGCTTTTATATCGTTATAACCATCACCGTTAAAGTCATAACCACCGTTCAATCCTGAGAATCCAGTAGCTCCATAGTTCCAACCATCTAATATAATATCAGGTTCTATATCAAGGTTTTCACTTCCCAAACAGATACAAATTATTCCAGGATCAAATTCACTAGTGGCGACACAATATACAATATCTTTGTAACCATCTCCGTTAAGGTCACCACCCCAGGAAATTCCACCTGCACAAGGTTCTTTAATAATTACCATATCAGGTTCTGTACTTGGATTTGATGAGCCAAAATGAAAATGGAACTCATTTTGATTAAGTTCAGTATTCCAAAAATTATAAATAAAATCATCATATCCATCATTATTAAGATCGCTTCCTGTCAGGTTCTTATTATAGCAAATGTAATTGCAGGCATAAATTGGTAAATTAAAGGTTAATAATTCCTGGAGTGGATTCTGTGCATGCAG
>CAYWJN010000008.1:50480-51910 GCA_964457455.1 uncultured Candidatus Cloacimonadota bacterium
AAAAAAGAATATTCGTTTTATTTTCCACGAAAAGTTCCCGAAAAACCGGGACAGACGGGAATTAAACAAAGTTTTTAACATAATAAGCTCCTTTTAATTTGGAATAAAATAACCAGGTTATTTTTAAAATTCCGGGTTTCATCTCAACAATAACATCTTTTTTGACATCAAAACTCTATCATCAGTCTTTATCCGATAAAGATAAACACCTGATGAGACCGATTTATTATGTTGATCTGTTCCGTCCCAAACGATAGAATTAATTTTGAATTTTGAATTTTGAATTTTAAATTCGCGAATGCGCTCTCCTTTTATATTAAAGATTTCAATAACCGGATTTATGACATTAACAGGCAAATCGAAAGTGATAATTGTACTAGGATTAAATGGATTTGGATAGTTTTGATATAAAATATTAGTTGATCCAGGTATTATCTCATTATTAATGTCTGACCCTATAATTATCGATATTAAATAATCCATTGAAACTTTAAAGTCGCCTAACCAAAGTGGTATTTGCCCCATTTCAGTAAAACTAAGTAGAAGATAATCGCCTGTATAATTATAAGGATTAATCGAGAATGCAACCGAATCGGTTGTAAACCACTGAAATAATTCATCCCAGCTATAATTATCCCATGAAACATATCCTAAAATTTGATAAACCTTGTTTTTTCTCATTACTAAAAACATATCTACGCATTCTTCATTTACTACTTCAAAAGTAACTTGTTTTAGCGAGGATAGAGGTGATAGATCTGTAAATGTACTATCATGCAAAACATAATTAATTCTGTAAAAGTAATAAAATGTATCGATTATGCTGGTTGTGTCCTGGAATGAAAAGTCGGTATCCGGTGAAGTAATAAGATTATCATTAACCTGTAAATATTCTCCATTGATGGTTTCACTCCTCAGCAAGTTACAGCCAAGTAAATTTTCTTCGCCACAATAATCCCAAAAAATATTAATTTCTTCATCTTGACCGGAAGCAAAAAAGTAAGTATTTAAGCTTGATGCATTTAGTTGTTCTATTAAACAAAAAAACAAGATTAAAACTACAATACGAAATCTTTGAATAATTGCTTTCATTTTTCATCCATAAAATTTTGTATTAAATTTTCTAATTTAATATTCTCAAAAAGATAAAAAAAACTAAAAAAACTAAAAAAACTCGAATAATTTTACCAACTTAGTAAGTTTTTTTTATTATTTGTCAAGTATTTTTTTGTATTCTTTTTCAAATTCAGTTTTTAATATCTACCTCAATCAGGAGAGATTGTGTTGCAGACGATTTATGGACTACAAAAATAAATCACCAAATCACCAAATTATATCTCCGACCATTGCGAAGGTTACAAGAATGTCATAATTTCCAGAAACCATACCAGTTGAATAAAAAAAGATTCAACGGCATAAATTCGCAAGGT
>CAYWJN010000009.1:0-50678 GCA_964457455.1 uncultured Candidatus Cloacimonadota bacterium
AATATCAACAAATTTGATGATCAAGTGATACTAATTTGAAGTGGGAAATGTTAGTATGTAATATTATAGAAAATCGGATATTGAGGAGTTGATCCTTCAAAAGATAAACTTATTCCGTTATATCCTTCTTCAATATTATTATATCTTAGATCTATGTTTGCAGGTACATAAACGAAATTCCAAGGAATAGCATACCAATAAGCAAGTAAGGCGATCTCGTTCCCTTCCTCTAATGCGTTATTATTCCAAAGAATACAGTTTTGCACTTCAGACATTTCAGAATCAGTACAAAATAATCATCCTCCCTCCAATTGAGCAATATTTTCACTTAAAGTGCAATTTGTGATATTGCTGTTCCCCTCACTGTAAATACCTCCACCATCTTCCGCAATGTTAAAATAAATCAGTGAATTGCTTAATTCTAGACTTTGTCCATAAATACATCCACCTTCTTGAGTTGCAAAATTATGAGATATTGTATTTGATTCTATAACCGATCCAGAATTTAAATAAGAATTTCGGCAATAAATTCCACCCCCATAATAACCAGAAATGTTATGGGAGATATAGCTGTTTCTTAAAATTACCGAAGAAAATTTAAGTGCAATCCCTCCTCCACAACCAGCATAGTTATTTGTAATTTTTGAATTTATAATTTGGATTTTAGAAAATCCGGAATATAATGCACAACAATAAATAGCGCCACCCAAATAATCGGGATCAGCTCCTAAAGCCTTACCATACTCTAAATGACAATATACTATTTTTGATGAATCATTTGTAGTCGGTGTATTATCAAACCGGATTCCATGCCAACCGCCATCTGGAATATCATAATTAGAAAAATCAGTAGTATCATTTATCATGAAATATATTGAATCTTGTTCTGTTCCAATGGCTAGCAATCTTCCCTGAACATTGAATTTGTAATGTCCCTGGAATTCTACAAGAACACCGGGATCTATTAATAATGTCTCTCCATTGGGTATGGAAATTTCACATCCAATTAAGCATGGGAACCTGTTATTTCCCAAGTTCCCGAGACATCTCCAGCAGGAATGATTGTGTCAGATGAAAGAATTATAGAAAAAGTAAAAAATAAAATTAAAATAAGTAAAACTTTCTTGTTCATTTTAAGCTCCCAAGCTTATTTCAAAAGCAAACATTTTTTAGCTGATACGATTTTGTCATTTATAGACAATTTGTAAAGATAAACGCCACTGGAAACATCTTCATTGTTATCATTTTTTCCATCCCATACAATTGAAGATTGACTATTGAAAATTGAATATTGTCTAATTTTCTGTCCTTTGATGTTATATATTTCAATTATAATTTGTTCGTTTTGTTGGTTTTGTTCGTTGCTAAAATAAATCGTGGTTTCCGGATTAAAAGGATTCGGGCAATTATACATTGTAATTTGCGGTTGAGGAACTTCCTCGTTTTCGATTGATACACCCCAGGCATCCGGGAATTCAATATCCAGAGATACATACGTTAAAATGCCACCATTATTCAAACCATTACCCTGAATATAAGAACCAAAATCATTGTCATCCAGATAGAATAAATGTACTTTCCCACGATAATTGCCAGGAGAATTACTGAGAATTTCAATTACATCGCCAGGATATACATAACAAGGGATCTGATCTGCCATTTCCGGAGTTTCATTTGCATTCAGGAAAACAGGTTGGGACCAGGTCTGTCCATAATCTGCTGAAATAATAATAGCAATTTCCGGAGTATCTTCCCAAGCTGCAAATGAATCATCTCCATCATAAAACCTTTTAGCTTTAGTCCCATCCGACCAAACAGAGACCATCCAATTTTCGTTTTGAGTAGTTTTGAAGTAATTTTCATGGAAAGCAGCATTTCCCTCAGGATAATAAATTGGCCAATTTTTAACCCATAACGGATCACCAGTTACACTAAAAGAATCTACAATTCCATCTTCATCCAAATCCCAGGGACACATGGGAATATTATCATTCGGGTTTGCTCCTTCAATATAAAGGTCGTAGAAACTGAATTCATGGGTGATTAAATCAAAAACGAATTCTTTCGGATAAACCTGGCACCAGGCAGGATAATAATATCCGGGACTGTTCTCAACCTCAAATGTTATTCCCATTGCACCAGACCAGCTAATCTTAGTGCCATATTCTTTGATAATAACATTCATATGACTTGAGTTCCAAATTTCCTGTCTTACAATATAAGGAATCAATGGTGTTGATTCGTCAGAGTAAAGGTAGGCAGTTCCATCTTCGTTTAGAGGATTCCACTGGTCAAAAAGACAGCTTTCAGAATAGTATTCAAATGGTCCTTCTCCATAGTTTTCATTAACAAGAACAAATACATCACTTAAAGCGTTATCATAGTCGATTAGATATCCTGCATACACAACGATATTAGCATAGACAGTACAACTTTTGAAGGCTAGAATATTATTCCAGGCATTCATTTGTTCTATGGTTCTATAATTCCACTCAACTAAAGATAAATCCCATAAATCTGATGAATTAATATCTGCATAACCTATGATAACATTTTGACATGGCACATAATTATTTGCGGTCACATAAACACGTCTGTAATCTCCACCAAGAGGAGAAAAACCTGATATGTGTACTGCTGGCCAGATGAATTCGTCATCAACACCTATGGGATTGTCTATTACACTAAATTCATCAGTCCAATTACCGGGTGAACCATATTCATGAAATAAATCCGCTGATAAAAGACAGTCAAAAGAACCATCCGGTTCTACTAATGCATGCCATATTGCCAATGGGTCACAGGAAATAGGGTCAATATCCACTCCCGGATAACCCTGACGAACATCGTTTGTGCTGATTAAATCAGTGGAAATAAGGTTTCCCTCCGAATCGAGATAGCAGTAATAAACTTTTCTCTCTGCGGTGGGTCCAAGTTCCTGTGCATGAAAAACAATATATGTTCCTCCAGCTGGATAACCACAAGGTTGTGAGATTTCCGGCTGAATACGAATGGGAATGCTGTTGTAACCACCCGGCATGTAATCAAAATAGGTAAACATCAGTTCAGTTGGTTCAACTATAAATTCGTAATCAGGAACTTGTGAAAGTAATGAAAATGTGAAAACAAAAAATACTAAAAATAAAATACTTTTTTTCATGTCTCCTCCCTGTCACGCCGTAGTTTTAACGAAGGCGGACTATTTTACTAAGATTTATCCTTTGAAATGTGAGGCCTACTTCATCAGGACTTGTCCTGTGAAATCTTCCCTTATTTCATCAGGATCATTTTGTTTATTGCCTTTGAATTTCCATTAATTCTTAATTGATAGAAATAAATTCCTGAGCTTACAGGTTGATTATTTTCATCCTTTCCATCCCAAACAATTGAAGATTGAATATTGAATATTGAATATTGTCTAATTTTCTGACCTTTGATGTTATATATTTCAATTTTAATTTGTTCGTTTTGTTGGTTTTGTTCGATGCTAAAATAAATCGTGGTTTCCGGATTGAATGGGTTGGGAAAGTTTGAGAGTTGGAAATCTGTCATTGGCAGTTGTTGATTTTCTATTCCTGTGATTTCCACAATAATGTCATTAGACCTTGCTCTTCCGCCTTCTCCAATTGAGTTAAATGGTGTGAGATAATAATACCAAACTCCGGGAACGATAGTATCGTCTGTTATTTCATTGCTCATACCGTAAATTATGAAGAGAGTGCCATCACTTCTTTCAAGATCATATCCCGCAATCGGGTCGATAAAAGGACCGCCGTGCAATCCCTGTGTTGGATTTTCCCAAGTGAGTGTTATGGAAAGCTGATTTGGCGCTGTCTGTTCACCGTAAAAATTACTGACCGAATCCGGCACGTCTGGTCCCACCCACCCACTATCTGAAACAGAAGAGCTTCCATAACTGTTAAAAGCCATTAGATAATAATAGTACATTCCTGAAGAAGGAACATAATCTATATAAGTGCAAGGTGCTCCTGTTCCAGACAACGGGTCTGTGTAGATAAGAACAGCATCACGATACAATCGGATTTCAAGCAGTTCCGTAAGAGGATTACCAATTAAATTAACAGATGGATTTATCCAGTCTAATGTAACTTCCAAAGCTCCGCCCGGATCTGCAGTTAAAATGAAATCCTGAGGAGGTTCAGGAGCATATGCCTCGGGAATGTATCCAATTTCATATCCAAAAAGATAAGAAGGATTTCCTTTGGCAATTCCTCCCAGAATCACAATATATTCATCAAGCTCATCAGTGCAGAATAATCCACCAGCATGTGTTCCCGGAAAATCTTCGCTAACATTATGCAAGAGTCCTGTTGGAGCCATTGCAGGAAGATTGAACTGTTCCACGATTCCATCTCCGCCCGTATAAATTCCTGAAAATATCCAGAGATTTGGTTCATCTATTGTATAGGAATCATGAGCCAAGCCATTCAGGTTAATAGGAAAAACAAACTGGTTAAGAACAAATCCATTCCTGTCTATAAGAAACAGATTATCTGTAAACCAGTTAGTAACCCAAAAAGCATTCTGATTAGGATCATAGGTAATAGCCCGAACAGACAAAGGTGTACTAATCGCACTTACGATGGATTGTGTGGAGAAATCCATTTCATAAATCGTATTGGTTGTTCCGTCTCCTGCATAAAAATAAGTTCCATCATAGGTAAGGTCGTGCAAGCCAAAGGGTAATCCGTTTATTGAGAAATTCTCGATCCAGTTTCCAGTAAGATCAAATTTGGCAATCTGATTGTTTATGGAATTGGACACATAGAAATAATCCCCGTCTGTTTCTGCTCCTGCCGGACTCGGTAACCCTGATGGCGTGGTTACATCAAATTGGAAATGCAAATCCCAGATTTCATCGGTTTGGGAAAAAAGAGGATTAACGCTCATAATTACAAAAAAAATAATTACTAATTTTTTCATAAAGACCTCCAATATTTTCCTTCCTAAGCTTTTGCTTGGGAAGGAGATAATTCCTGAACCTTCTTCTTCAAAACGAATTGGAAACTTCGTGAAATCTTTCATTCCCAACTGGAAAGTTAAGAATGAGAAAAGGAAACAAACATTCAAGTTATCCTACTTCAAAAGCAAACACTTCTTCGAAGCAACAAATTTATTATTAATATTTAACTGATAGAAATAAACCCCTGAACTTACAGGATTATTGTTCTCGTCTTTTCCATCCCAAACTACTGAATGCTGACCTGCTGAATTGCTGAGAAGCTTTTTCACTTTCTGCCCTTTGATATTATAAATCACGATTTCTGCGTTCTCTGTGTCCTCTGCGGTGAATCTTATGGTTGTTTCCGGATTGAAGGGATTGGGATAATTTGGGAATAATTTTGCTTCATTTACTTTTACGAGTTGTTCCTCAAAATTAACAAATTGAAATTCATAAGCTCCCATATCGATTCTATCGCCAGAGATTCGAGGATTGCCATCTAAATCATATTCAGGGAGATTTAAACCTGTTGTGTCAGGAATTCCAACATCTATGCAAGGACTATTTTCAGATAAATGATAATCATCCTGACCTGCGAAATTGGGATTTTCATAAATATTACCACCACCATCAATTGCATTTACGGGAAATTCTCCTTCAATATCACAATAAGATACAGTTGGATTTGCATTATCCGGAACCCAAAAAGAAGTTCCATTTCCCCAAATAATATTATCTGCAATCTGAAATGAACTATTAATACAATAAATCCCATAATCAGAATTATTAACAAATGTATTATTAATTATTGTTGGAGATGAAGACAAACAAGTTATTCCATCGTGATTGTTGTTCGCAATTAAATTATTTATTATAATTGGTTCAGACCATTGAGAACAATAAATTCCATTCGAATTGTTAAAAAATTTATTGTTTTCAATAACCGGAGAAAAACCATGACAACTAATTCCATCTAAATTATCAGAAAAATAATTATTCTTTATTTTAGTTCCAAAACTATATCCAGAAATTCCCCAAGTATTATTCGTAAATATATTACACACTATAGAAGATTCAGAATCATATGAACTTAACCCTATTGAGTTTCCACTGAATAGATTTTCAGCAATATAAACATCATCGGAATTGTAGATAATTAATCCTTTGCCTTCATTGTTTATGAATCGATTGTTTTCTATAGTTAGCATAGACGAGAATTTTATGTTAACTCCTGAACCTCCTGTACAATTATGATTTGTCAAAATATTATTATTTATGCAAAGAGATGCATCATAACAGTAAATACAGTTGAAATCGTTACTGGAGTTTTCTAAAGTAAAACCGCAAATTTGGGTATATTCATTAGTATTACTTTCAACAATGATAGTATGGTCTGTTCCCAATCCGTCAATAATTGTCAGATCGATATAAGAGCTATCCTGTGTTGTTAAAAACTGACTTCCCAAAACAATATTTTTCTCTAAAAAATCAACATTCTCAAAATATGTTCCAGGACATACAAGAACAGTATCACCATCGATGGCTGCTTCAATTCCTTCCTGGATTGTAGTGAAATCTCCAGTTCCATCCTGAATAACATAAATGATTCCACTTGTATAGATGAAATTTAAAATCATATCTATATTTGGAGTAATTTGATTTTGAAAAACTTCTATATTATTGAAATAAGCTGTTTCATAACCGGTCAAAGAAGCAGTGATATTATAGTTTCCAGGTAATATATTGAAAAAGTAAAATCCATTTTCATTTGGATTTGTAGTTTCTACACCACAATTTATTAATACATTTTCGATATTCCCATAACCACCCAAAAGATAAATAGTTCCGGTAACAGTTCCGTAATCGTTCATATCAAAATAATTATAACCCATATCAGCAATTGTGCCATCAGGATCCAAATTGGATTCAGGATCACCTGCATTTATACAGGGAGATTGTAATGTCAAATTATAAATACCATTTCCAGTGTCTTCAAATAAAGGGTTTCCACTGATGTTTCCGAATCCTTGAAATCCATTTTGTGTAAGACAATAAGTAACAGTAACAGAATTTCCATAAATTTCAGTGTTGTTTTGAGGGTCGTTTGCCCATAATATTGTATTCTTAATTTCAGCATAGGATGAATTATTTACGAAAATCCCCGTACCATGTCCATAAACTGAATTGTCTGCAATTGTATTATTTATGATATCTGCCGAACTCATTCTTAAAGCAATACCACCACCATCACCAAAATCAACAATATTATCATAAATCAAATTCTTTTTAATTAGAATATCATTTGATTGATTTATACAAATTCCAGATCCATAGGCAACGCCATTTCCACTTTCTGTAAGATGATCATAAATTTTGTTATTTTCTATTATAACATTTTCGGATTGATAGATATAGATTCCGCCTCCGTAATAGGCACCATCATTATTTCTGATAATATTGTTTTTGATCTTTGCCGATGAGTTTTGGATTCCTATACCGCAACCATTTAGATACCAGTAGCAACCGTTGTCCTCAATGATATTATTTTCAATGGAAGGAGAACTATTCATGATATAAATTCCCACGCCGCCTGCATCTTCTGGAGAAGAATAATATCCATAACCATTTCTAATTGTGAATCCGATTAATTTAGCTTCCTCTGTTTCCTCACTCATAAATGAAACTAAACGCCAGTTACTACTATTTCCATCGATTATTGTTAGAGGAACATAGGTAGTGTCTTGCAATGTAAGAAACAATGAACCCACGACAATGTCTTTTCCAGCATAGTTGATATTCTCATAATAGATTCCGGGCTGAACGAGCACTGTATCACCATCAACTGTTGCGTTAATTCCCTGCTGTATTGTTGGAAAGTCGCCAGGTCTGTTGATGATTAAAGCTTTTATAAGAATTGGAATTAGAAGATAAATAATTAAGAATATGTTTTTCATAAGGACCTCCTTTTTTCATTTAGTTAAAATTCTAACAAAGTGTGGTATTTTTTTCAAACTCTACAAAAATAATATTGATAATTTAGTTTACTTCTGTCAAGATTTTTTTTAGAAGGTTTTGGGAATTTAGTTGATTTCGATGATTATTGTTGATTTTTTTAGCTTCTTTCCGTAATTAAGAGTGTATTTTGTCCCTTTGCATTTTCCATCATAAAAGGCGATTATATTATCACAATTTTCCACGATCAGTTTGTCGCGGATGTGTTTTGCATCTTTTTCATATCTGGAAAAATCAGGAGGAAATTCGAGGAAATCTATGTTATTCTCTAGAGCATATTTTTTTGCAAGTGTATCTGTTCCGGGCGCACCGCCACTGATTATTTGGGAAATGTCTTCTATTTTATCTAAAGTTGATTTTAATTTCTCGTAGTCTATAAATTCTTTTGAACCTATAACAGCGAGTTTCATGATTTCACCCTAACTCGGATAAACCAAAACAAAAAAAATAAACACCGAAAAACACCGAATAAGCACCGGAAAAAAATCAAAAAGTTGGGCTAAACTATTATCAATGTAAACCCTCATTAATAAAGGTTTCGCCGTGATGGATAAGCGAAACTTGACACAAGTTTAAAAAATCTTGTGTTAAGTTACGTCTGCACAACTTAAGTCAAGACAGGCTAAAGCCTGCTTAACTCAAGTTTTATTTCAAAAACAGCATCTTCTTGGATGCTTTAGTTTGTTCATCCACTTATTTTTGCCCTATCAACCGTTTCGTTAAAATATCGGTCATATTTCTGCGACCATCAAAAATACCGAAAATGATTATAGTATTTTCTGAAATCCGATAAATGATGCGATATGGTTTGTAATTTATCTCCAAATAACTATAAACCGAAATCCGTTCCAGTTCTGGTGGAATATGTCCTTTTTGTGGAAAATCTTTTATCTCAAAACATTTTTTCTTGATGTTTTCATAAATTTTCTTTGCAATCTTTTCTGAATCATTTTGGGCAATATAGTTGTAAATATCAAGCATATCTTGCAGAGCTTGTTCAGTCAGAATTACTTTATTTTTTTTCATTGTAAATCTGTGAATCTAGATCGTTGAATGCCTGTTCTATAGTCTTTACTTTTCCTCTTTTAAAAGACTCTTCTCCCATTGCCAATATTTTCAGTAGTGCCAGGCTTTCCTGCATCTCTTCATATTCTTTAATATCCTGGATCACGGCTTTAGCTTCACCGTTTTGAGTAATTATCATCGCTGAATGATTTTCTGAAATTTCACGTAGAATTCTCGCAGCATTAGCTTTAAGATAACTAATCGGTTTTATTGCTTCGCTGTATTTCATTTTTTACCTCCACGACCTAAATTCGGACTTAATATAAGTTTGGTCAAGCAATTTTTATTTTAGCAACAGCATCTTCTTTGTCAAACTTGAGTCAAGAAAGGCTAAAGCCTGCTTAGCTCAAGTTTACAACAGTTTTTCTTTTTCGACCTTTTTCAATTTTTCAACTATCTTTTTCACATCTTCGGATTTGTCTTTTGAGGAAATTAGAAGAGCATCTTCTGTTTCTATAACAATTAAATTTTCCACTCCGATAAGTGCTACAAATTTATTTGAATAAACATAATTATTTCTACTTTCGATTATTTCATTTTCGCAATTCAAAACATTTTTATTTTGGTCTTTTGGGGAAACATCATAAAGAGCTTTCCAGCTACCCACATCGCTCCAACCATAATCTACAGGAATTACAACTCGCTTTTCCGCTTTTTCCATAATTCCAATATCTATTGGTAATTTCAGCATCTTTTCATATTCATCGGAAATATCTGCACCAGTTCCTGCTGCATCCCATTTTTGTGAAATTCTATGCAGAAGGCTCGCAACTTCAGGAAGATGATTTTGAAATGCCTTTAAGATCGTTTCGATTTTCCACATGAACATACCGCTGTTCCAGAAGAAATTTCCGTCTTTGAGGAAACTTTCCGCAGTTTTTAGATCCGGTTTCTCTTTGAATTGTTTTACAGAAAAAGCGTTTTTACTAATTTCTTTTTCAGCTTCCACATAACCGTATCCGGTTGCAGGATAATCGGGCTTTATCCCAAAAGTAACTAAATATTCATCTTCTGCAGATTTTCGGGCAATATCCAGACTTCGCAAAAAAGCTTTTTCATCTTTGATCAAATGGTCTGCAGGCAGCACGATCATTGTTTCTTTTTTATCATATTTTCTGCTTAGATATAAAGCGCTGAGAGCGATACAGGGAGCTGTGTTCATGCCAAAAGGCTCGATTATAATGTTTTCTTTGGGAAGTTCAGGAATGTGTTCTCTGATTAGTTCTACTTGCGATTTAGCGGTTACAATAAAAATGTCTTTTATTTTAATTTTATTCTGAAGACGCTCCACAGTCATCTGAATCATGGATTTATCTGAAACGATTTTTAAGAATTGTTTAGGATTGGATTCTCTACTTAACGGCCAGAAGCGAGTTCCAACTCCACCTGCCATAATTAAAGCAATCATTAAATGCTCCTTTTTTACTATGAAATTTTCATGAATTTACACAAAATTATTAATAATGAACAAATACCAAAAAACTAACAATTTCGAAACTTGACACAAGCACGCAGGACTTGTGTTAAGTTGAATGACCAACCAATTCAACCATTGCGAAGGTCAATGTGAAAGAATTTTTCCGGAAGAAACCATTCGCAAGGTCTTCCTGATTCAACTAAAATTATCGATTATCAATCATATTTACATCTTCGGGCAAATTCAATTCAAAGATATTTTGTAAAATTGGCTTATTCATTTTCTCTGCAGAAAAAGAATATTTTACCATATTTTCGGTATTATCCAAAATTTGAATTTCGATTATCAAGTTATCTTTTAACCGAACAAAAATCTGCTCATTTTCAGGAGTTATCAATTTCATCTGAGTTCCATTTTCATTATTTTCAAGCAATTCTTTCTGAGAGTTTTGCCAGTATTCGGAAATAATTGAAATGGGTTTGAGTTCATAATCATTTTTATTCGAAATCAAAACCTGGTTTGAACCAGCATCATAAATTGTGACGGAAAGACTGTCTATCAGCAGCTTCTGTCCTTCAGGTTCAGAATATTCCAAAAGTAAAAAAGATGAATCATAATAAATTTTTCCATAAGATGTTTTAGCAATATCAAGTTCTTTCCAATAATTATGTTGTTCAAAATCTGCTTCATAAGTCTTGATAGAATCATATTTTTCGATCAAATCCAAATGAATTTCATTTAGAATATCACCTTGTGCTATAATAAAAGTTGAAAATGAAATAAACAAAATTAATACTAACAGTATTTTCCGGTTTTCTTTATATTTCATATTGCGGATAACCATAGTTTTTCAAATCTTCTTCCGTAGCAAAAACTTCACGTGGTTTGCTTCCCACATGAGGACCTATAATTCCTGCTTGTTCCAGCATATCAATGAGTCTGCCTGCTCTGGCATAACCGATTTTGAAATGACGTTGCAGCATGGAAACAGAAGCGGTTCCGGCAGAAACAATGGCAACAGCTGCTTCCGGAAAAAGTTCATCATCATAATCAAAATCTTCAAAAGGCATAGTTTCATCAGATATGATTGTGATATCCCGTTCCGGTTTGGGTTGGGTTTTCAAATATGACACGAGGTTATGGATTTCCGAATCTGAAATAAAAGCACAGTGAATTCTTTCTGTTATTCCTTTTCCGGGCGGTAGGAATAAAGAATCTCCTTTACCTAGCAGTTTTTCTGCACCATTTGCATCGATGATAACACGCGAATCAATCTTAGTGGAAACCTGGAAAGCTATCCTGGAAGGGAAGTTTGCTTTGATAATCCCGGTGATAACTTTGATGGATGGCCGCTGAGTAGCAAGAATCAGATGCACACCAATTGCCCTTGCCATCTGAGCCAGGCGTGTAATCGGTCGCTCCACGTCTCTTCCCACACTCATCATCAAATCTGCCAACTCATCAACTATAATTATAATGTACGGCAGCTCATCATCAACAAGTTCTTCCCCGTTTGCTTTCATGGCTTTAATTTTTTCATTGTAACCCTTCAAATTACGGACTTTATGATTTTGGAAAAGTTCATATCTTCTTTCCATCTCATTCACACCCCAGTTGAGCACCGTCAGAACATCTTCATTATCAGTAACAACATTCTGGATAAGATGGGGAATACCTTCATATCCTGCAAGTTCTATTCTTTTAGGATCGATCAGAACCATCCGCACTTCATCCGGAGTTGTGCGCAGCAAAAGGCAACTGATAATTGTGTTTATGCACACACTTTTACCTGAACCGGTGGCACCGGCAATAAGAAGATGAGGCATTGCCGACAGATCTGCAACCATCGGATTTCCGGAAATGTCTTTTCCAAGCCCGATAGCTAATTTGCTCTCCATGCTTTCCATTTGCTCGGAAAGGAGAACATCTTTCAGATAAATTGTATCTCTATTTATATTTGGGATTTCAATTCCGATAAGACCTCGACCTGGAATGGGAGCTTGAACGCGAATACTTTTTGCTTTGATGGCAAGTGCCAGATCATCAGCTAAAGCGTGGAATTTGCTGACCTTAACACCTGGAGCAGGTTTTATTTCATATTGTGTAATAATAGGTCCGATGTTCACATTAATTACTTCTGCATCCACATTGAATTCAGCTAACTTCTGCACCAAAATTTTACTCACTTTTTTTATATTTTCTTCAATTTCTTCTCTGTCTCTTTTATCGGATTGAACACTGATCAGGAAATCTTCGGTTTTTGGCTTGATGTATTCGCGCAAAGATTCTTCCGGTTTTTCAGCAATATCCTGAGATAACTTCCTCTTCCGAATAATTGGTGGTTTGTAATCCTCTTCATGGTTCGAATTTTCATCTAATGCAGCGTGGTCAATGATAGTTGGCGTTTTTTCTTTTTTCTCTTTTTCCGGCTTCCTGGTTTCTTTTGGTTTTCTTACCTTTTTTGTTTTATTAGATTTGAATAAACTGAAAATAAATTTGATAAAATTCCATAATCCTTTTAGAAAAAGCAACATGAATTTCTTAGCATTTTCAACTTCAAAAATTATCAAAAGGCAAGCTATAACGATAACTGACGAGATAATAACAGTACCTGTTAAACCGAAAATTCTTATGAAGAAATCATAAACATACCAGGGAATAATTCCGGCAGCTATAACCGTCTCTTTTCGGATGGCAAATAATAGAAAATTGAAGAAGAAAGCAAAGAGGATGAAACTGATAGTTTTCCAGATAAAATGCTTTTCCTCTTTTAAGAAGACACTAAAAAAACATAACAGAATTGTTCCAAGCAGCAAAGAAATACTGAAGAATTTTCCTAAAAGAAAAATGAGCCAATATCCGAAAAATGCTCCAAAAGGACCGATTGGATTCATCAAACCTTCCGGGAAATCCAATTTAAGAATTTGCATAAATGTAAGTTCAGCATTTTTCAAAGTCGTATAATCAAAGATTAAAATTGATGTATCTCCTATGATGGCAACGAGTAGAAGTATTGCGACCAATATAATTAAAATACATAAAACAGGTTTCCAAAAACTTTTTTTTGATTCTTTTTTCATTTCTATCTCCGCAAAATCATACATTAAATCTTATACAAATAATATCTCCATCCTGAACAAGATAATTTTTCCCTTCCAGGCGGAATAATCCCTTTTCTTTGATCGCTTTCTCTGAACCTGCTGAAATCAGATCATCAAATGAAAAACATTCAGCACGAATAAATCCTCGCTCAAGGTCCGAGTGAATTCTACCTGCTGCAAAAAGAGCATTCTTTCCTTTTCTAATTGTCCAGGCTCGCACCTCATCTTTACCTATCGTGAAGAAGCTGATGTATCCCATTAATTCGTAAGAGAATTTGGTTAATCGTTTGCGTGCAGATTCATTTATATTGAGGTCTTCCATGAATTCATTGGCATCTTCTTCAGAGAGTTTGGAAAGCTCCATCTCAAATTCACCAGCGAATTCTATAACATTATATTTTTTCCCGATTTCTAAGATCAAATTTTCATTTTTCCCATAATTGTCTTCATCGGAATTCAGGATAATCATCAAAGGTTTCTGGCTGATAAATCGAAATCCGCGAATAGATTTTTCTTCGTTTTCCGTTAAAGCGAGAGTGCGGAGAGGAGCGTTATTATTTAGATGTTCAACAGCTTTTTGCAATGTTCTTTTCTCTGCCTGCATCGCCGCATCTTTAATTCCTCGTTTCTGGGCTAATTCGATTTTCTCCAGACGGGTTTCTGCAATTATCAAATCTGAAATTATCAGCTCGGAATTGATAAGTTCAATATCTTTTTGAGGATTTGGTTTTCCCAGCAGTTGAGTAATAATCTCATTCTCAAAATTTCTGATAACCAGACCCAGAGCATCAGTATTTTTGATCAGGGCAAGCGAGGAGCTGGAAAAAGGCGCATCGTTTTTAGAATCTCCAGTTAATCCCACAAAATCGATGTATTCAATGATTGCATTAACCTTTTTCTCAGGTTTGTAGATTTCCCAGAGTTTATCAATTCTATAATCAGCTACTTCCACTATTCCCAGGTTCGGCTCAATTTTCCGGGTTGCATAGGAAGCAGTGTCTGCATCCAAACCGGTGAGAGCATTGAATATTGTAGTTTTACCGGAATTCTGCAAACCAATTATACCGATTTTCATATATCCTCTAATTTATAAACTTCCCAAATTTGGAAAATTTTGTAAGTTTTATAACTTCATTCGGTTTTAATATTCTCCACATTCCCACAGGAAGCTTTCCCAGCTTAACATCACCTATTTGAAGCCTTTTAAGTTCAAGCACTTCAGAGTCAACCTTTTTTAACATATAGCGGATTTGACGCTTTCTACCTTCAAAAATTGTCATCTTCAAAATAGTCTTATTTTGCATTCTTTTCTTAATATAGACAAGAGCCGGCACAGTTTTTTTATCATCGAGTAAAACTCCTTCACGAAGCTGTTTAATTTGATTTGCATCCAGGTTTCCTTTTACGGTTACCTTATAGAGTTTAGGTAATTTGTAGCGTGGATGGATTACCTGCTGGGCAAAATCTCCGTCGTTTGTAAGCAGCAATAAACCTTCGGACATATAATCCAGCCTGCCTATGGAAAAAATATGTGTACCAAAATCCGGTATCAGATCATAAACGGTTTTCCTGTCGAAATCATCGCGCTTTGTAACAAGATATTTTTTAGGTTTATTCAGCATCAAGTAGATTTTTTCGTCTGAAAAGGAGATTTTTTTTCCTTTGTATTCCACTGTATCTTTTGATGGATCTATCTGTTTGGAAAGGTCTGTACAAACATTTCCGTTTATTTTGATGTCTCCATTTTTTATGAGAGATTCCACTTTCCTGCGTGAGCCCAGGTTACATTTTGCCAGATATTTATTTATTCTTAACATTTTGATTTTAGTCTTTTTTTAGTTTTATGATTAACCTTCTGAAACTTCCAATATTTACTAAATAATTGATTATTATTAAGTCAATGATTTTTTCGATGGTTACAAAGATTGCCTATCCACGAATAGCACGAATTTGCACGAAGAAAGTTCATTTTGCACACACATTTGAAATTGTTTCCGTTGAAGGAATTTTGTTAGAAGAGATTATACGGTGAGTTTAGATGTTGTTGACGTTGAGTTCACTTGCAGAAAAGCAAATACTGATAAACAATAAACTGCTATAATTACTTTTGGATGCTTTCTAAACTAAAAAAATTGAAATACTGCTGCTTTTCTGAAAGGTGAAGTGTTAGTTAAACCACTCAAATTTTAATATCCAAATCTGGAGGAACTATGGTAAAGAAATCCTCTTTACACTTTTTACACATACCTTCTACACTAGGAAATAAAGTCATAGCATTTATATTCATTAAATCAAGTTCCTTCATTATATAAGGCCTGTCTTTTTTTGAAAATTTCCATTCGAAAAGATATTGCTCTTTTTTTTCATTTAATCGAATATGTTTGGTTATATCTACAACATTTGTGAAAGTAAAAACACCTTGTTGAATCATATATTTATGATTCCCACTAAAAGGTGGTTGTAATATGCTTACATGTTTTTCACTTGACTTATAATCATAAATTTGCTTGTAATTTTTGAGCCAATGTTCAGCATCAAAAAGAAAAACACTAACAGTATCGGAATCATTATTCGAATTGCATAAATTTGTAAAAGCAAAATATGTAGCAATATAAGGAGAATAAGTCCAATCTAAAAGTGGTGTTGGAAAGCAATGATGTTGAAGGAAAGCCAATAGAGATGCTATTTGTTTAGGATCAATTAAATTCCATTTTTTGCCTTCTAATGTTTCAATCCTATCAGCCATTATCGGTAATATATTTTCAAAATAGGATATCATATCAGTTTGTCCAGTTCTATGAAATGTTGTAACTAAATTCCAATTTGAGTTAGATTGACCCCGAAAAATAGCTTGTCCCCTTAGACGAACATCTTTTTCGACAAATTCTTTGAACTCTGACCAATCAGACATTATATACTCTCTTATTTAACATTATTACATACATTAGACTGCTTAAAATCTCATATCCCGCTTATTTAAACAGGATATTACCAGAGTGTGATATTTACTTTTCATTGTCCTAATCTTCGAGGTTGACTCATTATTTCATCTACTTCCCAAAAGAGAAACTATTCTTCATTTGTCAAATATTTTTTCCTACTTAGTTAAGCGCCTTGTTAGCAGCCTTTGATTTTCACAGCGACTGGTTCATGAAGGCGATTGTAACCAATATATTCATACTCTAATCCTGAATGCTCAAGAAACTCATGAAATGCCTTAAATTCACCCTCTTCCCAGCCCGGATAATTAAAATACTCATCAAAAACAATAACGCAGCCTGGATGAATTCGATGTTCCAAAAGCTCAAAAATTGTTATAGTAGAGGAATATAGGTCGCAGTCAATATGAAGAAATCCTATGGATTCGTCATGATCTATGATAAATGACGGAAGAGTTTTATCAAACCATCCTTTTATTAAGACCACATTTGAATGAACCTTTGGAAGCACAGTCACCTTAAAATGTCCGTTTCCAAAGCCATCACGCCATCGCTCAGGCAAGCCTTCAAATGAATCGAATCCATAAACAGTTTGGTTAGTAAGTGATGCAATATGATTTATCGTATTCCCAGAATACACACCTAATTCACAGATAAGTTTGTTGTTTTCTAAATCTGCTTTTTCCATCGCTATTGTTAATAATTCGAGATTTGAAGATACGGAATCAACATTTCTCATATGCTGCTCTACATAATCAGCAGCCGATTCGGTGGCTCTGCGGTGTAGCTCCCTTTCAATACTTTGATTAAAGGAGACTGGTTGTCTCCTTAGTTCATATCTAATAGAGTATCTAATAGAGTATCTAATGGGCGAACTCAGCACTAAAAACACTTTTTTTAATATTCTTTTTAACATAATTTCTCTCGTGGTTATACAGCTAACATCGCAATCAACTGCGAAGCTCGCATAATAATATTCTCATATCTTCGCTTCATAAGATACTCTAAATTAAAATAACTTTTTTGATAAATAATGAAATAATCACGATATTCTGTATTTTCCTTTGTTTAATATTTTGCGATATTTTGCTTCATTTTTCTTTTCGTTCGATAACATAAATATCCCTGTGAAATTCCTCTTAATCTCTGTTGTGTCTTATCTCCAAAAAATATTATATAGTTTTTTTAGTCTATATAAGTTTATTTCCAATGCCTGTATCAATGAGAATGTTCTTTCCATCAAATTGGAGTATAAGAGAGTTTAATTCTAATTTAATTCGATTTTTTTCATCTACATCTAAGAATTTTTGCCACAAAGTTCTGGGAAGAACTCCCATGGCAGCACCAGCATCTGCCCAATAATTTCCAGCAGAAACAACAGTGCAAAGAATTTTTCCAATTCGGATTTGCTGCATCTATTTAGCCACCTAACCCAGAACCCTGAACCCTGAACCGTTCAACCTGCAAAAGATTTTTTAGCAACTAACAAACACTAACAACAACGAACTTTTTTATTTTTTGTGAGATTTTGTTCGTTTTGTTCGTTGCTGATTTTTTGGTTCCGGTTTATCCAAGTTAGGTTTATTTTCGGAAGCAGGAAAGATTACAACTCGCTTGAATTCACCTTCACCAATTGTCATGGTACGCACTTTCTTATCACGCTCTATAAACTGATGAACAATCCTTCTATTAGCAGCATGAAGCGGTTCCAGGGTAATGCTTTTTCCTCTTTTTTTCACCTTTTCTGCTGCGTTTTTCACTTTTCCCAGAAGAGCGATTTTTCGTCTTTCCCGATATTTATCAACATCAACTTTCACACGAAGTTGTTTTTTCTCCTGTTTGTTTATCATCTGATTCAACAGATGTTGGATGCTGTCAAGAAGCTTTGCTTCCTTTCCAATAAGAAAACCTGCATTGTCTGCTCCATTAATTTCAACGAAATACGTTTTATCTTTATAAGTTATGTCAATATTGGAAGAAGAAACATTCATCATGCTCAAAAGCATTTCAGTATAATTCTTTAATTGTTCCTGCACATCAGGAACGAGAAAGCGTATTTTTGTTGGAGTGGAGCCAAACAAATGCAGAAATCCCGGAGAACCTTTTTTAATAACTTCAAATTTGAAATTATCCAGGTCCATTTTGTATTCCTGCATAAAGTTTGCAATTATCTCCGAAGTAGATTTGCCTTCTTTTTCTATAATTTTCATAAGAGTACCTTATTTAAATTTTTTCTTAATAATTCGCTGTTGGAAAATGGACATAATATTAAAAACAGTCCAGTAAAGAACCAATCCTGAGGGGAAAGATTTAAAGAGGAAAAACATCATTATCGGCATAAAATACATCATCATTTTCTGGCTTTGCATTTGAGCCTTCTGTTTATCATCCATTTCATCCAGAGCTTGTCTGGAAGGAGCCATCAGTTTTTGTTGGATGAACATGAAAACAGCCATAACAATTGGCAGGATTATGTAAGGATCGGGCTCGGAAAGGTCCGGAAGCCAGAGGAAAGGAGTTTGCCTGAGTTCGATGGAATAGCGCAGAATAGGATAAAGAGCAAAGAAAACAGGCATTTGCAACAGCATTGGCAAGCATCCACCCAAAGGACTTACACCATGTTCTTTATAAAGCTTTTTCAATTCAGCCTGCATTGTTTTTGGGTCGGATTTGTATTTTGTTTGGACTTCTCTCATCAAAGGTTGGATTTTCTGCATCTTAGTGCTGGATTCAAAACTTTTGTGAGTTAATGGATAAAGAATGATTTTTAGAACTAAGGAAAAGAGGATAATATTGATCCCATAATTCGGGATGATTTTATCCAAAGTTTGCAGGAACCAGACGAAAACATCACTAATTGGTTTTAATAATCCCTGTCCTTCCTGAACTTTGGTGAAACCATTCTTCCAAACAGTTAAATGGTTATTTATCAAAGGTCCCAGATAGAGCGTGTATTGATGTGAAAAATTAAAACGCTTTATATCTACAGATAGCTTCATGGCAGGGCTATCATTGTTCTGAAATGCGGATAGCTTATTCAAATCGATCAATTCATTGGGAATGATTCCCATCACAAAATATTTAGAGCGGATTGCTGCCCAATCGATTTTTCCTGAAATCTCTTTTTTCTCTTTAAGTTTGGATAAAGTATATTTCACGATGGAATTATCCATCTGGCTCACAACTTTATAATCGCGCTTTTTCATTTTCAAATATTTTTCAGTATCTGCAATTCCGCTATCCAATGAAACCGTATAGTTTGCGAGTTCTTCAGTGCTTTCCACATTAATTTCAAAATCAAGCTGATAATTTTCTAAAAGAGTATATTTTTTTTCGATATTCCCATTTTCTGTTTGGATGAAAAAGCTGACTGAATTCTCGAATCTTTCATATTGAAAAACAGTATTTGCAAAATTTTGGGAAGTTCCGCTTTGAGATTGAAGAGAAATATTCAGGACAGTTTGATCTTCCGGGATCAGGTTAACAAGAGTGGTTTTATCTGAAAGCAAATAATCTTTCAATTCAATTTTTAAGATTACTCCACCCCTGTTACTGAAAACGATTTTCATCAATTCGTCTTCCAAAATTATTTCATTATTGATCTCGATATCAGAAATAATTTCAGTTGCTGGTATATCCGAGAACTCCGGTTTTGTTTGAATTGGTTCTATGGTTTCTTCGGGGATTGTTTCTGCAGTTTGTTCTGCAGGTTTTGTAACAGATGGAGTTTGAACTGGTGTTTGCTGCTTGTTTTTCCAGAACAGTTCACTACTAATCCAGAAAACAGCCAGGATTAATAATAAAGCAAAAATAGTCCTTTTTTCCATTATTTCTCCAAATTTATTTTGATGCTGACTTTTTTATCCACGAATTACACGAATTTACACAAATTATTTTTAGTCTTTTTTTTGACGCTGATTTACACAGATTTTTTATGATTCAATATGATTATGCTCAAATGATTCTCAAATAATTTTTATTAACAATATTCATTTCATAATTAATCATATTTT
Source organism: uncultured Candidatus Cloacimonadota bacterium (assembly GCA_964457455.1). GTDB lineage: Bacteria > Cloacimonadota > Cloacimonadia > Cloacimonadales > TCS61 > JABMPU01. Next base: position 20,511 of record CAYWJN010000009.1, read on the forward strand.
TCAGCGTTAATCTGCGTCTAATTTTTTCTTAAGGAAGCGGGTCGTGTCCGCCCGTATGAAATGGATGACATTTCAGAATTCTAAATATAGATAATTTCAGGGCTTTCAAAAAAGGATATTTTTCAAATGCCTGAAAAGAATATTGGCTGCAACTTGGTATAAAACGACAAGTTTCCGGCAATATAGGCGATATTAATTTCCTATATAGCCAGATTATTTTCAAAACAATAGTATTAAATATTTTCATCAATAATTTATCGGGCTAAACAATCTTGTTAATTCTTCCTTAAATTCCAACCAAGTAGCATTTGCAGAGCTCTCTTTTGCGATAATTACCACTTTCAAGTTTGAGGGTAATGAATTCCTATTCTCTCTGAGAAAAGATTTTAAGCGTCTTTTAACTTTATTGCGAATAACTGCCTTTCCGACTTTTTTGCCAGCAATGATTCCCACTTCGAGCAAATTGGAGTTTGGTTTTTTCTGATATAAGAAAATAAAAAATTTACCTTCATTTTTTTTGTTATCTATGAAAATGCTTTGATAATCTTTATTGGAAGTAATAAATTTCATTTAGCTTACAGTAAGGCGCGTTCTCCCTTTAGCTCTTCTTCTTGCTAAAACTTTCCTGCCGGATTTAGTAGCCATTCTAAGACGGAACCCGTGCTTATTCAGCCTTTTTCTATTATGAGGTTGATACGTTCTTTTCATCAAATTCTCCTTCTACACAAAACCATCTATCTATTTCATAACTCTTTATATTAAACCATGTTACATGGCTTAAACAAGTTGAAATTTCCATTTCTAATGTCAAGAACTATTTGCTGTAAATTTAATAGCATAAAGTTTTTATTAGCTTTTTCTTCTTAAATAGATTTTTTTAATCTGCAAATACTCGTCGATCTCTTTTCGTAAAGTAAATGATAGCATTGAGCGCGCTGGTAAGAAATACAATGTAGATTAAAGCATTTACCAGTGTTAAAGATTTGTGTGAAATATAAGCAGCAAGAGGTGAGAAAGGAATAAAAAATACTGGCGCAAATCCCGGCCTGTGTATCAGAAAAGCAATTATCACTGCTGGAATGATACAAATCAACAGCTCCAAAGGAATATAATAAATCAATATTCCTACAACTGTACTTGCTCCTTTCCCTCCATAAAAATTGTAATAAATCGGAAAGCAATGACCAATTATTCCAAAAGAAGCAGCAACGATTGAATGAACAAGATTTAAACCCCAAAGTTGAGCAATCAGAATAATAACTAATGTTTTTAGTATATCCAGCAGGCAAACAATTATTCCCATTAAAGAACCCACACTTACAAAAACGTTAAGAGCTCCTGCATTTTTTACTTTCACATCTCTAATGTCTTTACCTGTTTTTTTTTTGGTTATGATGTAACTAAATGAAATTGAACCAATAAAATAAGCAGCAATTGCCAGGATAATGATCTTAACAATTTCCATGTTTTCCTTCCTTACTTATAAATTTTTTCCAACTTTCAGTTTTTTCAATTTCTTAATATAACATCGTCTTCTTTTGTGCTGTCTGCGAACAAAAAATTTCCATTGAGCTTGAACCTTGGTATTGCTTTCTAATTCCGGATTTGTTTCAGTTTTCATTATTTTTTTGTTAACAAAGACCTTGAAAAATTCATTGAATAAAAGAGAGTTCACTCCTTTTCCTTGTAAATCCGGTCTAACTGCCACGAGATACATATCTGCGCGCGCGTTGTTTTTCATAGCTTTCATAATATAAAAAAAACCGAATGGGAAAAGTTTTCCCTTTGCCTTTTGGAAAGCTTTAGACATAGAAGGCATGGTAATTCCAAAACCTGCGATCTTATTCTGTTCATCTAGAATGATAGAAACAAACTCGGGACTGATCATTCCAAAATACTGTTTAATATATTTTTCAATTTGCTTTTCTGTTAGTGAAACCACGCCGTAAAGCGGTTCATAAGCTTCATTAATTAAATAAAATATTTCTTTTGTATAAGGAAGAAGGTCTTTTTTCTTTTTTGCATCTAAAATGTGTAATTTGTTCTTCCTCTTCACAATTGATGCAATTCGCTCAATTTTTTCCGGAAATTTATCTGGAACGTCAACTTCAAATTCTACCCAATCAATGTCCTTTTTATATCCGTATTTTTGGAGATGCTCAGGATAATAAGGATAATTGTAAATCGTGGCGATAGTGCCAAGTTCATCAAAACCCTCGATCAGCATTCCTTCAGGATCAAGGTCGGTAAAACCGAGAGGACCGTGAACTGCAGTCATTCCCATCTCTCTTGCCCACGTTTCCATTTTATCAAAAAGAGCTTTTGAAACATTTTCGTCATCGATAAAATCCACCCAGCCAAAACGAGCGTATTTTTTTTTCCATTTTTTAATGTAGCGTGGATTAACAATACACGCAATTCTTCCCGCTACTTTTCCATCTTTGAAGGCAAGCCAGTATTTAGCTTCACAAAAATCAAAAGCCGGATTTTTATCTTTGCGAAGTATGCTCCTCTCCTCAGAAATTAATGGTGGAATCCAATATTTGTTTCCTGCATAAAGTTTATACGGGAATGAGATGAACTTTCTCAGTTCTCGTTTATTGGAGACTTCTTTTATTATGATTTCCATTTTCTATTTTCTAAAAATCGTCTGGCTGCGTTCCGGTCCCACAGAGATAATAGAAATTTTTGTTTCCAGAAGTTCTTCGATTTTTAAAACATATTTCTGAGCATTTTCAGGTAATTGGTTAAAAACTTTTACGTTTGAAATATCTTCGTTCCATCCGGGAAGTTCAACATATTTCGGTTTTACGCTTTCTACAACATTTGTACTATATGGAAATTCCCTTAAAAATTCATCACCAGATTTATATTTTATGCAGATTTTTAATGTTTCTAAACCGGAAAGAACATCCAGCAGAGTAAAAGCGATTTCATCAATTCCATTTATCATAGCAGTAAATTTTGCTGCAACTGCATCAAACCAGCCGCAGCGACGCGGTCTTCCTGTTACAGAGCCATATTCATTTCCCTGCTTTCGGATTTGTTCTCCTATCTCATTATTCAATTCTGTAGGAAAAGGACCTGCTCCAACTCTGGTGAAATAACTTTTGTACACCCCAATAATTTTGTTTATTTTATTAGGCGAAAATCCGCATCCGATCGAGATACTTCCAGAAATCGTATGAGATGATGTAACAAAAGGATACGTTCCAAAAATAATATCTAAAAGCGAGCCTTGAGCACCTTCGAATAGAATTCTCTTTTTCTGATTTGAGAGCTCATTCAGTAAATAAGGTATTTGCTTCATAAAAGGTTTAAGTTTTTCACCAACAGCAATCAAACTTTCAGCAGTTTTTTCAATTTTTTCCAAACTATGATTATGAAAGGAATAAAGATTTTGCAGTCTTTTCAGGAGGTATTCTTTGTCAAAGAGGTCGGAGAATCTGATTCCGAAGCGAGCGATCATATCTGTATAACAGGGACCGATTCCTCTTTTGGTTGTGCCGATTTTTGTCTGCTGAGAATTAGATTCGTTTTTTGCATCCAGTTCTTTATGAAGCGGAAGAACAATTTGAATACGCGGATCAATGAAAAATCTGTTTTTAAATGAAACACCACTATTTTCTAAAACCTGCATTTCTTCTAAAAGTCGAAAAGGGTCAACAACTACGCCACTGCCAATTGCACACATTTTATTCGGATATAAAATTCCTGATGGGACAAGTTTAAAAATATATTTTTTTGAGTTTAAGATAATGGTATGTCCTGCATTATTTCCACCCTGAAACCTGACAACAATATCTGCATCAGCCGCTAAAACATCTACGATTTTTGCTTTTGCCTCATCACCGAACATACAACCGAGAACTGCTGTATTATTCATAAATTTTCTCCTTTTCTTGCCACAGACCTTCTATGACACTCACAGCCTTTTTTATAGCTGATTAACGCAGAAAACTGCCGATAAATATTTGTGCTCTCTACTTTCTCAAAGCAAGAACTTTGAATTACGATTTCATAACAAATTTTTAGGAAAAATGTGTCAATCATTCAATTTTTCAAAAACTAGTTGACTGAAATTTATCTTGGGAAAAATTAATATTTGAGGTCAGAAAAGATGAGCAGGAAAATCAGAATTATTATTGCTAAACCGGGTTTGGATGGTCACGACAGAGGAGCGAAATATATTGCTCGCTCTTTACGTGATGCAGGCTTTGAAGTAATCTATACAGGAATAAGACAGACTCCTGAGCAAATTGCTGAAGCAGCTATCCAGGAAGATGTCGATGCTGTGGGACTGAGTTTACTTTCCGGGGCACATAATTTTTTATTTCCCAGAGTTGCAGAACTTCTAAGAGAAAAAGGAGCGGAAAAGATATTGCTTTTCGGCGGTGGTGTGATACCTGAAGAAGATATTGATTTCTTAAAAACAAAAGGATTTAAAGCAATTTTTACTCCTGGAGCCACATCAGAAGAAGTTGTCAGCTTTATTAATAATAATCTAAAAGATTAGAAAATGCCTGAAAAAAAAATTATCTCAAACGAATCAGGAAGTCTTGTTCTTGAAGTTTCAGAAGACGGATTTTCAGCATATTTAACGATTAAAGATTCCGGGCAGATGATAGACGAGAATGAGATAACATCGCTTCTGAACGTGGCGGGAATAAGAACCGGAGTTGATGAAGCCGTCTTATATAATCGGCAGCAAAAAACAAAAAAAGAACTGAATAAATCATTTTTAATTGCTTTTAAGACCAAGTCGAAATCACAGTTTCTCCCTTTTGTAAAGAAAGAATTTTCAGCCTCACCCAGCAGCTTAATGAAGTTGAAGAAAATACACCTGATAATTCTGAGCTTATTCAGCAATTAACAAAAGAGCTGAATGGATATTCATTTTATCATTCTTAGGAAATATTTATTCCTCTTAAATTAATAAGCTAACGTAAATCGCTCACTCATCAGCGAGAGTTGTTATTTTTAACTTCCGAAATTTATCCGGTAGCTATCGGAATTTCTTTGTAAGAAGTTTCTGAATGTTTTTCCAAATGGGAATATTGAAAAATTTGACAAAAATGATTAAATTAAATCTTTTGCATTCAAAGTTGAATAGTGGGTGAATTCTGTGAGAAAGAAAAAGAAATTTATTTCAGAAAGTTTAGGCTTAAGTTTTAAGTGAAAAGCATTTGTCGATTGACAAATGCTTTTTTTAGTTTTAGCAAAATATTTAGTTGGTTCGAGATTTAGGAGTTTAAATGAAAGAATTGGAAATTCTGATTAAAATGCAGCAATGTGATGATATTATTGGAGAAAAAGAGATATTGATGCAGGAACTGCCAAGGGAATTAAGCAGCATAAAGAATGATTTGGAGAAAGCAAATACTCAACTTTCTGAAACAGAGCAGAAATTGGAAGAAAATATAACGATGCAAAAATTGAAAGAATTGGATATTCAAAGCAATAATGTTAAGATTAATAAGTATAAAGAACAACTTCTTATAATAAAAACAAATAAAGAATATAAAGCTCTTAATAGCGAGGTAAGTCACCTTGAGAACAAAAATTCTGAAACGGATGATATTCTTATAGAATTAATGGAAGAGGAAGCCAATATCCGTTCTCAATTGACAGATGATAAAAAAAAACAGGAAATAGCAAATGGTGTTCTAAAGGCGAATGAAGAGAAATTGAATAACAAAATCAAGCAGGTTCAAAAGGAAATCGAACAAATCAGGGATGAAAGAAATGAGTTTGCTTCAAAACTTCCCAGACAGATTTTGAAGAGATATGCATCTTTAATTAAAAATAAAAATAGAAACGCAGTTGTTTTTAATGAAAATAATGCTTGCAGTGGTTGCGGATTTAATATAAGACCACAACTGGTAATCGAGATTAACAATAAAGACAGATTGGTTAATTGTGAGAGTTGTGGAAGAATTCTGGTTGCAAAACCAGTTGAAACATAAATCGGAATAATCTGTCAAAGAAGATAAAATGTCTGTCCAGCACCTGCTTTGGAAGTCAAAAAAAAGTCTGCCAAAGTAGGTGCTGGGAGGAAAGTCCGAACACCAGAGGGTAGGATACTTCTTAACAGGAAGTCCCGGCAACGGGGAGATAGCTCCACAGAAACAAACTACTCCATAAGTACGGGGAAAAGGTGAAATGGTGGTGTAAGAGACTACCAGGTTCCGGTGTGAACCGGAATGCTCGGAAAGCCTTATCCGGTGCAATGCCAAGTAGAAGAGCATGAGTTTACCCTACTCGTTTTGTTCTTGGGTAGGCAGCTTAAATCGGTCATTATTTGAACTCGGTTGAGTATAGCGATATCCGATTTAGAGAAATAGACATTTGGTTGTTTGTTAGACGATCAACAGAATTCGGCTTATTATCTTCTTTGACAATTATCTAAATTTAGATATAGGATGTTTAATGCAGAAAAGATGGAAAATTGCTGATTCTTTAACTGAAGAACAGGAACGAACAAAAAATCTTATCATAGATGAGATAAAATGCCCGGATATGATTGCTGAAATGCTTATTCGAAAAGGTTTTATCGACAAGGAAGAAATCTCAAGATTTTTTGAACCGGATTTATCTAATTGTCACAACCCATTTTTATTTAAAGATATGGAAAAAGCTGTTCAACGAATTCTTATAGCAATCGAATCTAAAGAAAAAATTACAATTTATGGCGACTATGATGTTGATGGCACCACTTCTACAGCAATGCTATATCTGGGTTTAAATAAGATTGATGCAATTGTTGATTTCTATATTCCCCACAGAATGATAGATGGTTATGGACTTTCTTTGACTGGCGTTGAGCAGTTGAAGCAAAATGGAACAGACCTGATTATAAGCGTGGATTGCGGAATTAATGCTATAGAAGAAGTAGAAGAAATTAATAATTTGGGAATGGATATTATTATTACCGATCACCACAATCCCAAAGAAATTTTACCTGATGCATTTGCAATAATTAATCCCAAGCTTGAAGACACGAAATATCCATATTTAAATCTTGCCGGTGTTGGTGTTGCCTATAAACTTTTAATAGCAATTTTTACAAAAGTTGGGATGACCGATGAAGATATCGTTAATAAATATGTGGATTTGGTTGCTCTTGGTACAATTGCAGATATTGTACCATTAACTGGAGAAAACAGAATTTTAGCTGCGGTTGGACTGGAAAAACTTTTAAAGAAACATAATATTGGGTTAAATGCGTTAATTGAGATTGCCGGCTTATCACAAAAAGAACTGAATTCCGGAGACATTGTTTTTGGCATTGCACCGAGAATTAATGCTGCCGGTAGAATGGGCAGCGCCCTGCGTGCAGTAGAACTTATGATCTCTAATGATGTAGAGACGAGTACAGAATTAGCAGAAATTATTGAGCGGGAAAATTCAATCCGTCAGCAGATAGATTATAGAACTTTTCAGGAAGCGTGTGAAATTATCGAAGAAAAGTACCACGATATGGAGAACACATATTGCATTGTTGTCTCTTCCGATGATTGGCATCCCGGAGTTATCGGAATAGTTGCTTCCAAACTTGTTGAAAAATATTATAGACCTGCAATAATGATTACTTTTAAAGATGGAATTGGAAGTGGCTCTGGACGAAGTATCGCAGATTTTGATTTGTTTGAAGCATTGTCGAGTGTAGAACAATACCTGGAAAATTTCGGCGGTCATAAATATGCTGCAGGGCTTTCTATTCTGATTGAATATATTGATGGCTTTGAAAACAGGTTGGAAAAATATGTCAGGGAAAATATTACATCCGAGCAACTCATTCCTCCGCTTAAGATTAATACAAAATTAGAGCTCTATGAAATAAATGATAATTTATTAGAGTGGCTGAATAAATTTGCTCCTTTTGGTCCGGGCAATATGAGAGCTACTTTTTACACAAAAAACGTGATGATTGTTGGTTATCCTTACAATGTCGGCAAAAACCATCTTAAATTGAAGGTTGTAAAAGACGGAGCAACTTTGGATTTGATCGGTTTCAATCTCGGTGATTTTTTGCCATTTCTGCAAAAAGGTGCTTTTATTGATATTGCTTATTCTCTGGAATTCAATACCTGGCAGGGAAGAACCACGATTCAAGGGAAATTAAAGGATATTCATTTTGTGGAAAGTCATTAGGAAACTTACCAAATTTTTGAAATTTGGGAAGTTTATGATTTTTATTATTGTACTAAGTTGTTCCATTATTTCTGAGCAACCAAGAAAAATCTATCCTTCTAAATTAAACATAATCCAAAAATTAATCCTAGATTTCTCTCCTCAAAAATGTTGTTATTCAGAATCTTCTCAAACCATTTTTATAATGGAAAAAGAGACAAATAAGATTCATTTTTTTAAAGATGGAAAGCAGATAAATATTATTGGCGGATTAGGATTCGAGAAGAACAATTTCAGTAAACTTGCGGATATCACTCTTTCTCCGGATGGAAGCCTGCTTGCTTTGGACAGTTTTCAAAAAACAATCAAAAAATTCGATTCAACCGGAAAATGGATCGCTGAATTATCTCTGGAAAATATTAGCGAACCAACCCTGTTTGATATTTCGATAGATGAAACATTGTATGTTTTTGATGATAATACCTGTGAGATTTTTGTCTCAAATGACTTTAATAAAAACAATTTGTATTCTTTCGGAAAATTTTATTTGTCCAATCCATCCCAACTGATTTTAGCAAAAAATAATTTGATCATATTGGATGAAAATAAAACCCTGATTTTTGATACTTTCGGACAATTTGTTAATGAGTTGAATGGCAATTTTCAATTTGACAGGTTTCAGAAGTATGAACTAAAAAAGTATTTTATCGAACATCAAGAGAGTGGAAAGAAGTTTGCTATTTCTCCAAATCCGTGGACAGGTTTTATGATTCAGAATAATTACTGCTTTTTACTTTTTGATAATGAAGTTTGGATTTTCTCATTTGTTTATGAAAAACTTTAGTTTTTTTAAGAACACATTTTTCTATAAACCTGCAATTGCTGCACTTCTTTTAGGTCTCAGCCGGCTTCCTTTAAAAACCGGATTCTTATGCTTCTTCGCCTTTCTGCCACTTTTTTCCTGGTTCAATGAAAAAGTTCATTACAAAAAGATTATTTATGGCGGATTGGTTTTCAGCACAGTTTATACAGCGGTTAGTTTGCATTGGATATCATTAGTTACTTTTCCCGGATTTATCGGTTTATTCATTTTATTTGGTATTTATTTTTCTCTTTTATTTTGGATAATAAGCAGAGTCTGGATTTCATTACCAAAACTTAAATATCTTACATTTATCAGTTTCTGGATATCTTTTGAATATCTACAGAACTTTGGAGAATTTCGTTTTCCCTGGTTTAATATTGGATATTCATTAACAGATTATCTCAAATTGATCCAACCTGCAGATATCGGTGGGATTTATTTACTCTCTATTTTGGTTCTCGTTATTAATATTTTCATTTTCAGATTGAGAAGGAAATTTATCCTGAATGTTATTCTTCTTTTTTTAGTTTTTTTCATTTGGAACAGTTATGGTTCTAATCGTTTGAAAAAAATAGAACTCGAGGAAACCAACACAAATATTGCAATTGTTCAGGTTAGTATCCCTCAGGAAAAAAAGTGGCAGGAAACTTATCTTGATACTACTCTTTTTTTGTATGAGAAATACACACTGATTGCTGCTGAAAGCGGTTCGGATTTGGTGATCTGGCCTGAAGGAGCAATGCCGATATATCTTCTTATGAGTACAAAATATCGAAACTTTGTGCGAGGATTAGCTATTGAAAATCAGGTTGATATTTTTACGGGATTCCCGCATTATGAGCGAGCTTCTAAAACGCATAAAAATAAAATTTTACATTATAACTCCTGTACGAAACTTGATAAGGACGGACATATTTCTCCAGTTTATAAAAAAAATGTGCTTGTTCCTTTTGGTGAGAGAATACCGTTTCTAAAAATCTTTCCTTTCTTATGGAATGTACATCTTGGACAGGCAAATTGGGAATATGGCACAGAACAGAAATTTTATCAAATCGGGAAATATAAATATTCTCCCTTAATTTGTTTTGAAATTGCCTTTCCGGGTTTAACAACAAAGATGGCAAAGCAAGATGTAGATTTCATTGTGAACATTACAAATGATGCTTGGTTCAAAAGATCTGCAGGAACATATCAGCATGCGATGATGACAAAAATTCGGGCTGTGGAAACCAGAAAACAAATTTACCGCGCTGCAAATACAGGCTATTCTCTGGTTGTTTCACCCTTGGGGGAAATTATTAATGAAACAAAATTATATGAGAAAGTTATCATAAATGATAATCTTCTGATATGCGAAAATAATTCTATCTTTACAAAAAAACTTTACTGGTTTCCTTTGGTCTTTGTAATTTTATCCGGTTTGATTTTCCTGAGATATTTGTTGCAGAAGAAGAAATGAACACGGATGACACGGATATTACGGATCAGCACGGATAAAATTGACAGGATAAACAGGATTAACAGGAAAAAATAAAACTTTGTGTCTTTGTGACAAAAAAAAGACTAAAAAATAATTTGTGTAATTCGTGGATAAAAAAGTCAGTGTTAAGTCAGTGAAAGTCAGTGGCAAAAAGAGAATTAACTGGAAGCAACAAGAATGAAAATCATATTGAATCATAAAAAATCAGCGGAGATCAGCGTCAAAAAAAGACTAAAAAATAATTTGTGTAAATTCGTGTAATTCGTGGATAAAAAAAAACATGAAAAAGTTCTATTATACCATTGGTGAGGCTGCAAATCTGTTGAATTTGAAACAGCACGTTCTCAGGTATTGGGAAAAGGAATTTTCACAGCTTCATCCCAGGAAAAAAGAGGGTAGAAACCGCAGATACAATCCAGAGGATATAGAACTTCTGAAGAAAATTAAATACATGCTTTATATTCAGAAATTTACCATAGAAGGTGTTAGAAGAAAATTGAAGGAAATGAAAAAAAACAGATTCCAAACTGAAATAGATTTCTCAATTGATAAAAAGGAAATGAAAAAAAATATTATAAATGAGCTCAGAACTCTGAAAAATATTTTAGGAAAATAAAAAAAACCTCCTTTCGGAGGTTTTTTTCGCGAAGACTTATTCACACCCTTTTTTCATTTTGTCCATTTTCCCAAATGGTTTTTTGTATCGACCTCTCTGTTGCATCATTTCTTCAACTTTTGCCTGCTGTTCAGCGTCTAAAATATTCCAGCGTTGTTCCTGCATTTCGATTTTCTTAATCGCCAGATTCTTTTTGATTTCAAAGATTTTGCCTGTTATTTTTTTTGCTTCTTTAAAGTTGAATTCTTTGAGTGCATCTTTTTTGTCCACTTGCAAAATGTTCATGTCAGATTTTAGCCTGATACATTCCTTTTTGTTGGATGAGTTCAATTCATCCATCTGTTTAATTTGCTCTTTTGTGAGATCCAGTTCGTCACGAATTCTCTCAAACATTGAGCCTTCTACATTACGAGATTCGAATTCCGGTCTAAATCTCGGATGTTCAAAATATCTTCCGTGTTTTTCACAGGGATCAAATCCCGGTCCATCAAATGCCATTAACATTGCTGATAAGGCAACAATTCCTGCGATTATTAAAATAATTTTTTTCATCTTGTCCTCCTGTTTATTTATTCCTTCTTTTACTAAAAGGTCTGATTGGCGTAAATTTCCTATTGTTTTTAGGAAACTTAGAGAAAAATCTTTGAGCTTCTTCAAAATTCATCTCTTTTCTTAATTCAATCAAAGATTTACCTAATTCTATCTCCATGGCAGTTTGTTTTTCAATAGCATTTTTCATCATCAGATACAGAAGTTCTTCATTGAAATCCGGCTTTTTTAGTTCCTCGATAAAATCTATTCTTGATTGATGAAAATCATGTTGGAAAGACGCAATGTGCTCTTTGCGATTCCTGAAATGTTCTCTTAATTCAGGATGAGGTCCGAACTTATTTTTAAGAAAGCTTCTCCTTCTAAGTTGGATCAATCCGAATGTACCGATAAAAGCTAAATTAAATGCTAATGATATAATAACAATAATTATAAGAGTACGTTTTGACATTATTCCACTCCTTCAAAATAATTATACAAAGTTTCCTGTCCGAATTCCAGTTCACTATTTTGTTGGGATGAAAAAGCAAGATCACTCAAAAGAATTCCAGAATATAATGAGAGCAGCACTGAAGCTGCAATTGAAAATTTGAGAACATATTTGCTGAGAAATCCTCTATTTTTTTCTAATGAAATTTCTCGAACAGAAGCTAAGATTCTCTGGTTCAGATATTCAGGAACTTCGTTATTATTGTATGAGGAAAGAAATTGATTGATAGAGTTCAATTCTCTGATTTCGTTCTGGCAGAACCTGCAGTTTTTCAGATGTTCTTTGATTTCTTCAAAATCTTTTTTAGATAGCTCTCCGTCGATGTAAGCATTTAGTTTTTGAATGTAACTGCATTTTTTTTTATCGCTCATTTCTATCTCCTCTATTTTAAAAGACAAAATTTTCTTTCATATCCTGCGATATTATTTTTTTCAATTTCTTTTTTGCCCGTACAAGCTTGGAATCTACAGCAGAAATTGTGGTTGATAATTTTTTTGCAATTTCTTTATAACTCATCTTCTGATAAAATTGTAATTCTAACAAAATCGCATATTTTGGTGGTAATTTGTTGAAAGCTTTTTTTAGGATTTCATTTTTTTCATTATTGGGATTCTGTTCATTTTTTTGAGTTTCTTTATAAATCATCTGTTCCTGTGTGAGGTTTTTTTTCTTTTTCCTTGATTTTATCAGGTTCAGGGCTTTATTATAAGCTGTTTTATAAAGGTAGGATTGATAAGCATTTTCATTGATATTTTCCATTTTATGATAGAAGGCTATAAAAACATCTTGTAAAATATCTTCCGCATCTTCCTGATTTCGCAGGATTTTCAGAAGATAATTAAAGATTCTTCTATTATTCTCTCGAAGAATAAATTCAAATTCCAATCTATCCATAACTTTGCTGAAATCTCCTTCATACACTAAGACAAAACTTATGAAAAATCCCTGCGTTTTTATGAAAAGGTATTTCTTATTAATAAAATCCTTGCCAGCCAAAACCCCTATTTTTTTTTTGAACAAATTTGATATGAATTAAGAAGGTGTATTATGTCAAGAGTTTGTGATGTTTGCGGGAAAGGTCCTCTAACTGGAAATCATAGAAGCCATGCTTTGAATGCTACCAAAAGGAAATTCTATCCCAATCTCAGAAAGATTAAAGCCGAAATAGACGGCAAAATTAAGCGAATCAAAATTTGCTCATCTTGTTTGAGAGCGAATAAAGTTAAAAAAGTAGTTTAAAAGAAAAAGACCGATTCCGGTCTTTCTCTTTTTGTTTTCCCAATTTTATCCAATTTATCAATTTTTAAGCCAGATGCAGATTAACGCAGAGTAATTATGATTATTTATGAAAAAGGAATATCCAATATCCAATTCAGCCTTAGCCAAGATACATCTCAGCAGGCAGGGAATAATCAAGAATGAAGGAAAAAAGTCAGTGTTAGTCAGTGAAAGTCTGTGGCAAAAAACAATTAGATGGAGAACAAAATGCAATTGATTGTAGAGAAAATCAATTTTCCGGAAGGATGTAACATTATTTTCGGAATGTCTCATTTCATCAAAACAGTAGAAGACCTTTATGAAGTTTTGATTAACAGCATGCCAACAATTAAGTTTGGTTTGGCTTTTAATGAAGCTTCCGGTCCCTGCCTTGTCCGCAAAGAAGGAACTGATAATGAATTGATGGAAATAGCAGTTGAGAATCAGAAAAGAATCGGTGCGGGACATAGTTTCCTGATTATTCTAAAAGATGCATTTCCAATTAATGTTTTGCAGGCAATTAAGGGCTGTAGAGAAGTTGTGAATATTTTTTGCGCCACCGCCAATCCTGTAGAAGTTATTTTGGCAGAAACGGAGCAGGGACGAGGCATTCTGGGTGTGATTGACGGCTTTTCTCCTAAAGGAATTGAGATTGATACGGACATCACAAACAGGAAAAAATTCTTAAGAGATATTGGTTATAAGAGATAATGTATAACAAACAATCTTGCTTGTGCAAAGAAACAAACAAGATTGTTTGTTATACAATTGACTAAACAGGGAATTGATTATGCGAACTTTTCTTGCTTTGGAATTACCAGCAGAGATTAAAAAGCAAATATCCGATATTAAGGAAGAGCTCAGAGCTTTTCATCCGCAGGGCATCAAATGGGTTGAACAGGAAAATATTCACATTACTCTACAATTTATCGGGGAAACCAAATCGCAGGATATTACTGAAATTTCTGACTTTCTAAAAGAAGAATTTTCACAGATTTCAAAAATCAGATTCTTTTCTCCCTCACTGCAAATAGTGCCCGGAAGAAATCCTCGCATTATCTGGATCCATCTTGAAACAGAAAATAAAGAAATTTATAGAATCTCGAAAAATCTAAAAAGCTATTTGCAAAAACTTGGTTATTCTCCGGATAAAAAACCACTTAAATTTCATATAACTTTAGGAAGAATAAAAAAAAGATTGCCAGATTTTTTCATTCAAACTGTTTTAACCAAAGAGATTCCATTTTCGGAAATTGAGGTGACAGAAGCTTGTTTTTATCAGAGTATTTTGCGTCCGCAAGGACCGGTTTATGATAGTATTACAAATTATATATTTTCAAAGGAGTGATTATGGTGACGAAGGATAAAAATTCCGCATTAAAAACAGCAATGAGCCAACTGGAAAAACAGTTCGGAGTTGGTACAATAATGAGGTTTGGCGATAAACCAAAAGTAAAAGTAGGCGCTATTCCAACCGGTGCCATCAATCTTGACGCAGCACTTGGAATTGGTGGAATTCCTAAAGGTAGAATTACTGAAATCTACGGACCTGAAGCTTCCGGGAAAACTACTCTTGCATTACATATTCTGGCTGAAGCTCAAAAGCTGGAAGGTGTGGCTGCTTTTATTGATGTAGAACATGCTTTGGATCCGGTTTATGCAGCTCAGATCGGAGTTGATACGGAAAATATGCTGCTTTCTCAACCGGATGGCGGGGAGCAGGCATTGGAGATTGTAGAGACTTTAGTACGCAGTAGTGCAATAGATTTAATTGTGATAGATTCTGTAGCTGCACTTGTTCCTCGTGCAGAAATTGAAGGCAGCATGGGAGATACTCATGTGGGTCTGCAGGCAAGATTAATGTCTCAAGCTCTCAGAAAACTTACAAGTATTATCAGCAAATCCAATACAGCAGTAATATTTATCAATCAAACCAGGATGAAAATAGGAGTTCCTGCCTATGTGAATCCTGAAACTACAACTGGCGGAGTGGCATTGAAATTCTATTCTTCAGTGCGTATTGAAGTGAGAAGAACCGGTTCCATAAAAAAAATTGGAGCAGAAGCTGAAATTATCGGAAATAAAACCAGAATAAAAATTGTAAAAAATAAATTTGCACCTCCATTCAAAAATGTGGAAGTCCCAATTATTTTCGGTAAGGGAATTTCCAACTTAGATATTCTCATTAATATTGCTGCTCAGAATGATATTATCAAAAAGTCCGGTTCCTGGTTTTCCTATGGTGATATAAAAATCGGGCAGGGAAGCGAGAAAGTGAAAGAATTTTTACAAGAGAATGATGAAATTATGCAAGAAATCGATACTAAAGTGAGAACAGTTCTGGGTTTGATAAAATCATCTGAAGATGAAGATAAAGATTAAGAGTAAATCAAAAACTATTTCTTTCGTTTATGCAAACGATGAAATTTGGGGGATTTTACCAGATAAAATCCTCCAATTTTTTTCTTTGAATTCTCAAACTCAAATAGAATTAAATCATAGGAAATGGAGAGAATTACAACAGAAAATCGAAAAATTTGCCTGGGACAAACTCCTGAATTTTCTTTCTTATCGAGAAAGGTCTGTTGGGGAATGCAAAAACTATTTGAAGCAAATACCGCTGAAAACGAATTTAATAGGAAAATTGGTGCAAAAAGCGATCTCTTTTAATTATGTAAACGATTCCAGATTTGCTGAATTTTTTGTTGAAAGTTTGATTGGAAAAAATAAAAATATTCTTGAAATTAAGAATAAACTTTTTGAAAAACAAATTTGTGAGAAGGTAATTAACGAAACAATTGAAAAAGTATATTCAAAAGAAAAGCAGGATGAAATCTTAACAATAAATGTGGAAAAGGCTTTGCTGAGATATTCTAAATTTCCGGATGAAGAAAAAATAGAGAAAATCTTAAACTATTTAACTCGAAGAGGTTTCTCATATTGGGAAGTGAAAGAAAAATTAGAGAAAGAACTTAGACACAGATGAACGCTGATTATTTATGATTTAATATGATCTTATTCTTTTTAATTTCTATAAAGTTTACTTTAATAAAAATATTCGTTTTATAACTAATCATATTCAATCTGTGTTAATCTGTGTCAAAAAAGGGAGGAGTTTAAATGAACCAAATAAAAGTAAAAGACATCGTAGCTCATTTTCATGAAACCGCAAATCCGGAATTAGCTTATGAATGGGATAATGTCGGTTTCCAGCTTGGAGATGCAGAAGCAGAAGCAAAAAAGATTTTGTTAACTTTGGATGTTACGGAAAATGCTATCAAAAAAGCAATCCAAGAAAAAGTGGATTTGATAATTTCTCATCATCCTTTTATTTTTAAACCAATTAAGAAAATTACGAATCCGCTCTATTTAAAACTGATTAAAAACGATATTTCTGTTTTTTGTGCTCATACGAATCTGGATGTGGTTAAGAAGGGAGTTAATTTCGCTTTTGCTGATAAACTTGGGTTACAAAATCTTGAGTTTATTTCAAATGAGTCCGGCTCGAAATTGTTGCATGTCGCTGTTTATGTTCCCGAAGATTCTATGGAACAAGTTATGAATTCTGTTTTTGAAGCTGGCGCGGGAATTATCGGAAATTATGAAAACTGTCTGAATAATTATGAGGTAAGCGGTCAGTTTAGACCTTTAGCAGGAAGCAATCCTGCAATAGGTGAGACAGGAAAACTGGAAAAAGTTTATGAACGCAAATTAGAGTTTTTCGTGGATTCATTCAATTTGCAAAAAGTTCTAAATGCCATGAAAGCAGTTCATCCCTACGAAACTCCAGCTTATGCGGTTTATCCGCAGGAAAAGAAAAGCGAAAAT
Source organism: uncultured Candidatus Cloacimonadota bacterium (assembly GCA_964457455.1). Classification (GTDB taxonomy): domain Bacteria; phylum Cloacimonadota; class Cloacimonadia; order Cloacimonadales; family TCS61; genus JABMPU01. Next base: position 37,729 of record CAYWJN010000009.1, read on the forward strand.
TTTGGACTTGGATTGATCGGTGATTTGAATAAAGAGTTAACTATAGAAGAATTTTCAAAATTTATTAAAAAGAAATTAAAAGCTAAATTCGTAAAACTCTGGCTTGCGAATAAGAAGCTGAAATCTGTAATAAAAAAAATTGCAATTTGTGGAGGAAGTGGAAGTTCACTTCTTTCCAAGGTTTATAACAGGGCAGATATTTTTGTTTCTTCAGGTTTTGATTATCATACATTATTGGATTCAAAAATCCCACTTATCGATGCCGGGCATTTTTATACGGAATATCCTGTTCTGGAAAATATGAGAAAGATGCTTTCCGGGTTTGAAGTTGAGATTATTGAACTGAAAGCTGAAGAGCATGAGATACAGAAAGAGATTATAATCTAATTTAGGATTCAATTCATGAACCTCTCCCCCTGGATGTTGGAATTTATACAGAACTACGGCACAATAGCCTTGTTCGTCACATCTTTCGTAGCAGCCACGATTGTGCCTGCCAGCTCAGCTGCCATTCTGGTTGCTGCTCTGGCTGTGGGAGCACCTCCCATCCCTTCTTTAATTGCCTGTTCCATTGGGAATAGTGCTGGCTGTGCTTTCAATTATGGACTGGGATATATAATCGGAAAACCCCTCATTCCCAAACTTGAGAAATCGAAAGGTGGCAGGAAAGCAATTTATTACACACAAAAGTATGGAACCTGGAGTTTGCTGGTTTCCTGGACTCCGATTCTGGGAGATCCGATAACTATTGCTGCTGGAATTTTTCGGATAAATATTATAAAATTTGTGATTATTGTATTTTCATTAAGAATAATTGGATATTGTATAATAGTTGCTTACTTTTTACGAGCCTAATAATAAACTTGCCAAGTTTCTGAAACTTGGCAAGTTTTAGAAGCATTACTTTTCGAAGTTATTCTTTCTTTTTACATGTACAAATGAATTTTGTACAAAGAGCTAATAGCAAGAAAGAGTTTGCGATATGAAAATAGTTTACCAAATGTTTAACATCGAAAATTTTACCAGCAATTATCCAATCCAAAAATGCAATTATCATAATGATAACTGCGACGATAACTAAGATCCAACTGATGATTTTCATTTTCCCTCCTTTTTTAGATGCAAAGCATCTTAAATATTATCCTTTCAGACCACTGGAAGCAAAGCTGGCAATGATCTGTTTTTGCGCAATCAGGAAGAGAATGAGAAGTGGCAATATACTGAAAGTGGAAGCTGCCATCAAAAGAGAAGTTTGCGAGGATGCTTCTTGAGAAAAGTAGCTGAGACCAACCTGAAGCACACGCAATTTCGGGTTATCAATCATAACCAAAGGCCACATGAAGCTATTCCAGCTTCCGATGAAACCAAAAATAGCCGCTGTTGCAATAACAGATTTTGAAAGAGGTAAAGCGATTTTCCACAACATTCCCCAACGACTGCATCCATCAATTGCAGCAGCATCGAAAAGCTCTTGCGGAATAGTCTTAAATTGCTGTCTGAGCAAAAAGATGGTGAAGATATTTGCAATCCAGGGAATTATGAGTGCATTATATGTATCCAGCCAGCCAAGATGATTTAGAACGATGTAAGAAGGAATCAAATAAACCGGCTGAGGAACCATCATCATACTGATAAAAAGATAAAACAGAAATTCTTTTCCAACGAATCTCATCCTGGCAAAAGCATAAGCAGCTAAAGAACCGGTAATAATCACACCAAAAACAACTGAAAATGAGACTATCAGAGTATTGATAAAATATCTTCCGAAAGGAACTTTATTAAAAGCTTCAGAGAAATTTTCAAAATAGAATTTCAATTTTTTTTTTTGGTGAATATCTGAATTCGATATTTTTTTAAATGAACTGATTATCTTTCCTTCAGAATTTATCACATTTACATAAGAGCTGTCAGTCTCAGCTTTCACGATTTTTATGCGAAATTCGTTTGTGCCATCGTCATAAACAGAATGTTCCTCAAAAGGAATAAAACCGACATTACCCTTATTAACTTCTAGCGGAGATTTGATCGAGGTTGTAACCATCCAGATGAATGGTACAATCATAGCAAATCCGCAAACTATTAGGATGAGATAAATTATACTATTCTTCATTTTAATTTTCTTTTTTTGACGCTGATTTGCTCAGATTTTTTATGATTTAATATAATTTTGTTCATTAACTTTCTTACAATAAAACATCTTTCATAATTAATCATATTTTATCTGCGTTCATCTGCGTCTAATTCTAATAATGAACTTTTTTCTCAAGTCGTTTCTGAAAAAGGGTTAGGGTTAGGATGATTGCGAACAGTACTAAAGCAATCGCACTTGCATAACTCAGATCATTACTTTCACCAAAACCTTTATCATAAAGATAATAAACAATAACTTTGGTAGTTCCCAGCGGACCGCCAACCGGCGGACCTGTCATCAAATATATTTGTGAAAACACCTGGAAAGTTATGATAGTTGTCATCATCAGAACGTAAAATGTAGTTGGAGAAACCAGGGGCCAGGTTATCTTAAAAAACTGTTTGATTTTGCCAGCACCATCAATATCCGCAGCTTCGTAATATACATGTGGAATATTCTGTAAACCTGCAAGATAAATAATTGTATTATATCCCAAACCTTTCCAGATGGTTACAATAATTATCGAGAACAAAGCTAAAGAAGGACCTCCTAAATAATGTGGAATTTCTATCCCAAAATTCTGGAGTAAAAGCAGGAAAATCCCTCGACTTTCCGCTAACCATCCTAATGGGCCAACTCCAATTTTTGCTAAAAAGAAATTAGCCAGTCCGGTTTGCTGATTGAAAATGAGTTTCCAGACAATAGAGATCGCCACCATTGAAGTTACTGTTGGAATGAAATATATTGAACGGAAAAAGCTTTTCATTTTTTTTATATTATTCAGAAGGGTTGCAAAAAGCAGGGATAAAATTAAACTGATTGGCACTACGAAAATCACGAGATAAAAAGTATTTAAAAGAGATTGCCAGAACTCAGCATCATATATGAGTTTAGCATAATTTGAAAGACCGATGAATTTGCCGACTCCAACGATTGACCAATCAAAGAAACTGACAATAAAAGAAAGAAGAATCGGCACAAGTCGGAACACAAAAATAATTACCAAAGCCGGCAGAATATATAAATATGGACCAAAATCAAATTTCTTTTTTTTCATTGATTGATAACTCCGAAAATACAATGCAAATGTTAAATTTCATAATTTTTGTGTCAATTCAATTTTCAGATGAATTTATTTTACCCGCGAAACACGCGAAAAATACGAAAAGAATTTTAACACCGAATTAACACTGAAAATAAAAAGTTTAATTCAAATTATTGAATAATCCTCATCTGTATATTTACTTCGATAATTATATTTTGAAAATTCTTTATCTGTTCACATCCGAGAAAATCCGTGAGCAAAATTAGAATAAGAAAGTTGACACAGAATTGATAGATACAAAAGTAAAACCAATAATTTTAGAGGATAAGATTATGATACATATTTACACGGGCAATGGAAAGGGAAAGACAACAGCGGCACTCGGATTAATTATCCGAAGTTTGGGAAACAATAAAAAAGTTTGTCTGATTCAATTCATGAAAAAGAATTTTGTTTATGGTGAGATAAAATTCCTGGAAAAGCAGCAGAACATCGATATCTTCCAGTTTGGCACCGACCAACTTATAGACCCGAATAATCCGGACGAAATAGATTTTAAAGAAGCAAAACTGGCATATCAAAAAGCGAAGGAAGTTTTGAATTCCAAAAAATATGATTTGATTGTGATCGATGAAATAAATGTAGCAATCAAATGGAAACTTCTTCCTCTGGAAAAACAACTGGAATTGATGGATATTAAAACTTCAGCAGAAGTTGTAATGACTGGAAGATATGCGGAACCGGAAGTAATTAAAAAAGCAGATTTAGTTACAGAGATGCTGGAAATAAAACACTATTTCACAAAAGGAATTCAAGCAAAAAAAGGTGTGGAATTTTGAGAAAAATAGAAAATTTTCCCCTCCCTCCAAAGCTTTCCAAATCAATACATTCCGAACTGGACTTGTCCGGCTATTGACGGAAAGTTCGGAATGAGATGAACTGTTATGCAAAATTACATTGAAGATCATTTATACAAACGCTCTTTACTCTCTTATCTTCTCTGGTCAGTGTCATTTAAATATGCATTGTTTCAAAAATGTCGCCGTGGGTTTTACCAACTTTTTTCTTCACATGTTTATAAAAGCAAATGTAAAATAATCAGTGTTGGAAATATCGTAAGTGGTGGGAGTGGAAAAACACCATTCACGATTTTCCTCACAAAATATTTAACAGAAAAAGGTTTCAAGGTTGCAGTTTCTCATCGCGGATATAAAGGAAAATTTGAGAAAAAAAATACGTTGATTTCAGATAGAAATGAGATTTTTGATTGTGCCAAAGTTTCAGGTGATGAAGCTTATCTTCTTGCTTCCAAACTGAAAGGAATTCCTATAATTGTTGGCAGGGAACGTAAAACATCAATAATAATTCTCGAGGAAAAATATCCGGATCTGGATTACATTATCCTCGATGATTCGTTTCAGCATCTAAAAGTATTTCACGATTTGGATTTTGTTGTGTTCAATGAAATAGGAGGAATTGGAAACGGTTTTGTACTTCCTGCTGGAATTTTACGAGAATCAGTTTCTGCTCTCAAATTTGCGGATTACATTGTTTTTAACGGAGAGGGAAGAATTCCGGAAAAACTTCTTAAATTCGAAAAACCTGTTTTGAAAGGAAAATTTAAAATCAAACGATTTTATGATATGAATGAGAATGAAATTTCTTTTGAGACTTTAGAGGAAAGTAAAATTACTCTCCTTTCCGGTATTGGAATGCCCCGATCATTTGAAGATACTATCCAAAAAAACGGACTGAAATTTGAAAAACATTTCCGTTTTGCAGACCATTATGATTTCAAAGATAAAATAATTCTGAAGAATATTGAAAAAGAATTGGAAAAAGGTAAAATAAATTTCTTACTCACCACAGAAAAGGATTTTGCGAAATTGCAATTTATTGAAAACAACCTTCCGCTGGTTATTGTAGAAGTGGAATTCCATATGGAAAATATAGAGAAGATGAAATTGTAGGCTTCATTTTACAAACGAACCGGAAAAAGGTCTATTCGGAAAGTTAAATTGCCAACAATCGCTCTGTTTCCAGAGCAATCATCAATTCTTCATTTGTTGGAATTTTGAGTACTTTTACTTTTGAATCTTTGGTGCTTAAATCCAGGATATCTTTTACAAACTGGTTATTATTTTTTTTGTCTAATTCAATACCCAGATAATCCATATCTTGGCACACAAGTTCTCGTAAAATCGGCATATTTTCACCCACACCACCGGTGAAAACCATTACATCCAATCCATTCATAACAGCAGCATAAGCACCGATGTATTTCTTGATCTTGTAAGCATAAACTTCGAGAGCACGAATAGCATCAGGATTTTTATTTATCAGAACTTCATCTTCAATTTTCCTCATATCATTACTGATATTGGAAAGACCGAGCATGCCGCTTTTCCTGTTCAAAATAGAATTAACCATGTCGGCACCCAAGTTCATTTCCTTCATAATAAAAGTGGGAATTGCCGGATCAATATCTCCGCATCGCGTTCCCATCACCAAACCTTCCAAAGGAGTGAATCCCATTGAAGTATCGATAGATTTTCCGCCTTCAACAGCAGTGATGGAAGCACCATTTCCTATATGACAGGTAATTATTTTTAATTTTTTAATATCTTTTTTCAGATAATCGGCAGCAAGCCGGCTCACATATTTGTGTGAAGTCCCATGAAAACCATATCGCCTGATTTTATGCTTTGTATAAAATTTCAAGGGAAGTGCATATAAAAAGGCTTTTTCCGGCATTGTTTGATGAAAGGATGTATCAAAAACACCGCATTGCGGAGCATCAGGCAGATTTTTCTTACATGCTTCCACGCCTCTGATATTGTGAGGGTTATGCAAGGGTGCCATTTTGATGAATTTTCTCATGGAAGCCAGTACATTATCATCGATTATGACAGAACCGGAAAATTCTTCTCCACCGTGAACAAGTCTGTGTCCAATTGCATCAATATCCTGTTCAGACTTAATAACACCGTTTTCACGATTCATTAAGTTATCTATAATGAGCCAGATTCCCAGAGCATGATTTTTTACTGTGATTTCAGCTTTGTTCTTATTAAGTTTTCTTGATTTGAAAGTGAATGATGATGTCTCTTCACCGATTTTTTCAATAATGCCTTGAGCAAGAACTTCTTTTTTTTTTGTATTTATGAATTGAAATTTTATAGAGGAGCTTCCGCAATTTATGACTAAAATTTTCATCTTGTTGATTAATAAGAAAAATCAGGAAAAATAATTTTGATTTCCGTTTTTGCATGTTCCACAGAATCTGAGGCATGAACAGCATTTCTGGTAATAGATTCTCCATAGATACGGCGAATTGTTTCTGGTTTGGTGTTATGGTAATCTGTCTTACCAACCAGTTTTCTAAGTTCCTGGATGGCATCGTCTCGCTGCAAAATTGCTGCCACAGTTTTTCCTGATTGTATAAATTTCAGAAGTTTTTCGTAGAAATCTTTTCCTTTATGAATTGCATAGAATTTACTACTGGTTTCATTGTCCATTTGTGACATTTTTAATTCTTTGATGATAAAGCCGTGTTCTTCAACAATTTTTAAGATTGCCCCTGTATGGTTTTTTTTTGTAGAATCCGGCTTAATCAGCAGAAGTGTATGCCGCTCCATATTTATTCTACCGTTTCCACAAAATCTAAGGCAGCCACTTTTATTGAAATGTCTCTGCCAAGTTTGTCACTCATTTGAAGTTTATGTTTCAAAATATTTGTCCACAAATCATAGATTTTATTTCCTTCGATATTTCTTCCGAGATACGATTTTAGCATATTTTGATAAAAATCATCTCGTTCCCGCTCAACATTAATGATAACATATTTGAAAGTTTCTTTGGTGATAGCGTAATCTCTAAAACGTACATCGATCACAGCAAAACCCTGTTTGAGTAGACTGTCAAAATTAACTTGGATATCAGCTTGCTTTTCTTCCATTTTTCACTCCTTTCTTATAAACTTAAGAGGCTAATTTTTTTCTAACATTTTTTTTGACAATAAATTTCTAACCTGAGATGTTATTAATTGTGGTTATTAGTTCAGATTTTATATCTTTTATGTCTTCAAAAATAATTTTTGTGATGCAGGAAATAAGAGGGATCGATAAATTAAATTTAGCTAATTTCTGAATAGTTTTTGCCATTGAAACGCCTTCCACTTCCATTCCTACTTTTTCCAAAGCTTCATCCCGCGTGTAACCTTGTGCAAGAAATTTGCCGAATTTTCGGTTTCTGCTGTTTTCCGAAATACAAGTTGTAATCAAGTCGCCCATACCCGCAATTCCGTAAACGGTTGAGATCGGGACTCCTAAAAATTTCATTACGATTTCATATTCTCGCAAGCCATAAGTCATAATCAAACCGAAGATATTTGTTTTAAAGCCAAGCCCGTCACAGATTCCCACAGCAATGGCAAATAGTCCTTTTAGAGAAGCTGCCAGTTCGATGCCTTTCACATCTCTGCTGAATTCAAATTTCAAGATGTCATTTTCCAATACTTTTTGGAGATAAAAAAGCAAAATAACATCTTCGGAAGCTAACACAGCTTTTGCAGGTAAGTTCTCAATCAGTTCACGAGCAATTGTAGGACCGGACAGATTGGCAAATCTCACCTTTTCTAATTTTGAGAGAACAGTTTCACTCACAGTTTTGAGAGTGGAATGCTCTACGCCCTTAGAAGCATTTACAGCGATAAATTCAGTTTCATTATTTTCCAGAAATTCATCGGTTAAGCTCTCGATTTTTCGGGATGGAATGGCAATTATCACAATATCATCTTTATTGATTTTTCTATTGAATTTTTTTTCCACAACAATATTATCGGAAAGTTTGATATTGTTGAAAAGACGATTTGTTTGATTTGAATTAATTTTGTCAGCTTCGTCCTGGTCAATAGTCCATAAATATATTTTATGTTTTTTGGAGAAAAGAATTGCCAGAGTCATTCCCCAATTGCCGGCACCAATGATAATAATTTTCATTATCCCTCCAGAAATTCATCTTAAACAAAATCTAAAAAAGGATATGTTTAGTAAAGAAATTTCATAATGCAAAAAAAATGGTGGGTGATACGGGATTCGAACCTGTGACCTCTACGATGTCAACGTAGCACTCTAACCAACTGAGCTAATCACCCACAAGCTGTAAGATTTACAGTTCGTGTTTAATGTCAAGAAATTTTGCTAACAATATATGCATTCAGCCAGTTAGGTACTTGAAGGCTGAATAACGAAAAAAACATTGACTAATAAATGCTCCTTAAAACTCATTCTTCGTTCATTTTGTACTTGAATTTTTTTAAAAATGAAGGAATATGAAATCGTCCGCCTACATGAAAGCCGGCGTGACAGGGAGGAAAAATGAAAATAGTCGAATGCGTTCCTAATTTCAGTGAGGGTCGCGATCTTAAAATTATCGATCAAATTACTGAAACAATAAAATCTGCAAAAGGAGCTTTTCTTTTGGATGTTGATCCCGGAGCAGATACGAACCGAACGGTAGTAACTTTTGTAGGTGAACCTGAAGCAGCAATTGAAGCAGCTTTCCAGGCGATTAAAAAAGCTTCGGAAATAATTGATATGAGCAAACACAAAGGAGCTCACGCCAGGATGGGAGCAACTGATGTTTGTCCGTTCGTTCCAGTTTCCGAAGTGACAATGGACGATTGCGTGGAATATGCCAGAAGACTCGGTAAAAGAGTTGGGGAAGAGCTTGGAATTCCAATTTACTTTTATGAATATGCTGCTACCAAACCTGAATGGCAAAACCTAGCAGAAGTTCGTAAAGGTGAATATGAAGCACTTCCAGAAAAAATGAAAGATCCATATTGGAAGCCTGATTTCGGTCCCCAGAAATTCAATGCAAAAACAGGAGCAACTGCAATTTCTGCTCGCGAGTTTCTGATTGCATACAATATTAATTTGAATTCTCGAGATAAGAAAAAAGCTCATGATTTGGCTCTTACAATCCGCGAAAAAGGACGCTTAAAACGCGATAAAAAAAATAAGATCATGAGAGATAAAGACGGCAACAAACTCCGTCAACCCGGGCTTTTCACGCATTGTAAAGCTGTAGGCTGGTTCATCGATGAATACAATCGAGCTCAGATAAGTATTAATCTTACGAACTATAAAATCACACCTCCTCATCTTGTTCTGGAAAAAGTTCGTGAACTGGCAAAAGAAAAAGGAATTCAGGTTACAGGCAGCGAACTGGTGGGTCTTATTCCCAAAGAAGCAATTCTAATGGCAGGAAAATATTATTTGAAACGAATGGGTGAAAGTGCTGGAATTCCTGAAAAAATGATCATTGAAACTGCTGTTCAATCTATGGGACTCGACGATCTGAGTGAATTTGATATAAATGATAAAGTCATCGAATACGCAATTGCTGAGAAAGAAAAACTTGTGAATATGACTCTTGCGGATTTTGCAGATGAACTTTCCACAGATTCACCTGCACCGGGTGGCGGAAGCGTTGCTGCCCTTTGTTCTGCGATATCCGGTGCTTTAACTGCCATGGTTTCCAATCTTACAATCGGAAAAAAGGGATATGAAAAAGTTTGGGAACAGGCAAAAGAACTGGCAGAATTAGGTCAGAATATCAAAGAGCGTTCTATTGAAGCAATAGATAAAGACACACAGGCATTTTATGCTATGATGGATGCGGCACGACTTCCCAAAAAAACTGATGAAGAGAAAGAAATTAAATTTGATGCAATTCAGAAAGCAACGAAGAACGCCATTTTAGTTCCTCTTGATACTCTAAAAATTGCCCTTGAAGCAGTTGAACTTTCAGGGAAAATTTCTAAGATTGGAAATAAGGGCGCTCTTTCTGATGCTGGAGTTGCAGCAATTACAGCAAATGCTGCTGCGAAATCTGCCTACTTAAATGTGAAGATTAATATGGGAGGAATCGAAGACGAGAAATTCAAATTCGACATCTTAACCCAAGCTGACGAACTACTGGAAAAAGTGAATAATCTGGCTTTGAAAGTCGAGAAAGAAATAAAGGGAAAAGTGTAAAATCAAACCGTGCTCAGGTTACAAACCTCTGCAAGGTTATTAATAAATTATGGAAAATATTCAACATTTAATTCAGCTTTTGCAATCGTCGATTTCACCGATTGTTTTGATTTCCGGGGTGGGATTATTATTGCTCTCATTCACTAACAGGCTGGGGCGCGTGATTGATAGAGCACGTTTCCTGGTCAAAGAACTTGAGCAAGATGAAAAAGATAATTTTGAAATCAAGGAAAAACAAATCTCGATTTTGTATAAGCGAAGTAGAATTTTACAAACATCCATCACAGCTATCTCCATCACAATTCTATTAGCAAGTTTAATGATTTTGCTTTTATTTCTTGGTTATTTCACAAAAATAAATATTGAACCGTTTTTTTTAATTCTCTTTGTCATCGCCATATTTTGCTTGATTTTTTCTATAATTGTATTTTTTCTTGATATTTCTCTGACATTAAAAGCGTTGAAATTCCAAATAAAGAAACATATAAACCTTCGCAACGGTTGAAAACCTTGCGAATGGTTGATGATGACTGCTCACTTTCACCGTTCCGAAGGTTTGAAAGAAGAAGTGAAGGAGAATGACCATTCGGAAGGTGATAGAGGAAATATGAATTATAAACATCTTTTCGGTCCTGTTCCATCCCGCCGTTTGGGAATTTCACTCGGCGTGGACCTGGTTCCACATAAAGTTTGTAGTTTAGATTGTATTTATTGCGAAGTTGGCAAGACCACCAATTGCACAATTGAGCGAAAAGAATATGTCCCCATAAATGAAGTTCTAAATGAATTGGATGATTATCTCAAACAAAAACCAAATCTTGATTTCATCACTTTTTCCGGAGCAGGAGAACCGACTTTAAATAGCGGAATTGGGAAAGTTATATCTTTCTTAAAAGAAAAATATCCTCAATATAAATTAGCACTTTTAACAAATTCGACTCTTTTACATGATAAAAATCTGAGGAAAGAAATAATAAATATTGATCTGATTCTTCCTTCTTTGGATGCAGCAAGTGAAGATGTTTTTAAGAGATTAAACCATCCAAATGCAAAAGTTGAAATCAAAATAGTAATTAAGGGGCTTTTAATTTTTAAAAAAGAATTTAAGGGTGAAATGTGGTTGGAACTTTTTATAGTTCCCGGGTTGAACGATACTGAAAAAGAGCTTTCCCTTCTTAAGAACACAATACAAAAAATAAATCCGCAAAAAGTGCAATTAAATACACTTGATAGACCAGGAACAGAACCGGAGATAAAGGCTGTTTTAAAAGAAAAATTGGAAGAAATTGCTGAATTTTTGAAACCTCTTTCCGTAGAAATAATTGCGAAATTTATTTCTCGCAAGAAAGTAAAAAGTTTGAATAAAAATATTGAAAATCAGATTTTAGAAACTATTCGCAGACGACCCTGTACAGATAAAGACCTTTCCCAAATGCTTGGTCTCCATCTTAATGAATTGAATAAATATCTTACTGAAATGTTAAAAAGAGATATTATCAAAAGTGAATTTCAAGAGAGAGGTGTTTTTTTTAGAACAAAAAAAGGCGATCAATAAAAATTAATCACCTTAATTTTTAAAAGAAGGGCAGAAACAAAATTTCTGCCCTTATTACATTAACACTTCCTTTTAATCATCTGGGTCAGGAGCTGGTTGAGCAACACCTAGCCAAAGCTCAAGGTAAATTGGCTGAGAAAAAGTTGAATCATCTTCATCATAATCGTGAGAAGAGTATGGACCCCAACCTTCTGCATATACTTTATCAGGTGCAGGATCTGGTGGAAACCAAAGATGAATTGGACAATGAAAGGTTTGACCCATGCCAGCATCTACCTCAAAATCATAAAGTTGATATGGAGTTCCCTCAATATCCTTATATCCAACTACTACATTGTTATTATTATAAGCAGCATTAACAGTCACATATATATCCAAGGTGTACCTTCTTTGAGCAATCAAGCTTCCTGCGAAAAACAGGCTAAGTAAGATTAAAGTTATTGCTATTTTCTTAATCATTTTTCTTTCCTTTTTTTTCTTGCTTTAAATCGGTTAATTTTCATTTTTGCTTTGCTGTTGATAAATCAACAGCGCTTAGGTAGGCTCGTTTTCGGGAAACCGGGAACGAGCTTTTTATTATCTCAGCAAAAAGTTGCATTACAAGTGACCTCATTACATTTTCTGGTAAAAAAATTTTCAGTTCTCTTCCAGAATATAAGAGAACCTTTGTCAAATGAATTTGTTTTTTCCCATAAAAAAAAGAGATTTAACTTTCATAAACAGATAATTAACGAATTTTGAAAACTTAACGATATCATCTAATGAAAAGAAAATCATAATTTTACCTAATAGAAATATTATTTACTTACAAATTTATGCATTTCCTGAACCAAATTCGATAAAAAAAATGAGAAAGATAGAAATTTAATTATATTTGTCTGAAAAATATAGATTTATGAAATTATCTGTTTTTTTTAAGGGTATAAAGTTGGAAAAGAAAATTCTAATTTATTGTGACAAAAACGCACAAAATGGGACAATTTGACACATTTTTCTCAGCTAACCCGACTCGAGCATGTATGACCCGAGTCGGGTTAACTTAAGCATTATTAAACAAGCTTGTTTATTTTTTTCTTAACGTAGTCCTATTCCATCAAGACCAGTCCTGTGAAATCTTCCCTTATTTACATTAGTGCCAAATGTCCCCTTGGATTGTTAGAAATAATTTCGAAAGAA
>CAYWJN010000010.1:0-44802 GCA_964457455.1 uncultured Candidatus Cloacimonadota bacterium
TTTCATTCTTAACTCAATTCCTCAGCAAGCTGAGTTATTAAGTCAAGTCTGAAAATTTTTTCAGGGAGTATTATTAACATGAAAGACGATTATCTTACCTGGTTCAAAAACCAACTTCTCGATATTCATGGCAGAGAAGATATTATATCTCTGGTCAGCAGCAGTGTAGATGAACCCTGGACAGTATTCAACCGACAGATGAGCAACCATTTTGGCAAGGATCTCATGCAAAGACTTTCCGAGCCAAATCCCTGGGGTCTGTCAAAACTGAAGGAACTGATATCCTCTCAATATTGTATTAACGCTCAGAATATTATCATTACCCAAGGTGCTACAAATGCCATTTTTCTGATTTGCCAATGCTTATTGGAACATGGCGATGAAGTACTGGTGGAAACTCCATGTTACGAGCCTTTGTGGAAAACACCGGAACTGGTGGGTGCTCGTGTTATTTTTATTTCCCGCAGAGAACCGGACTACAGCTTCGACCTGAAGGAAATAGCACGGAAAGTCTCGAAAAAGACCCGCTTGCTTATTCTCACGAATATTCATAATCCCACGGGTTCATTTCTATCTGCGGAAAACCTTCTCAAAATCTTTGAGGTTGTCAGGTCAAAAAATAGGGAAACAAAAATTCTGGTGGATGAGGTATATCTTGATTTTTTGGAAGATCGCCCTCCTCCAGCTTTTCTTCTTGATAATGGTTTCATTACTATCAGCAGTCTGACCAAGGTCTATGGTCTCAGCTTTCTCAGGTGCGGATGGATCGCAGCAGAGGAAACAATTCTTAGGCAAATTCGATACAACCAGGTGTTCGTTGATGGTATTGGCTCCAGGTATCTGGAAGCGCTCTCCACAATCGTAATGGAAAACCTGGATGAATACAGATCTCTTTCCGGAAATGTCGTTTCAAAGAATCGTCAGGTACTTGCGGAAATGATGACACCCCTTTTAAAAAAGGGTAAAATATATGACAGTTTGCCGGATGCAGGCTGTCTCTTTTTTCCCGGAATCTCAGGTTTGGAAAACACAGATACTTTTGTTGATTACCTGAAAAACGAACATAAGGTCTGTGTAGCTCCAGGCAGGTTTTTCGGAAAACAGAACCATATCCGAATAGGGTTTGGCGGTCCCAGCAATAGATTACAAGAAGGCTTAAAACGATTCATAAAAGGCTTGGATATATTTCTTTAGCAGAGCAGTTTTGAATAATTTATAGATTTCCGCTTTCGCGGGAATGACAGAATAAAAGAGGAAAATTGCCAGAACCTTTGGGTTTCCCTTAAAAAAAGGAAATAAATGAAATTAGATATTTAGCAACTCTTCGCGTTCTTAGTGGCTAAAAGTCTTGACGTCATAATTATCAAGCAGAAGAAAGTTTACAGGAGTTTCTCATGCAAAAAGATATAATAATTTATCAGAGTAAAGATGGACAGGCTTCTCTGGAAGTAAGCCTGAAAGAAGATACGGTTTGGCTTAATCAGAAGCAGATGGCAGAGTTGTTTGGTAAAGATATTAGGACTATTTCCGAGCATATTAAGAATATCTACAATGAAGGGGAATTACTAAAAACTCCAACTATCCGGAAATTCCGGATAGTTCAAAATGAAGGTGGAAGGAATATTCAGAGAAATATCGATAATTATAGTCTTGATGTAATTATTTCAGCCGGATATAGAGTAAAATCTCATCGCGGAACTCAATTCCGCATTTGGGCAACCAAGGTTTTAAAAGATCATATTATCAAAGGATATTCAATATACAAAAAAAGATTCCAAGAACAATCTAATAAAATTAGAGAGTTGAAAAGAACTGTAAAATTAATCGAATCGATTACAATGGAAAAAGACCTTTCAAAAAATGAAGCTGCTGGATTGATCAATGTTGTTGCAGATTATATCTATGCCCTCGACCTTTTAGATGATTATGATCATCAGAGAATAAAGATAAAAAAAAGATTAACAAAAAAAATAAAATCTGAAATTCGATATGAAGATGTTTTGGAAATTATAAAAAACCTGAGAAATTATTTTCGTGAAAAAGGTGAGAAAGTAGAACTTTTTGGAAAAGAAAAAGAAATTTTATTATTTTAGCAATAATAAAAATTGACATATATCTTATATAAATAATCTTATCAAAAAAAATTCAAGGAGGTTCAAATGAAAAGTTTCCTGAAACTTATGAGTTTTTTAATGGTAGGTTTTATTATTATTTTTTGGGGATGTGAAGAAGACACATCCGGGCTGGATGAGCCGGAAACAGATACCGAAGCTATTCAGTGGCTCATATCAGAAAATCCATCTTATTTTAACACTCAAACCCATTATGGTGAGGAGGATACTACCAGTGTGGGCGGTCCACGTTCTCCAATCGTAACCTATTTCTGGTACAGGAATATAGATCCTTTACCGAGTATCAATGTCTCTATTGATATTACCGGAGATTCTGCTTTTGTTGTATGGACTGGAGATTTTGACGGCATATTCAATCTATGGGCTTCTGAGAGTTTCCCACCGGATACGATAATTCATTATACGAAAGAATATACCGATTTCGCTGAACGGCATGCTGTATTCAAAAGGTTTTATATACCAGACGAAGATCCACTTAACAGAAGGGGATGGAGATTAACGGATATCTCGGGTGCAGAGTCCGTTTCCGAAATAAACACGGTCCGCATCGATAGTGTCAGGCTCAATTCCGTAAGTTATCCTAATAAGCTTTTCACTGACCCGCTGGCTCTCTTCGACATCGATGATATTGTCACCTTAACTCCCGGAGAGGAATGTTCGCTTACGGTATATACAAACAGTGACTCTGTGAATGTTGACCATGTTTTTCTTCATTCCTGGAGAGATGATATAGAACATCACCGTCACCCCTTCGATCATATTGAAAATGGTATTTTTTCAGGTGTTTGGATAGCTCCCACAAATGCAGCGAATGTAATCGAGGTTATTCATCATTCTGCTTTTGATATGATAAGTTATGAAACCCTGGAAGATGATACACTATCATATAAATCAAATGCCTGGCTTTACCCTTACAGGGTGGTTTCTTCGAGATAGAGGATAGAACTTTATCTCTTAAAGACAGTCCATCTCCCTTCACCTCGATAGGAGAAGAATCGAAGATGAGGTCTAAATATTTTCCTGCTTTTATCATATTCCCTTTATTCAACAAAGAGAGGAACACGCCTTCGCTAGCTTCAGCGGTGCAGGCAGCAGGGTGAGTTTAGAAATTGCTCAAATCTTCCCCTGTATAAATGGGAATGGCATTTCGTAAGAAGTTTCGGAAAGTTCTAATTAGAGTCTGTCCGTAAACTCAGATTTTCAGACAAAATGGAAACCTGACTTAAGACGGAGTCTTGAGTTAACTTGAGATGTTTCAATGGATTAGACAACTTAAGTCAAGTCAGCTAAAGCGAACTCCTATGAAATCACTTTCTAACTCAACAAATAATAAGGAGTTAGAGTTTTCAAACTGCCCACTTATCCCAAGATTCCTACGGAACTTAGGACAAGTCTCATTATGAATCCCGGTTTCATCTTAAATGAACTATCAGCTCGCTGATAGAGAGGAGCTTAACTCAAGTTTTCACTTTTTACGGACAGACACTAATTAAAAAATTCTGAAAACCATCGTGCTCATTCGCGAGGATTCGTGGCTGAAAATATTCGCTAGGATTCGTGGCTAAAAACTCTATTCTATATCGATGGAACGTCAGTAAGATATTCGATTTTTTCTGCAGCTCCTTTATGTTTCGGATTAAGTTTCAAAACTTTTCTAAATATTTGAATTGCTTTATAAATCTCATGTTTTTGTAAATAAGCCAGTCCCAGGTGGTAATGAGCAGAAACATGTTCAGGATGAACTTTAATCAAATTTGAAAAACCTGTAATTGCTTTATCATATTGCCCTGTGGATTTGTAAGCAATAGCTCTGTGATAATTTACAATAAAAGGTTCGTGACTTCTTTCCAATAATTTTGAATATGCTTCAATGCTTTTATCTTCTCTGCCAAGATGATAATAGCACAATCCGAGCCAGTTATAAGCCATGTAAAGTTCTGAATCCTGGGATAACACCTGTTTAAAAATCTCTATTGCTTTTCTGAATTGGGCATACCTGTAATATGAAATCCCAAGTCTGTAAAGAGCATAACTGTAATTTGGTTTTAAATCTAGGGCTTTTTCATATGATTCTACAGATTTTTTCAGAAACCCTAGCATGAAATAAAGATTTCCAAGATTCATCAGGGCAGGAATATTTTGTGGTTCGATTTTCAGGATTTGTTCATATTCTTTGGCGGCAATATTTAATTTGCCTTCCATTTTAAAGTTTTCTGCTTGAGCAAAAGATTCTTCCACTGTTTTCATGACGACACCCTCATTTACATATTTTCGATTATTTTTTCTCCGAATTCAGAAGTTTTCAGTTTTGTTGCTCCTTCCATCTGGCGTTCCAGGTCGTAAGTAACTGTTTTCAGGGAAATGGTTTTTCCCAGAGCATTTTCGATCATTTCACCAGCTTTTATCCAACCCACGTATTTGAGCATCATCACACCGGAAAGGATCAGGGAACTGGGATTTACTTTATCCATTCCTGTATATTTGGGAGCAGTTCCGTGGGTTGCTTCAAAGAGAGCGATCTCATCGCCAATGTTAGCACCCGGTGCGAGTCCGAGTCCTCCCACCTGAGCAGCACAGGCATCCGAAAGGTAATCACCATTCAGGTTTGGTGTGGCAAGCACACTATATTCATCAGGACGGAGCAATACTTGCTGGAACATCTGGTCAGCAATTCTATCTTTTATCAGGATTTTTCCTTCAGGCATTTTACCGTCAAAATCATCCCAGAGTTCCTGCTCAGTCACGATCTTATCCCTGTATTCTTCTTTAGCAAGTTGGTAGCCCCAATCTCTGAATGCACCTTCAGTGAATTTCATGATATTGCCTTTGTGAACCAGAGTAACACTTGGCAGGTTCTGCTCGATAGCGTGATTAATCGCTTTTCTTACTAATCTTTTTGTGCCGGTTATAGAAATAGGTTTGATGCCAATTCCACTATCTTCCCGGACATTTTTTTTCATTACATTTTTCAAAAAGCTGATAATCTTTTTAGCTTCTCTTGTTCCTTCCTGAAATTCAATTCCTGCATAAACATCTTCCGTGTTTTCCCTGAAAACGATCACATTCAATTTATCAGGACGCTTCACAGGACAAGGAACACCTTTGTACCATCTCACTGGTCGCACACAGGCGTATAGATCCAGAATCTGTCTTAAACCTACATTTAGAGAACGAAATCTTTCGGTAATATATTCCGAGTCGCATTTTATGCATTTAACCGGTCTTTTTCCATCTACGCCATTTTGCTCTTTTGCACAAACCAGGCACACATAATCAAATCCGCCAACCGGAGTGGTGAGAGGTCCTTTGATAGCAACTTTAAAATCCTTGATCGCATTGAGCGTATCTTCGGGTAAAATATCATCATTACCGTATTTTTTCAGAGCGGATAATCCTGCGTGAATCTCTATCCAGATAATTTTTTTCTTTCCTGCAAAGGCTTTCTCCACTGCTGCATCAAGCACTCTCTTGGTCGCTCTCCAGATATCCGGACCCATTCCATCACCTTCGATAAACGGAATTATCGGATTGTCTGGAACTTTTAATTTTCCCTGTTTAAAGGTTATTTTTTTTCCACTTGATGGTACTACAATTTTTTGATACTTCAAGTATGCCTCCTAATAGGCTGATTATTTTTCTAACCTTTTACTGTATTTAAAACACCACCAGCGATAAGAATCTTTCTTTCTCTATCACTTAATTCCAATTTCACTTCGAATTCGTAATTTTTAGTTTTGTTTTTTATGATGTAACTGCTTTTTTTTTGGATGACTTGAATTAAGCCGGTCATCTCTAATTCATCAGATTGCTCGATTTTATCATAATCTTCTTCATCTTCAAAGAGCATGGGAATGATGCCAAAGTTTACCAGGTTCGCCCATAGAATTCTTTCAATAGATTTGGCAATGACAGCTTTTACTCCTAAATAGGAAGGACAAATCGCAGCATGTTCCCGGGATGAACCTTGACCATAACTTAAACCAGCCACAATGATATTTGCTTTTTCATTTTCTTTGTTGGAAAGGCATCTTTGGGGAAAAGTGGAGTCAACAGGTTCAAAAACAAATTCGGAATATTTGGGAATATTTGAACGATATTTTAACCTGATTCCTGCAGGCATTATATGGTCTGTAGTAATTTTATCTCCAACCTTTAAAGTTACTTCTCCAAAATATTCATCAGCCAGAGATTCATTTGTGGGAGGATTTCCGATATTTGGTCCGCGATAAATCCTAATATCCTTTTTCTGCTTTGATGGAAAAATCATCATACTGTCATCGACTTTGAACTTTTCTGGCAATGTGATTTTCGGAGGTTTTATTCCAAGATCTCTGGGATCGGTCATTACTCCCGTTAATGCACAAGCTGCTGCTGTTTCCGGGCTAACCAGATAGATACCCGCAGATTCGGTTCCGGAGCGTCCTTTGAAATTACGATTGTTTGTTCGCACTGATACAGCATCTGTTGCAGGAGCTTGACCATTGCCGATGCAAAATCCACAGGCAGATTCCATTATCCTCGCACCAAACGAAATTAAATCTGATAAAGTTCCATTTTCAGTTATCATTTCCAAAACCTGTTTTGAGCCGGGAGCAATTACAAGACTCATACTCGCAGGTAATTTTTTCCCTTTGAGCATTTCAGCTACTGTCATTAAATCTTTTAATGATGAATTTGTACAACTCCCAATACAAACCTGGTCAACCTTCATTCCTGTTAATTCGCTAACCATTTTAATGTTTCCCGGGCTGTGCGGTGTAGCTACTCTTGTTTCAAGGGTAGAAAGGTCGATATCAATGATCCTGTCGTATTTTGCATCGTCATCTGCCTTCAGTTCCTTCCAACCATCCTCTCTATTTTGAGCTTTAAGAAAAGATAAAGTTTTCTCATCACTCGGAAAGATCGAGGTAGTTACTCCCAGTTCAGCACCCATATTTGTGATTGTTGCTCGTTCCGGTAAACTCAGGGTTTTTACTCCCGCACCACCGTATTCGATCATCCAACCCACATTCCCTTTTGTTGTAAGAAGTTCCAAAACATACAAAATTATATCTTTCGCTGAAACCCAGGCAGGTAATTTACCGATTAAATTTATTTTCAGAACTTTTGGATAAGTGATGTAAAAAGGAAATCCTGCAATAGCTCTGGCAACATCCAAACCACCGGAACCAATAGCCATCATTCCCATTCCACCTCCGGTTGGAGTGTGGCTATCTGAACCCAGTAATGTCTTTCCCTGAATTCCGAACCTTTCCAGGTGAACCTGATGACAAATCCCATTTCCTGCTCTGGAATAATATAAACCATATTTTTCTGCTATCGTTTGCAGATATTTGTGGTCATCAGCATTTTCAAATCCCATCTGGCTGGTATTATGGTCCACATAACTCACGGAAAGTTCGGTTTTTGTTTCAGGCATTTCCATTGCTTCGAATTCAAGATAAGCCATTGTTCCAGTTGCATCTTGGGTTAAAGTCTGATCGATTTTGATACCGACTAATTCTCCGGCATTCATCTCTCCTTCGACAAGATGAGATTTTATTATTTTCTGGATAATATTGAAACCCATACTATTTCCTGATTTACCTTCTTATTCTCACGCTTCCCAGTTTGTGTGCGGCAATGAGAAGAAAATTATTTTTTCTTAATTCCTAATTTATCGAATATCCACTCATTCGTTACACTTTTCGGTCTGATAATAGGAGCTTGAAGACCACGAGCCATAATTGCCTGTGCGCAGAATCCAAGAACCCTGGAAACACCGAACATAACTGTATAATAATCGAACATGGTTAATCCATATTTGAACAGAAGCGAGCCTGAAATTGCATCAACATTTGGATATGGATCAGCTATTTTTCCTCCGCCATATTCCTTCAAAATATCCGGAACAACTTCGAAGAGTCTCTTCACTATCAGGAAAGTTTCTTCTTTGGCACAATGCTTTTCACCAAACTTATAAAATGCTGTAAATCTCGGGTCGGTTGCCCTCAAAACTGCATGACCATATCCGGGAACAACTTTGCCAACTTTCAAGGTTGATAATACAAAATCTATCAGCTCTTTTTTGGAAGGAGCTTTATCAAATTTTTCCTGAATCGATAAAACAAATTTCAAACATTCTTGATTTGCCAATCCGTGTAATGGTCCTGCAAGTCCGTTCAAACCGGCAGAAACAGCATAATAAAGATTTGAAAGTGCGGAATTTACAACTCGAGCTGTAAATGCACTCACATTTCCGCCTTCGTGGTCGCAATGAAGAACCAGGTACAGTCTTACTAATTTTGCGAATTCTCCTTTAGGATCGGGAACACCAAGCATTTTTGCATAATTACCACCCCAGTCCAGAGAATTATCATAAGGGATCAGATCTCCCATAGAGTATCTTATCCTGTAAATACCGGCAGCAAGTGTGGGCAACTTTGCCAGAATTTCTAAAGAATCATCCAGAGTGGCTTCCCAGTAATCTGCTTTTCTCATTCCAGCAGCATATTTTTCTTTGAAAATGGAACTTCCTTCCATGGACATAATTGCAATACTGAACATTGTCATCGGATGTGTATCTTTGGGTAAAGCTCGCAACACATCCCACACATGTTCGGGAACTTCGGAACGCAGACGCATTTCTTCCTGCAATTTTTCCAAATCCTCTTTTGCAGGAATTTCTCCGGTACAAAGCAGGTAAAACATCTCTTCCGGTATTGTTTCTGTTAATTCTTCAAGAGGAATTCCTCTAATGTGTAAACCCTTATATGGATCTACATAAGAAGAATTACACACTAAGCCGATTACTCCTCTCATACCGCCATAAACCTGTTTTACAGTAACATTCCCAACGGTTTCACCTGAATGTTTACTCAAAATTTCGTCCTTAATCAGAGCACGAATTTTTGGAATTCTACCTCTGATTTTTTCTCTTAGCCGTGACATTTGATCCTCCCTTTTTTATTTTTTTTGTTAGAAAAATAGGTTTTTTGTTCGATTATCAATCATATTCCTGAGTTAAAAATTCTATTCTTGAAACCGATTATTACGCAATTTACAAATGTTAGTTTGATTTCTTTATGTCAACGAAAAAAAATCCAGCACAAAAGAAATTTGAATAATTAAGTTTTTTATTTGATGAAAATCGAAATAATGACTATCTTCAGGTTAGAAAAAAAAGGGCAGACTTACATCTGCCCACAATTTATCCTTTGATCTGCAATGCGTTTACAAGCTTTTCAAGTAGTTCCGGTTTAGTTGCCACATCGGATGATTTCAAGTACTCTCGCCTTTGTTTAAAACGGTCTTTCAGAAGTGCAATGTAATCATCCATATTTTCGCGATTATCAGGGTGATATCTCTCATAATAACCGGGAAGAATTTTTTCAACAGATTCTTTTGTAGGAATCATTGCACCGGGCAGCATATCCCAATCTTCCCATTCAAGCTGCTCCATTAGAATCCCTGTTTGGAGAGTGAGCGAAGTCTGTAGCTTAACATCATCCAGATCATCATCGGAAGATTTCCAATATCCTGCAGAATTGAACGTGTAACAATCCGCTCCGGTTTCCAGAACTTTGATGAATGATTCCACATCTTTGTAAAGTTCATAAACTCTGAAGGGATTTGCAAAAGGTTCAAAAACCAGTTTTTTTAGTTCTTCTTCAGTAACATTTTCTGCTCTATTTCTTTTGGTGATAAGTGCTGTCCCCATAGCAACAGCTAGATATTTATCCTTATATTTATGAATTGGTGGAAGAACAGTATCTTTCATCAACCAGGTTAATGCTTCCGGGAAACTGCATTTATTTACCCAGTTACCCAAAAGGTCTCGATCAATAAGTGCTCTTCCATTTGCCTGTCGAACATCCAATCCTAAAGGCAATAGTTTTCCATTTCGTTCTATCATCGCATGATTCATAAGAGCAATCAGGTATTTCCAATCAGGATTATCAAGATCTCTGCTGTCGGTTTTATCAAATAGGGATGGTTCCCAGACGCGACATACTTTTTTATCTGTATCGATCTGGAAAGCATCATCGTGAAGACAATATTTTTCGAATCCTGCTGGTAATGTGCATCCATTATCAATTGAGTTTGTGTGAGAGGATTTTCCTGTACCGGAGAGTCCGTAAAAAGCAATCGATTTTCTTCCTAAAGGTTTGTATTCATCAGCACATCCTGAGAAATCAATTTCTTTGATACCACCATGACAGGCAGCCATTCCCAACCTCATTCCAGAAGTCCAGGCGAGAGTTAAAGTACCTTTTTTACGCTCACCAAAATAACGCATTCCCAAATTAAAAATAACGTTTTGGGTTTCGTCAACCAGACCGATTTGAGGAGCGCCAACATTGTGATAATACGGATCGTCGCAGGTCCATTCATTAAATGCCACAATGATTATATCCTGAATTGGAAGAGCTTTACTCTTTTCATATTCCTCTTTCACCAACTCGAGCGGAGTGAAGTTGCATAACCAATTGAAAACATTGCCGGCATCTGTGGTTGTAGTCACATAAGTTGCTTTTATCATTAGATCAGGATCCAAACCCAGGACAGCCTCGCATTTAATCAAATCATAATGTTCAAGCTGATACATTGCTTCCCGGATGTCACCTTCGACTTTCTTTTTTTCATTTCCCGGTATTCTATTATAGAATACTCTTGCTTTTGCTGTGCGACCAATAATTTTGCCATGACAGTCGTTAAGCACTTTTGCACCTTTTGGCAGTCCTAAACGTTCAGCAAAAGGAGGATAGATTTCTAAATCTGTAACTGCCACTCCCGGTTGCTTTATTGCCATTTCATAAGCTTCACGTGCATTAACTTTTCGCACTTTTGGATTTAGCATTATCGTCTCTGCCACAGCTCGAATTGAAGACATTTCCTTCAAATTATTGTAAAAATCAATACTAACTTTGCTTGACATCTTTTTCCTCCAATCTATTTTTTTAAAAACATCAAATTTAACCTGTATACAAGAATAAAAACTATTACAATCCGTCAAAGTTTTTCATTTGAATTCTAATACTATTTTTATTCTTTTTTCTAAAACCCTTATAACTCTCGTTCCTAATGCCTTTTTTTTTCCTTCCTCCCGAAAGCTTTCGGGACAGTTCGGAAGGAGTAAGTGGTGTCGAGTGTAATATGTATCCCTTAGTATTTTTCCTACACCGCTTTATAAGGCAGATAAATCGGCTGGAACATCTTGCTTTTAATATATTCGAGAAGGTTTTCAGGTCTTTTTGTCCAGGCAATGCCATTGGCATATGCAACTTCACACACGGCATAAGCAATTTGTGCTGAAATTTCTCTGATATCATTCAAATCAGGATAAACTCTACCTTTTTTCAAATCCTCTTCTTTAACCAGATTTGCTAAAGTTTTTGCTGCTATATAAAACATTGAATCCGTTATTTTTGTAGCCTGACAGATAACAGCTCCCAAGCCAACACCCGGGAAAACATACATATTATTTCCCTGGCCTGTGGCATAAGTTTTTCCTTTATATTTGATGGGATCAAAAGGACTGCCACTTGCATAAACCACATTTCCATCAGTCCATTCATAAGCCTGTGTCGGTGTGCATTCCGATTTGGATGTTGGATTCGATAAGGCAAAGATGATGGGAATATCTACATGTTTTTTCATTTCACGAACTACTTGTTCATTAAATGCTCCTGTTTGTTTGCTCACACCCATTAATACTGTTGGTTTGATTGATTTCACAACTTCGAGAAGTGTTTTCTGGAATTTCTCATTTCTGGTATATGCAACTTTATGTTCTGCCAGTTTATCACCACGTTTATATGTTACGAGACCTTTACTATCGATGAACCAGAATCTTTTTCGTGCTTCTTCTTTGGATAATCCTTCTTCCATCATTCCGGCAACTATCATATCTGCAATGCCAACCGCTGCTGAGCCGGCACCCAGAAAGATGATTTTCTGTTCATCAAGTTTTCCTTTGGTTATTCTCATTGCTGCCAGAAGTCCTGCCAGAGCAACTCCACCAGTTCCCTGGATATCATCATTGAAGCAAAGTAGTTTTTCGCGATATTTTTTTAATAATGGAAAGGCGTGGTCATTCGTGAAATCCTCAAATTGAATTAATGCTTTAGGCCAGCGTTCATGAGCTGCGACAATGAACTCATCGATTATTTCGTAAAATTCTTCACCTTTTATACGAGGGTGTTTTTCTCCCAAATATAAAGGATCTTTCAGCAAAGCTTCATTATCTGTTCCCACATCGATTACTACCGGTAGTTTTTTGGAAGGATAGATTCCAGCACAAGCCACATATAAAGAGAGTTTCCCGATTGGAATTCCAATACCGCTTGCTCCCAGGTCTCCAAGACCTAGAATTCTGCTTCCATCAGTAACCACGATTACATCAACCTCATCTTCCGCCCAATTGTTAATTCTTTTCCTGAAATCTCCTTTTGCTTTGGCGGAAATATACATTCCTCTTGCTCGTCGGAAAAGATGACCAAATTGCTGACATGCAGTTCCCACAGTGGGAGTGTAAACAATTGGAGTCAACTCTTCCAGGTTTCTCAGCAGTAATGCATAATACAAGATTTCATTCCGGTCGTGCAATGCTTCCAAAAAAATATACTTTCCAATATCAGTGTCTTTTCTACGATAATTTTCAGTAACCCTTTTTATCTGCTCTTCAAAAGTGGAAACGTGTGGAGGAACTAATCCATAAAGATCGAATTTATCTCTTTCTTTATCGGAAAATGCTGTGCCTTTATTCAGCATTGGATCGCGAATTAAATCCATTCCTCTTTTTTTTACATGAACAATTTTTTGTTCTAACTCATCGATTTCATAACGTTTAAGTGCCATTTGGCTCCTTACTCCTTATTTTTTTATTTTGTTTTAATAAATTTTTATGAAAGCTAAATCAAATTTTCCTATAGTTAGAGAGCATGCTTCTTTGTTGTCAGGAGAATTCCTTTCTAGACTTTCTTCAAAAATCAATCAATAAACAGATCATCGAGTTTGATATGATTTTTTGGTTTTTTATCTGTAACTGGAGCGTAGATGAATTTTCTTTTGTGAAGGATGCGTGGTGCGATTCTGGGAACCGTTAAACTACCATCCATCAAAAAGAGTATTTTTTCGTTTCCCTTTTCCTTCAGGCTGGCATCTATGGCTTCCTGTAAATCTCCAAATCCTTTAATAAAAATATGATTCATCAATTCAGGTTCAAGTTTTGTGTAAGCCCAGATAGAAGCCCACTTCATGATTTCCGCCATTTTAGCTGCTTTATGATAACCCAGCTTGTATCCCTTGGCGATTTTATCAAAGACTTCATCAGGATTTCTGGCTTCACTTAATAGTTTAAAAAATGATTCCCCTCCAACCCCTTTCCTGCAACTTGCTACTAAAATGAGAATCCCATTCGGGTGCAATGCAAATTTTCCGTTATCTATTGCTTTCTGTGATTGATAAAAGTTGATATCCATGGGATAAGGTGCAACAGAGACCACGATATCCGCTCTTTCTCTGATTTCCACTGAAAAAACATCTTTTGCTTTTTCGCATGCTAATTTGAAAGCCTTGTGTGTTTCACCGCAAACACAAAAATAAATTCTATGGTCTTTGTTTAAGACGGTTTGTATTGAAAATATCTTCTTATCTTTTGCAATGAAATCATAAGCTTCTTTTATATCGTTTCTAACTGGATTTCCTTCTATAACTAATGCTTTAGCAGTAGCTTTTAATGCCAGCTCATGATTTTGCTCGATTGTTTTATGAGCGGCAATTCCCGGCAAAAAAGTTTTCGCTCCTCCGGTAAAACCAGCAAAATAGTGCGGCTCTACAGAAGTTATGTAAATTATCTTTTTAGCGTTCATAACCATTTTATCGAAATAAACTTCTGTGCCATTTTCAGTTTTTCCGATATAGGTGTTTTCTTCTTTATTTTTTGAGTCATGTGAGAATATTTTCTTTTCTAATTCATGATAATGCTCTCCGAAAAGTTCAAGATATTCATCTTTGGATGGTTCTCGATGACCTCCTGTAGCAATTAGAAATTTTATATCCTTATTTTTTATTTTGTTCCAGAAAAGATCTATGATTCTCGCATTCGGCGTTGGTCTTGTAGCATCATTAATAATAATAAGAATAGGCTCATCACCTTTAATAAAATCATCAAAACCAACTGTATCAATCGGATTATTGAAAGCCTCAAAAAGAATCTCCTTTTCCGGTCGTATCTCAACTGAATTGGGGTATATGATTTCCCCTATATTGTGTTTGGGGAGAGAAACAGTAAGTTCCTCTCCCCAAAATGGAATTTGTAATTTCATCAAATAAGTTTTTCCGCCTCGATTTTTTCTATAACTTCCCTGACTTTTTCAGCTGAAAGATGTAGGGCTTGTGTTTCTTCAGTAGTGAGGGATAATTCGATTATTTCCTCAACTCCATTTCTACCGATTTTGATTGGAACACCAGCAAACAAACCGTCAATTCCGTATTCTCCTCTTAGATAAGCTGAGCAAGGAACGATTCTATTTCTATTACGAACTATGCATTCAGCCATTTCTGCTGCTGAACTACCTGGTGACCAATAAGCACTACCGGTTTTTAGATATGCAACAATTTCACCACCGGCTTTGCGTGTGCGTTCTATTAGTTTATCAATTTTAGCTTTTGGTAAAAGTTCTGAAACTGGAATTCCGTGAACAGTAGAATATCGTGGTAAAGGAACCATCAAATCACCATGACCACCTAAAACAAGAGCTGTTACATTTTTTGGACTTACTCCAAGTTCATGTGCAATAAAATATCTAAACCTTGAAGAATCAAGAATTCCAGCCATACCAATAACTTTCTTCAAAGCAAAACCTGTAACTTTCAAAGCTACGTAAGCCAGAATATCGAGAGGATTTGTAACAGTGATTACGATTGAATTCGGGGCATATCTGGCGATGCTTTCTGATACATTTTTCATAATTTTTACATTATCACGGAGTAAATCTTCTCTGGACATTCCAGGTAATCTTGGCTTACCTGCTGTGACTACAACCACTTCAGAATCTTTTATCATACTGATATCAGAATAACCATTGATGAAAACATCGTATCGTCGAATCGGAGAAGCTTGTACAATATCCATTGCCTTGCCTTCCGCCCAGCCTTCTACAATATCGATTAAAACAATATTCGAAACTCGTTTTTCTGCCAGATAGAGTGCGCAGGCAACACCAACATTTCCGCTTCCAATTATGCTAACTTTCATGATTCCCCCCTATATTCCCAAAGATTCAATGGTTTTTTTTATCACATCAGCTGAAATTTGAAGTTTCTCCTTAATATCTAGAGAGAGTTCTAATTCAATGATTTTTTCAATACCATTTATTCCAATTTGTACAGGTACACCCAAACATATGTCCTTGAATCCGTATTCACCTTCAAGGCAGGTTGGAACGCAAATAATTGCTTTTGTGTCATTAATAATTGCACCAACTGTTTCAGCTATAGCCGCACCTGGAGAATACATGGAGGTTTGTTTTTTGAGTAATGTAAGAATATCAGTTCCAGCTTCTCTAACTTTAGCGATGATATGATCAACACGGTCTTTAGGAATCAGTTCGTTTATTGGAATACCACACACTCTTATAAACTCAGGAGGAATTACCATAAATTTATGATGTCCTCCAAGTACAAGTGCACTAACTTCGACTGGAGTTACTTTTAGTTCCTGAGAGACGAATTCGCAAACTCTGGTAACGTCTAATTTACCAGCAACACCAAGAACTCTCTGTCGATCGAAATCTAATTTTTTCCAGGTATAATATGTCATTGATGTTATTGGTTCGGTAAGAACAATAACGATAGAATCAGGTGCATATTTCTTGATGTCTTTGATTATTGGGTCGATAATTTTTACGTTTTCTTCGAGAAGTTCAAGTCGCAATGTATTGGGTTTTCTAACTTTTCCAGCAGTTATTACAACTACTTTGGAATCTTTGATATCTTCAATGTTTGAAGATCCTTCGATTTTAATATCATAATCACGTAGTGGAGAAGCTTCTGCAAGGTCTAAAGCGCTACCCTCAGCTTTTCCTTCTAGAATATCTATAAGCATAATATTCGCAGTACACTTCTCCGCTATATAGAATGCTGCTGCGGTCCCAACATTCCCACTACCAATAATTGACACTTTTTCCATAATTCCTCCTAATTAATTTCTTCTACTAATCTTAATTCTCGTTCCCAAGTCGAACTTGGGAACGAAAATTTTTATGCTATTTCTCATATTTTTTAACTCCTTCATCAAATAAATCATAACCATAAACATCATTTGCTACGATACAGGGCAGGTTTTCCACTTTCAATTCTCTTATCGCTTCCGGTCCAAGATCTTCATAAGCTATCACTTTTGCTGCTTTGATGGATTGAGCCATTACAACTGCTGCTCCGCCAATTGCTGCGAAATAAATTGCTTTATTTTTTACCATCGAATCTATTACTTCTTTATTTCTGGGACCTTTTCCTATCATACCTTTCAAGCCTGCATCCAGAAGAATTGGAGAATATGGATCCATTCTATAGCTGGTTGTAGGACCTGCCGAGCCGATGGCCATTCCCGGTCTGGCTGGAGCGGGACCGACAAAATAGATTATCTGTCCTTTGATATCAAAAGGAAGTTCTTTGCCTGCTTCAATCAGGTCAACGAGTCTTTTATGGGCTGCATCGCGAGCAGTATAGATAGTTCCGGTTATGAGAACTTTATCACCGATTTTGAGCTTTTTTAAATCGTCATCTTTAAGCGGAGTATGTATATGTATTTCTTTAGCCATGATTTCTCCTTTTTTTTTCTCACGGATTTACACGGATCAAAAATGATTCAGATTTAATATTCATTTCTTTCACTCTTTTAATTTCTTATCCGTATCTATCTGTGTGTATCTGTGAGCCAATTTATTAGATCACTGCACTTTTATGCCTGTGAACATGACACTGAATATTAACAGCAACCGGCATGCAAGCAATATGACAGGCTTTATGTAAGATATTCACTGCAATTGCAGTTGTTCTTCCGCCAAGTCCCTGTGGACCGATTCCAAGATTATTAACTCTTTCTAAAATCTCTTCTTCTACTTTTGACCACTTAGGATCAGTATTTTTTTCATTCAAAGGACGAAGAAGGGATTTCTTTGCTAAGAGAGCACTTTGTTCAAAATTTCCTCCCAGCCCAACTCCAACAATGATCGGTGGACAGGGATTCCCACCTGACCTTTTTACTCTATCCACCACAAAATCAATTACACCTTCTATGCCATCAGCAGCTTTCATCATCTTAACTTCGCTCATATTTTCCGAACCGCCACCTTTTGCTGCAAGTGTTATCTTGATTTTATCCCCGGGAACAATATCCAAATAAATTAGTGCCGGAGTATTATCTTTTGTGTTTTTCCTGTCAATAATCGGGTCATCTACCATTGATTTTCGCAGGTAACCATCTTTGTAACCCTGACGAACTCCCTCGTTGATAGCTTCATAAAAATCACCTCCCACCAGGTGAACATCCTGTCCCAGCTCTATAAAAAAAACTGCAACTCCCGTATCCTGGCACAATGGCATCCTTTTTTTAACAGCAAGTTTTTGATTCTCAAATATTATTGATATGATCTCTTTTGCGATAGGAGATTCTTCCTTTTCCTGAAACTCTTTAAGTTTTTCAACCACATCATCTCCAATGTAAATGCTCGCATCAATACAGAGCTTTTTTACTATTGGAATTATCTCTTTAACATCAATTTCTCGCATAAATTCTCCTGATAAATAATTTACTTTTCCGAGGAAGCATTTTTATCTTAGAAAATATTATTAAGATTAATCATTAATGCTTGCCCTTTTGTTTTTCAGTAAGTTTTTTTCTAAAATATTTAAATGCTCTATCAATACCAGAAAATCCCTTGTAAGCCTCCCCGATATGATAATTAGTAATTAACGCTTCCATATTTTCATCACTTTTTGATTCCTCGATTCCGAAAGTATAAAGCATCTCCTGGTCAGTAGAAAGATTACCGAGGATATCTTTTGCTCCCTGGTGTTCGGAATCGATTTCCAGAACTTTTTTGAAACATAAAAGAGCTTTTTCAATTTTTGAAAGTCCCAAATATGAAAGACCGAGATGGTAATTTACTGAAACGATATTTTGTTCTTCCTTTAAAATCTGTTCAAGACATTTTATTGCTTCTTTATAATTCCCGATAGTTTTATAGGAAATTGCCAGATGATAATATCCTAAAGTGCTGTCCTTCCCCTTTTCACGGAGCTTTTTGTATGATTCGATACTTTTCCGAACTCTTCCGATATGATAATAAGAAAGACCTTTCCAATAATAAGCCATATATAAATCCGGGTCTAATTTGATTACCCTGTCCAGAACAGAAATCGCTTTATAGAATTTTGTAGCTCTGAAATATGAAATGCCCAAACGGTATAAAACCAGGACATAATGAGGTTTTAGCTCAACAGCTTTTTCATATTGCTCTATTGATTTGTCAATCTCACCAAGAATATAAAAAATATCAGCCAGGCTGATTCTCGCATTTATACTGTCGGGATTTTTTTTCAGAATTTTTTTATATTCTTCGGAAGCCTTAAGCAACTCCCCTTTCATCTTATATTCTTCAGCGATTTTATAAACTTTTTCTAAATCTTGCATTTTTTTCTCTCATAATTATTTATTTAAAACTTCCTTAACTTTAATTCCGATATCAGCAGGGGAATCAACCACAGTTACTCCAGCTTTAGTCAATGCGTCCATTTTTTCCTGGGCTGTACCTTTGCTTCCGGCAATGATAGCTCCAGCATGACCCATTCGTTTTCCTTTTGGAGCAGTACGACCCGCTATGAACGCCACTACAGGTCTCGTGATATTTTCTTGTATATATTCAGCTGCTTGAATTTCCATATCGCCACCAATCTCCCCGATAATAACTATAGCTTCTGTTTCTTTGTCTTTTTCAAAAAGCTTTAAAAGATCAATGATAGTAGAACCTATTATCGGGTCTCCGCCGATGCCTATCGCAGTTGAAATTCCCAGACCAGCCAGAACCACCTGATTTGCCATTTCGTAGGTAAGTGTTCCGGATTTGGAAATCAAACCAACTTTTCCCTTTTTAAACACAAAGCCCGGCATAATACCAACCTTAGCTTCACCCGCAGTAATAATCCCCGGGCAGTTTGGTCCTATCAATGTAATACAATGATTGTTAGTAAATTTTTTAGCAATAATAACATCTCGAGTAGGAATACCTTCGGTTATGCAAACGATCACTTTAATCCCGGAAGCAGCAGCTTCTATCACAGCATCAGCAGCAAAAGCAGGTGGAACAAGAATTAACGATGTATCTGCTTTAGTAGCTTTTACGGCTTCTTTAACTGTATTAAAAACAGGTCTTCCAAGATGAGTTTGACCACCTTTACCAGGAGTAACACCACCCACTACATTTGTGCCATAAGCTATACATTGTTCTGCATGAAATGTACCTTCCTTTCCCGTGAAACCCTGAACAATCACCCTGGAAGATTTATTTACTAAGATACTCATTGGTCACACTCCTTTTGCAGCTTTTACAACTTTCCTGGCAGCATCACCAAGGTCAGTTGCAGAAATGATATTAGTTAAACTGGAATTCCCAATTATCTCAATAGCTTCTTTGGCATTTGTTCCGTCCAGCCTGACAACAATTGGAACCTCGACCCTGGTTGTTTCCGTAGCTTCCAGAATGCCGTTTGCAATTCTATCACATCGAACAATACCACCAAAGATATTAACCAGAATCGCTTTTACATTCGGGTCTTTCAGGATTATTTCAAAACCTTTGGCAACTGTGCTTGCACTGGCTTTGCCGCCAACATCCAGGAAATTTGCAGGTTCACCGCCTTCCAGTTTGATAATATCCATTGTTGACATTGCCAATCCTGCTCCATTTACCATACATCCCACATTTCCATCGAGTTTTACATAGCTTAAGCCGTATTCACTTGCTTCGATTTCTGCCGGGTCTTCCTCATCCAGATCACGCATTTCCAAAATATCTTTGTGCCGGAAAAGAGCGTTATCATCAAATCCCATTTTGGCATCGAGTGCAATAAATTTATCATCAGCAGTTAGAACCAGAGGATTTATTTCCACAAGACTTGCATCATTTAATGTGTAAACCTTATAGAGAGCTTTAGCAAATTTTCCGAATTCTTTTATCTGCACCTTCGTTAAATTCAAACCAAACGCTAATTCGCGGGCATGATATCCTTGAAATCCTGTTAAAGGATCTATTGCGACTTTGATGATTTTTTCAGGTGTTTCTGCAGCTACTTTCTCGATTTCCACTCCGCCTTCGGTAGACGCCATCATTACAGGTAATTCTTTTGCCCTGTCCAGAACCATTCCCAAATAGAATTCCTTTTTTATATCAACGCCTGCTTCGATATAAACTTTTTTTACTAATTTTCCAGCAGATCCGGTTTGATGAGTTACCAGGTTCATACCAAGTATTTCAGAAGCATATTTTTCCACTTCATCGAGGGATCTGGCAAGTTTTACTCCGCCACCTTTACCTCTTCCTCCTGCGTGGATCTGAGCCTTTACTACCCAGATATTTCCTCCGATTTCTTTAGCTCCATCTTTGGCATCTTCAGCTTTTTCGATCATCTTCCCTTTAGGAATAGGAACGCCAAATTTATCTAATATCTGTTTTGCCTGATATTCATGAATATTCATATTTCCTCTTTATTTATTTTTTAAACAACAAATTTAGAGCATTCCCATCGGGCAGTTGACTGTTGGGAACGACAGGTACAATTTATTTAAAGAGCGATTGTTCATCAATGATTTTTTGAGATATAATTGGAATAGCAGCTTCAACTTCCATTGTGCACGTTTCAGAAAGAGTAGAAGTATCTGTAACTTCTATGGCGTAAATTTCAATTTCAGAAGGTAATCTATCTCCGTGTTGTTTAATGATCTCAAAAGCTTCAAATAAGCTGATATCGTGTGGTTGTGCATGATGTCGTATTTTTTTAAATTCTTCAAAAGTAAATTTATGAAGTTTTCCGGGTTCAACTTCTCCAGTTTTTATTGAATCAATTAAAATAAGTTTATCGTAACCAATTATCTCGTCAATAACTCTGAAGCCAGCAGCGCTGGCTTCACAGAAATCAACATTTTTACATCTTTCTTTTATTTTTTGTGCTATTCTTATTCCTACTCCATCATCAGTTAAAATCGTATTTCCCAATCCTAAAACAAGTGTTTTCATTAAACAAGCTAATCTCTTCTAATAGATCTAATCATATCTTTGTTGTTATCGCGAAGATTTACAATAAGAGGCATTTTTCCTGGTAAAGAATGAGTAGCACAAGCAAGACAAGGATCATAAGACCGAAAAGCCATTTCCACCATATTCAGAAGTCCATCATCGACTTTACCTTTGCTGATTAGACCTTTTGCAGCTTTGCCAATGGACATAGAAATAGCAGCAGAATTATTAACAGTAGCAACTATCAGGTTAACATTTGTCACCATACCGTTTTCATCCGTTTTATAATGATGGAACAAAGTTCCCCGGGGAGCTTCAATAACACCAACACCTTCTTTTGGAGTTTCTGTAGGAAGATTTCGGATATCAGGATTTGTGATGGATTTATCTTCAAGAAGTTGAACTAACTCTTCAGAAACATACATAACCTCTATCAATCTTGCCCAGTGAAAAGCTAATGTATTATGGGCAGGCTTTCCTCCCAGGAGAGCATACATTTTTTCATATTCAGCTTGGGCGAGTGGAGTCTTCATACCATCAGCAGCATTGAGTCTTGCCAGGGGAGCAACCCTGTAAACGCCACTGTCGATTCCATCAACAAAGCCCTTCCAACCGATATTTTTTAAATATGGGAATTTGATGTAACTCCAGGGTTCAACATGCTCGATAATATGATCCAGGTAATCCTTTGCTTCAAATTTGACAAATTCTTTTCCATTCGGATCAACCACTCGAATCTTCCCATCATAGAGATCAACTTTGTTATTTTCATCAACCAGACCCATATAATAAGTTTGGTGTTTGAAAATGTCGCCCACAATTAAATCGAGATAAGTATCATTTTTCAGGACAATATCATTAAATACCTGCAAACAGAACTTAGAAAATTCAACAGAGTCTTTGGCAACTTTCAGGAAATCCTGCCTTTGGTCTTCAGCAAGACCTTTGGAAACACCACCAGGAAGACCACAAACCGGATGGATAACTCTTCCACCGAGATGAGTAATAATACTTCGTAATCTCCTTCTCATATCAATAACTTCTTTACCGATTTCAATGCCGACTTTGCCGATAATACCAAGAATATTTCTTTCTCCGGGAGGAGCACCCGGACCGACCACAAAATCAGGTCCTCCGAGGAAGAAAAAATGAAGCAGATGATCTTCTGCAATAAATGCATCATAAATCAGGCGTCTGATCTTAAGTGCAGTTTCTGCAGGTTTTACATGATAAACAGCATCATTTGCTTTGGTCGAGCACATATGATGAGCAGTTGGGCAAACACCACAGATACGCGGAGTAATTCTTGCCAGTTCTTCCACCGGTCTGCCCACACAGAATTGTTCGAAACCTTTCAGTTCGGGAACTTGTAAATAGGCATTTTTTACATTACCATCATCATCCAGAAAAATTTCTATTTTACCGTGACCTTCAAGTCTTGTAATTGGATCTATTGTTATTTTTTTTGCCATTTTATTTTTCTCCCTTTGCAGGATTACTCAATCTTTTTCTTCTTAATAATGAAGTAGGTAGAGAAAAGCGGTAGAAATAACCGGCAGGGTCAACTACCTGGTTAATAAGTTTTTCTACATCTTCATCGCTCATATTTTCTTCTCCCTCTAATCCCACGATCGAAGCAAGAGCAGAGATCATTTTTCCACCAACATCTTTAACTTCCGGAGGAGGTCCAAAACAACCGCGACAGGGCATATTAGCAGAAATACACTTCCCGTCTCCTTCTTCAGTGCATCCGGAGCGTGTAACAGGTCCCATACAAATTACACCTTCATCAAGAAAACATTTTTCCGAATCTACAATGACTTCTGAGATTCTTTTAATTTCTTTGATAGAAATTTTTTCCGGTTTTGAATCATTACGAGAACAGGCATCGCATAATGTTTTTTCAGGAGCCAGAATCGCTCCTTTTTCAGGTAATTCTCCTGCTAAGATTGCTCCAATTGCTTTCATTGTAAGATAAGGAGGAGGAGAACATCCGGGAATATAATAGTCTACATCGATAACCTGATCCAAGCTTTTAACAGTATTATGGAAAGCTGGTAAAGTCAACTCTCCTTCAGGAACTTTGCTTTTTGTCTGGGGAACAATTCCATCAGAGTTATCAACAGAAGGACAATTTTTTCCATAAGAAGATTCAAAAATAGTTTCTCTATCCCAGAAATTTGCTAATCCCGGGATTCCTCCCAGTTGTGAACAAGCTCCAAAAGAAACTACAAGCTGAGATTTTTGCCTTAGAAGATGAGCCATTTCTTGCTGTTCTTCAGTTCTTATTGCTCCGTTAAGAAAAGAGACCGTAATTTCTTTATCTTTCATATCTCTAACATCTTGATACTTAAAATCCATAGCACAGGGCCAGAAGACAATATCAACCAGTTCAACCACTTTCAGGATATCTTCATTGAGGTCTACAATTGCCTCTTCACAACCACCACAGGATGCACACCAATAAAAAGCAACTTTAGGTTTTGGCATTAATTCCTCCATTCTCTTAATTTGTCTCTAATTTACTGATTGGTCCCAGTTTTTTTAAATCTTCAATAAAACTACCAATAGATTTTTTAAATTTCGTAATTTCTCCTTTATCGATCCATTCCAATTTTAATCTTTGCGGTTCCACTCCGAATTGTTCAAGCACCTTTTTCAATAATAAAACTCTTCTCCTGGTTTTATAATTTCCGTCATGTTCGCATTCTTCCACCGGGCAGGCAGCTATCATAATACCCCAGGCAGAATTTGTTAATGCTTCCAGGATCAATTCAGGGGATAAGCGTCCGGAACACATATTAACGATAATTTTATATTCAGGGTCTGGTTCTACAGTTATATCTTCAGAGAGTTGTAATCCGGGATAAACAGACCAGTTACAACAGAATATTATAGCTTTTGTATCCATAATTATTTACCTCCCAGATAACATTGAATTTGTTCCGATATTTCTTTGTCACTAACCATATAACCTTCTTCGATATAAGCAGCACCGGAAGGACATGCAGCCTCACAACCACCGCAACTTCTGCACTTAACTTTATCGATAATGATCTTATTTTGCTCTTTATCCAAAGATCGAGCTTCATACTTACATATTGAAACACAAATCCCGCATTTACTGCATAGATCTTCATTAATGTGAGAAAGAGTGCCTTTAACATCAAAACCACCGTCGATGAAATCTGCCCGTACATCAGTAAAGATTTCCGTAACAGGTACTTTCGCAGAGCAACTCGCATCACACCTTCCACAATTGAAACATTCAAATATTTTGTTTGCCATATAATCTGTTGGCTCAATCTCTTCATGAAGTAGCGCATAGAGCAGAATCAGCTTTCCGCGGGGTGTATCCGATTCCCAATTTGTTATTTTAAAAATATGACAATGTTCATAACAATATCCACAACGAATGCATACATGTAACTTATCTTTCCATTCTTTTAATCTTTTAAATTCCATTATACACTCCCATCCTACTGTTTATCAACTGGATCAGTTCTATATCTGAGACTGGTGGCAGTAACCCAATCATCCGGTGCATCCATCAATTTACCGGGATTCAGAATATTGTTGGGGTCAAAAGCTTTTTTGATTGCTCTCATCAAATTAAGTGAATCCGATTTCTCCCTTTTAAAAGCAGGTGCTTTAGAAATTCCTATTCCGTGTTCAGCAGATGTTGTCCCACCAATTGACCTGACATATTCATATATTTCGAATACAGCTCTTTTGGCATCTTCCCATTGAGATTTATTTCTTGGATCCATCAGGATTTTGGTATGCATACATCCAGAGCCACAATGACCGTAAGCCGTCATAATTACATTATTTCTTTTAGCGATTTCATGAATCTTTTGGGCAGTTTCAGCCATTTTGGAATAAGGAACAGCCATATCATCTGCAAGTGAAGTACAGGAATAGAATTCTTTAAATTGTGATAATGCAGGGAACAATTTTTTTCTGCCGGAAAATATTCGTGTTCGTTCTTTTGCATCGTAACTCAGTTCTATTCCAAAACCATTGTGTTTTTTGCAGATTTCCATCATTCTTTTAATTTCGATATCCACACCTTCTTTTGCCATACCATCAGCTTCGAACATAAGAATTGCTTCCACATCAGGAAGTCCTAAATCCAGAGCTTGATTAACTGCTTTTATGGCTACACTATCCATCAATTCGAGCATCGATAAAACTATGCCGCTGGACATAATTTCCGAGATTGCATTTCCTGCTTCTTCAAGTTCATTGAATTTTGCGATTCCCAGACACCTGTATTTTGGAATGGGAACAAACTTCAAGGTTGCTTCCACAATTATTCCCAGAGTTCCTTCGGAACCAACCATCAATCTGTCAAGTTGATAGCCGGTAGCTTCTACTCTGGTTTTAGCTCCCAAATTAATCAAATCTCCATTTGCCATCACCACTTTCATTCCCAAAATTGAATCCCGCACAGCTCCGTATTTGACTGACCTTACGCCGCTGGCGTTGTTGGCAATTTCTCCACCTATCGTGGCAACTCTGCTGGAAGCTGGTGTGGGAGGAAAAAATACGCCATAAGGCTTAAGAGCACGATTAAGATCATCGTCCACTACACCGGGTTCAACTCTGACAAATGTGTCTTCAAGATTTATTTCAAGGATTTTATTCATCTGCTTCAAATCCATGACTATTCCACCCTTGCTAGGAACAGCCTGACCGGACATACCCGAACCAGCTCCCCTGGCAACAACAGGTATCATCCTGGGATTCGCATAACGCATAACGTTTTGAACTTCTTCAATTGTGTGCGGTCTTACTACTACCCAGGGCATTGCTTCATGAACCGAAGAATCAGAACCATATACATACAAGTCTGCTATGTCATCTTTTACATTTTCTTCACCAACGATTCCTTTTAACCTTTGTACGCCTACAAGTCCCAACATAACCTCCTTCTTACTTCTAATTCCCAAACTGGAGTTTAGGAACGAGCTGATTTTAAAGCCTAAATCAAAGTTCCATGATATTTGGTTGTAAGTTGTTTTGCTTTAACTGCATCCGGAATATAATCCGGAAGAACCATTGGTGATATTTTTGATCTATCGATTCCTAATTTTTCTACATCTTTTTCATATTCGTAAATATGATCTAAATTAAGTTTACCAATTTTTGCGCCTTTGGCA
Organism: uncultured Candidatus Cloacimonadota bacterium; assembly: GCA_964457455.1. Lineage (GTDB taxonomy): Bacteria > Cloacimonadota > Cloacimonadia > Cloacimonadales > TCS61 > JABMPU01. The sequence continues at coordinate 26,575 of CAYWJN010000010.1, forward strand.
TAATCTGCAGCAAATTTTCCAGATCTTCTTCCAAAAATGATTAAATCAAGCTGTGAATTTCCCATTAATCTATTGCGACCGTGTAATCCACCGGAAGCTTCACCGGCAACAAAAAGACCTGGTATATTAGTTTTACATTGTGCATTAATTTCTACTCCACCATTTTGATAATGAAGAGTTGGATAAACAAGAATCGGCTCTTTTATCATATCCACATCGAACCTGGCAAATTGTCTAACCATAGCCGGAACATTTTCCTGGATGGTTCCCTTGCCATTTATCTGGTCGATTAATGGTGTGTCCAGCCATACACCGACATGTCCTGGGACATTATATCCAAGATCCGTAAGTAAAGGAGTTCCAATGCCATTATCTCGTTCTCTGCATTCTCTAATAAAAGCAGAGGATTCCACATCACGCGGTTCGAGTGGATTAACGAATGGTTCCCCATTTTTATTCAAAGGTTGAGCACCAAGAGCTCTCAATTTTTCCGTGCAGAGAAATCCGATAATTTGTTGCGGATAAATAGCTCCGGTCGGATGATACTGAACAGAATCCATATACATAAGTTTTGCTCCGACTCTATAACTTATTACCAAGCCGTCTGCTGTGGCTCCGTAATGATTAGTAGTTTCAAAGTTTCTGATATGAAGCCTGCCGAAACCTCCTGTTGAAATAATTACTGCTTTGGCTTTAATTGTATAATATTTTTTGTTTTCAAGATGATACAAAACTGCACCGGATACTTTCCCTTTGTTGTCCATAATCAGTTCCACTACCGGTTGATGTTCTAAAATTTTTATTGTTTCCGGTCGATTTAAAACTTCATCTCTTAAAGTAGAACATATAGCGGATCCGGTATAATCCCGGGCAGAATGCATTCTTAATCTACTTGTTCCACCACCGGATTTGGTGATCATTGTTCCATCCGGATTGCGATCGAACATCACACCTAAATCTTTCAGCCAGTTGATGCCATCCGGAGCTTCGGAAGTGAGAGCATGAACTAATTCCGGTTTATTTTCAAAATGTCCGCCACCGATAGCATCCAGGTAATGTAAAACCGGCGAATCGTCAGGTCTTACAGCAGCTTGAATTCCACCTTGAGCCATTATAGAATTGGAATCACCAATCCTGAGTTTTGTTACCAGAAGGACATCGACATCATTTTCTTCAGCAAGCAGAGCTGCTGCAAATCCGGCTGAACCTGCTCCAATAACCAGGACATCTGTTTCATAATCCGGTTTGGTCAGGTCAAAATCTTTGGGATTGATCCTGGAATATGTTTCTAAAAGGTCTGCAACTTCAGTTGTAAGCTTTTCTCCTTTATTAGGACCGATTCTAACTTCGCGGCGCGCATCCGGTTGAAAATCAGGATGAAATTTATTTAAAATTACTTCCCGCTCTTTTTCCGTCATCATCGGATATATTTCTTTTCCGGATTTTACTAATTTCAATCTCTCAGATCTGGTTTTTTTAACTTTTTTAATTGATTCTTGCATACTTTCAGGATACATAGTTTATCTCCTAATGATCAAAGAGTTTAATATCTCTTGAATAATATTTTTCTTTTAATTGTTTTAGATTCATCTGTACAAGTTCGTCTAAATCCTTATCATATTTTCCTTCTGCAACTTCCTTTACGCGGTTTGTAAGGTCATTACTTTCCGGTAGAAGATATCTTCCACAAAGACGGCGAGCCAGCATAGCAGAATTATATTGAACAATTTCTGCAGGACAACGCAGAGCACAAAGTCCACATCTTATACAATCAAAGGAAAGATCAGCAGCTCTTTCTATATCACCCCTGATAAGTGCCTGGACATAATCCATGACCTCCAGGTCTTGCGGACAAGCTTTTGTGCAGGTGTTGCAGGCAACACAACGGAAGACAATCGGATAATTATCTTTAATCGCTGTAATATCAGGTTTGAGTTTTGTTATATCGTAGACGGGTTTTTCTGCTGGAACGAAAGGAATTTGTGCAAGGTGCATTCCATCTGAAACAACAGTCTGACAGGCAAGTCCTGCCTGTAATTTATAATCACCTTTTTCCCTATAAATTGTACCACAAGCCCCGCAGAAACCTTCTCTACAACCAATTCCGTGAGTTAATTGAAAACCTGCAAATTCCAAGGCATTAAGGATTGTTGAACCTACTGGTACTTCAAAACCTTCTCCCAGGACAACGATTTTTACCATTTTTACTTTATCTGCCATTATTTATCTCCCTCCTTCCCAATCATTTTGGGAATTGGTTCTAAATTTATTTTATTCGTAAGAGTTCAAAGGTTCTGAGTTCATAGGTTCAGAGTTGCCTTTTTCTATAACCTTCATTAACCAAAATCCTGAACTTTGAACCTTGAACCCTGAACTTCCCAATCTATTCTCCCAAATCAGTGAATTCTTCTTCTTTAAATATCATTACAGGTATAGTTTCCTCTACATCTTTACCTGGTAGATAATCGAAGAGTTGACGGGTTTCTTCTCCTGTTTTCTGGAAAATAGCAGCAACAGGAATATCTACCGGACATACATCTGTACACATCCCGCAGCCTACACAAGAGAAACTTATATGTGTTAATCGTCCTATCTGAAAAAATACGGTGTCAGGAGGAAGTCGTAGCCCACCCTTTTTATGAAGTTCTTTTTCATAATCAGATTGACTGTAATCATACGTGGCAGATTCAAAATCACAAAGAATGCAATAGCAAATAGGACAAACCCGGCTGCACACGTGGCATCCTATACATTTCCCGAAAACTTCTACCATCCCTTCTAATCCCAAGTTTTCAATATGAATCTCATCAAAAAGTTTTTTCTTTTCAGCTTTTCTTTTATCCAATAAAGATGATATCTCTGATGATTCAAAGTCTTCTTCTAAAATTTCTCCATCAAACCCTTTAACAACTTGATTTGCTTTATCAGTATTCAAAAATATTCTACACTCTTTATCCAGCTTTTTCTCTCCAATTAAAGACACTGTAATATCTGCATTATATGGTGCGAAGTATTCACAAGCTTTGCAGGTCGGTCTTATATCAGTAGAGATATCAGCATTTTTAACAGTATCCCAATAATTAGAAATGTGCTTATCAAAATCTTCCTGTTCAACTGATTTAATTGGGAAAACCCCTCCGCAACTTGATGAGATAAATAAGAAGTTATCCAAGCTTCCCTGTTCTCGTTTTACAAGTTCAATAAATGCTCTTAACTCACAAGGTTTTACTACTGCAGCGATCGGTTTTTTAATTGATTTCTTTAGAGTAAAATGAGATAACATCTTCCCTGCATTAGCAGGCATTAATGAATAAAAAGGCACAGCATCATTCAATCCGGACACATCCGTAATCAAAGCATAATCCACGTTATTCTGACCCAATTTTCTTAATGTGAATACTCCATTTACTTTTTTACTTTCAAGAAGAAATTTCAGGAGATCGATTATACCTTTTTCTACACTTTTATTTATCTTTAATACTTTATTCATTTTCCTACTCCTGACCAACAGAGTCGTTTACTAATTTTTTTAGCTCTTGGAGTTCCTCTTCTTTATACTCTTTTAATGGCAGAGGTTCTCCAATGTTTCTCCCAGGTTGATACTCAAAAGCTTTTTGTGTTTTATCTGCTACATAACTGAAAATCTGTGCCACAGGTATTGATGTTGGACAAACATCCTCACACATTCCACAGGAAACGCAAGATAGACTCATATGCGACATTCTACCGGATTGGAATAGAATAATATCAGTAGGAAATCGCAGACCTCCGCGCTTTTGAGCTCGCAAAAGATAATTGTCGGAAGTGAATTTAGAAACCTCAGAATCAAAATAACACTGACGACAATAACAGATAGGGCACACGCTCATACAGTTATGACAACCAATGCATTTAGCAAAAGTTTGTACTAAATTATCGAGTCCTTCTACCATTGGTTGGATGTTTTGATAAGTTTCTTTTTTTATCTTTTCTTTTTCCTTTTTAATTTCATCTACTTTTTTCTTCCATTCAGACAGATCATTTTTAAAAGCGATTCCCATTTCATTTAAAACACCTTCTCCTTTGAGGCTATTTGGAATAAGCAAAATACTATTTTTTTCAACTCCTAATATTCCAAAATGTAAATCGCAATTAGAAAGGCTGAAATTATCGCACATCCTACAAATTGGTTTGATTGATTTTTCATTCCATTTGTTTTCAGTAAAAAACGATTCAAATATTTCTTCTCCCTTTTTTGGATTCTTAACGTAATCCGATAAAGGTAAGGCACCGGGACAATCAAAACTGAAAAGGGATACATTCTCAAGATGAACCTGTTCAAGTTTGGAGAGTTCAATAACAGCTCGAATTTCACAAGGTCTCATAATAGCAGCGATCTTTAAATTTCCTTTTCCTTTCCTGGTAAGGCTAGATAAAGCATTAGCTCCCTGAACCGGCACAATTGGTGCTATAGGTGCGGCATCTTTAAAGAGTGATACATCTTCAATTAGAATCCAGATATAAGAATCACCTGCGGGAACTTTTACAGGAATAAGTACCGCATCAAAGATCTTTTTCTCTAATGCATCTTTGAAAAAACTGAGAATTGTTTCCTTTATACTATTTTTTACAGAAATCATTGCTCCCTTTTTTGGGCTGTATGATTCGTTTTCTGCTGTATTCATATTTCCTCTTTTCCTATCTTATTGCTTCCAGAACTTCCTGATAAATTTGAAGAGAAGTAAAATGTTTAGAATGAGCTGCTCCGGAGGGACAACTTGCCACACAATTACCACATCCTCTACAAATTGCTTCATTAACTATGGAGATATTTCTATCCTCATCAAAATAGATAGCTCCATAGGAACATACAGAAAGACAGGTCTGACAACCGGTGCAGAATGCTTCCGATATTTCAGATATTATTACTTCAGGAATTAATTTCTCTCCCGGGATTAGTTGTGTAAGTATCTTCCCGCCAACAGCTTGAGCATCCATCATAGAATCTGGAATGTTCTTCGGGTTCTGTGCCGAACCAACGATAAATACACCATCTATCGAGGTGGCAACAGGATTTAACTTTTGATGAGCTTCCTGGAAGAAACCTGTTTCATCTAATGAAATATTAAGGAGTTCCGCTATATCTTTTGAGCCTTCAGCAGGTTCGATTGCCGGTGCAAGTATAATCATCTCAGCAGAAATTTTTTCCTTTTTCCCATCCATTTTTGTATATTCAATAAATTTTTCTTTATCTTTCTGCTTTACTGCAATATCTTTAAAGCGAATGAAATCAACTCCCTTATTTCTTGTATCAACATAGAATTCCTGGTCTGCTTTATTTGGCAAACACAGGTCTTGATAGAATTCTGTGATTTTTATAGCTGGTATTTTTTCTTTGAGATATTGAGCAATTTTAAACATATAATTACAACATACTCGCGAACAATATCCCTTTTCTTCTCTACCAACACATAGAATAAGAGCTGCAGATTTAGGTGGTTTACCAGATTTTAGAAGGATTTTCCCCGTTTTAGAATTGCTTTCTTCAATTTCCATAGAAGTATAAATGTCTTCAATTTTTCCATATCCATAAAGAGGAATTTTCTCAGGATTAAATAAATTAAAACCGGTTGCAACTACTATTGCTCCCACTTTAAATTCATTTTTCTGTTCATCATTATGAATGTTTTTCAAAGTGATTTCAAAATTACCAAAAAAGCCAATTGCCTTCTCTACTTCTGTTTCAGTAAGAATTTCAATGTTTTCATTTTCTTGAACTGCCTGTATTTTTTCCTGAATAATATCAAGATTAGTTCCCTGGTGAGGAAGTATTTTTTCAAACTTGGTTACTTTACCGCCTATTGAGGAGGTTTTCTCTACTAAATATACTTTCCTTTTCTCACTGGCAAGAGACAGACTGGCTTCAATACCGGCAATACCTGCACCTATCACAAGCACATCAGATATACTATCTAATTCTTTTTCCGTTAGCGGAGCTTGATATGTTACCCTGCTTATACCTGCCCGGATATACTGAATTGCTTTTTCTGTGGCTTCATCTTTATCGGGAATGATCCAGGCGCAATGCTCACGGATATTTACCAGCTTATACAAATATGGATTAAGATCTGTTCTCTTACATACATTCATAAATGTAATATCGTGATCCCGGGGGGAGCAAGCCGCAATTACCAGGTGTGTTAATTCATTCTTTGTAATCTCATCAGCAAGAAAATCTTGACCTTCCTTCGAGCAAAGAAGCTTGTGTTTCTTGGCTATTATGATTTTTTCAGAAGGTTCGTTAAGAGTAGAAATTTCTGCTAAAATATTTTTAATATCAACTTTATCTGCAATGTTAGGACCGCATTCACAAACGTAAACTCCAATTTTATCACTCATTATATCACCTTTATTTTCTTATGAGAAATAAGACATCACCTTGCCCACGGCTGCTTCCGCTTGAGTTATAGAACCCTGAATATCTTTTGGTCCTTCAGCACAACCGGCAAGAAAAATCCCGGGTTTGGAAGAATCTACCACACTAAGTTGAATACTTTGATTCATAAAGAAACCCCTCTTATCCTGTTCAATCCCAAGCAACTTAGAAAGAGAAGCAGCGTCTTTTCCCTGGATCATTGCCAGAGAAAGAATCACCATATCTGCGGATTGTTTCTCTTTTTCACCTTTTCCATTATAATATTCAATTAATAAACTTTTATCCTTTCCTTCAACTTTGATCTTATCAACAGGAGAATATATAAAATCAACACCTTCTTCTTTAACATCCTGATGAAATTTTTGATAGTATTTACCAGGCATACACCAATCAGAATGAAAGTTATAGATTTTTGCATCGTGTAATTTATGCTTTAAATAGTGCGCTAATTTGAGAGAATACATACAACATACACTTGAACAATATCCCTGCTGCTCGCGTCCAACACATTGAATAATTGCAATTGATTTGGGAGGTGCATCACCTTTTCGCAGAGTAATTTCACCTTCGGTAGGTCCATTGGAAGCATATAATCTTTCAACTTCCATTGCTGTATATACATTTGGATATTTTCCATATCCAAATTGAGGAAATCCTGCTGGATCAATAATATCAAACCCGGAAGCTACAATAATTACTCCGACTTTTATTTCGATTTTTTCATCTTTATCGGAAAGATTGATTGCTCCAAAAGCGCAAGCTTCAACACAGGCATTACAGGTTTTTTTTCCATTGAGTTGCAGGCAATGTTCAGGATCGATTGCCGGCACATTTGGCAGGGAACCCGGACAAGGCACATAGATAGCCTTTTTCTCAGAAAGATTCTGTTCAAATTCATTTTTCAAGCTAACTGGGCAGGGTTCATAACACATCCCACAACCAATACAATCTACAAGACTTACATATCTTGCTTTCTTATTAATTGTAACTGTGAAATCTCCTATTTCACCTTGAACTTTTTCAACCGTGCTAAGCGTTAGAAGTTCAATATTTTCACTTTGCAGAACTTCCTGTTGTTTGGGTGCTATCATACAAGTAGAGCATTCCATATTGGAAAAAACATCTTCATATTTGATAACATTCCCACCAATCAAAGAAGCTTTTTCCACCAAATACACTTTTTTGCCGGCATTAGCAAGTAATAAGCTGGCTTCAATTCCTGCTACTCCAGCGCCGATTACCAATATATCAGAATTATTCATTATTCCTTCTTTATTTAAGATTATATGGGATCTGTATAATTTCTAACTTATACAAAATAAATAAGTTAAAATCGCAAAAATCATCCTGACTACCTCCTGCCTTGAATATGGCATTTAATTTCTTTTTATTTATGGAATTAGCTAATGTTCCAGCTAATATATATTTTCTTATTATATCCACCTCATCCCGACCTTCTCCTATCGAGGAGAAGGAGAACAAAAAAACTTCCTCTCCTTTTAGGTATGAGTCGGCTTGCGAAGCAAACGATCTCAAGAGGATTGAGGTGAGGTGAAAAACACTCTATTTTGCAGAACCCTTTAAATTTATAGATAAGGATTAGTTTGTATGGGATTTGGACCCAACTTTTTTATTTTTTCAGTAAACTGGTTTACCACTTCAGCATATCTTTTTCCTTCTGAAGCAGATACCCAGGATAGCTGTAATCTTTCCGGATCTATTTTTAAGGTTTTAATTACTTTTTTCAGTAAGGCGAATCTTCTGCGAGCATAATAATTTCCCTTGTCATAATGACAATCACCCGGATGGCAGCCTGCGATCAGTATTCCGTCTGCACCCAATAAAAGAGTTGTTAGAACTAAATTCGGGTCGATTCTACTGGAACACATTACCCTGATAACTGTAAGGGATGGCATTATTTCCAATTTTGCTGCTCCTGCTAAATCCGCTCCGGCATAAGAACACCAGTTACAAAGAAAACCTACAATTTTAGGAGTAAACTGTTCTTTCATTATTCCTCACACATTTATTAAAATCATTCAGAGCAAGACTTGACTCGCAGCGAAACGTGAGTCGAGAATTGCGACCATTTTTGTCCGTTTGTTCTCAACTCACACTCTCCGGCAACTGCCGGATCGTTGCAAGTCGAGTCCAACCTTCATAGTTATTAGTAATCATTTATTAAACCCCTATAAGAAAACATTCCATTTAGATGGATTTTCTCCATAGCTTTTTATTTCTTCTGTATATTCATTGCTAACCTTAGCAAATTTGGTGCCTTCTGATGCTGAAATCCAAGATAATTTTAATCTTTTAGATTCTAATCCGAGAGTATTAAAAATTTTTGTTAACATTACAAATCTTCTTCGTGTATGATAATTTCCCTCATGATAATGGCAATCCCCCGGGTGGCAACCACCAATAAAAACTCCATCAGCACCATTCATAAAAGCCTTAACAACAAACATAGGATCTATTCTGCTGGAGCACATAACTCTTATAGGCAAGATGGATGAAGGATACTTGAGCCTGCTTGTACCTGCTAAATCTGCGCCTGCAGAGGTACACCATTTACACAGAAAACATACGATCTTCGGTTTATACTCTTTCATCTTTTCCTTCCATTATTCACAAATAACATAAAGAATTCACTATCCGTTTTTTAACTATAAATATGAATAAATTTTTATCATATTATGAACTTGTTCATCTGTAAGATTTTTCTGTTGAGCCGCACTTGACGGGCAAACACTGATGCAGGCACCACATCCCTCGCAGAGTACATCATTCACAGTAGCTATTTTCTTAATCTCATCCAACTCTCTGGCGCCATAAGGACAGGTAGAAACACAAATACCGCATCCTGAACAGAGTTCTTCATTAACAATTGCTACTATTGGTGAGTGCGAAATCTCATCATTGGAAAGCAAAGCCAGAACTTTTGCTGCTGCTCCAGATGCCTGAGAAACCGCATCCGGAATGTCTTTTGGACCCTGAGCAGTTCCAGCTAAATAAAAACCTGATTGCAAACTTTCGACAGGTCTAAGTTTGGGATGAGCTTCAATTAAAAAGCCATTTTCATCTGTATTCAATTTGAGATTATTTATTACTTTTCCCGCACTTACATTGGGCATAATTCCCATTGCCAGAACAACCATATCCGCTTTTATTTCTATCTTTTTGCCGGTTAGTGTATCTATTCCGTGAACTATCATTTTATCGGCTTCTTTATAAATTCGAGCGACTTTCCCTCTGAAATAAACTATTCCATCTTCAGAAACTGCCTGCTGAACAAATTCTTCGTAGCGCTTTCCACCGGAACGAATATCGATATAGAAAATATAAGGCTGTCCGTCGTGAACCTTGTGTTTATATAATTTTGCGTGTTTAAGCGTGTACATACAACAAATTCTGGAACAATACGGTAAGTGTCTTTCCGGGTCTCGGGAACCTGAACACTGGATGAATACTATCTCTTTGGGAATCTTTCCATCAGAAGGACGATACATCTCACCACCTGTGGGTCCGGTAGCCGAGAGGATCCTTTCAAACTGCAGACCATCAAGCACATCTGGATATTTTCCATATCCATATTCAGCCATATTTTCCACAGGATATAGGTCAAAACCGGTTGCCACGATCACTGCTCCGATTTCCTCTTCAAAAACTTCCGGTTTCATATCATAATTTATGGCATCTGGTTCACAGACATCTCTGCATTTTGTACAGGCAATCGGATTAAATCCCAGACAGTTTTCAGTATCGATCGTAAATGTGGCAGGAATTGATTGCGGAAAAGGAATATAAATTGCCTTCCTCCAGCTCATTCCTTCATCATATTCACTGGGAACTACGACCGGGCAGACAGGAGTGCAGTCATCACATATAGTGCATTTGTCAGGATCAACGTATTGCGGTTTCCTTTTAATATTTACTTTGAAATTACCAACAAAGCCTTCGATGGATTCTACTTCACTGTTTGCATATAATTTAATATTTTTATGTTTATTAATTGCCACCATTTTGGGAGTCATAATACATTGAGAACAGTCCAGTGTAGGAAAAGTTTCGGAAAGCTGGATCATATGCCCGCCAATAGATGGTTCCTTTTCAACAAGAATTACCTCATAACCACCATCAGCAATATCGAGTGCTGCTTGAATTCCAGCGATTCCACCTCCAATAATTAGAACTCTTTTCGTAAGAGGAGCGAAAATGGGAGTAAGAGAGTCATTAAGTTTAAGTTTTTCTACGGCAGTTTTAATGATCAAACTTGATTTTCTTGTACCTTCTTCAATATCATCGTGAACCCAACTGCATTGTTCTCGAATATTTGCTACTTCAAGTTGATGCCTGTTAATATTCATTTCTTCCAGCGCATCCTGGAAAGTTGTTTCGTGAAGAGTGGGAGAACAAGCTGCCACTACTACACCGTCAAGTTTATGTTCAATAATAGTATCTTTAATAAGTTTTTGTCCCGGTTCAGAGCACATAAAAATATAATTTTCAATATATGCAACACCCGGATATTGGGCAAGTTCCTCAGTTAATTTTTCAACATCAACAGTGCCTTTAATATTTATACCACAATGGCAGATAAAAACTCCGATTCTTTTCATTACAATCCTCTATATTATAATAGACTCATACGAATTTATATTAAACCCTTTTCTTTCAATATTGGCTGGGGATCTACATAGTGCAATTTGCTCCAATTCTTATCCCATCCTCCTCCCAGAGCAACAGACATAAGTTCCGTGAAATAAAAAACCGGCATCTTCTCAAATTCTATGAATTCTTCTGCTGTTTCCTTTTGTCTTTGGTCCAGGTTGAAAGCACACAACGGGCAACTTGTTACAATCGCTTCACATCCTGCCCGTCTGGCAGAATTTATTATTTCATAAGTTCTTTTAATGGTTACATCTTTTTTTGTTATGGTTTGATATGCTCCGCAGCATTCCAGACGATATGGGAAGGCAATGCTTTCGGCTCCAATAGAAGAAAAAAGTTCTTCAATAATGCTGGGATCTTCAAAATCATCGATAGAAAATTCTTTGGGTCTTACTAAAAGACATCCGTAATATCCACCGATTTTAAATGAAGATAACGGTTTTTTTACTTTTTCTTTGATCTTATCAAAAGTAATTCTATCTTTGAGAACAGTTAATAAATGAACAATATCGACAGTGCCTTCATAGCGAATATTCTCTTTGTACATAAGATCATTGACTTTATTCAGATTCTCTTCATCTTTAGTAATGAATTCTTTTGCCCTTTGCAGTGTATTATAACACATACTACAGAGAACAACCAGTTCATTCAGGTTTTGTTCTTCTGCTCTTAACAGGTTTCGAATGGAAGCCAATTGGAGCATTAGATCATCAGTTGTCATAGAAAAAACAGTTCCGCAGCAGACCCAATCTTTCATCTCATTTAGTTGGTAGTCCAGGATTTCCATAACTTTTATGGCAGAATCCTCAAAGTTTTCTGCATTTGCTTTTAAAGTACAACCGGGATAATATGGTAAGTTCATTAATTTTCCTTAAATATTATTTTAAAATATTTCTAACCCGTCAGTTTTCTGAATGCACCCACCAAAGCAATCGGAGGTAAATCTTGAAGTTCCTCTGCCTCTATCTGGTTTGGATCAAGAGTTCCTACTCTTTTTCGTAAATTAATGGAGCGGAGTGCTTCCATAACTTTGGCAACTTCTATACCTTTGGGGCATCTGGTGGAACATTGCAAGCAGGCAGAGCAGATCCATATTGTTTCAGAATTTATTAGATCTTCGGTTGCACCAAATTGGGCAAGACGCATAACTTGATTTGGCATAATATCCATATATTCAACAACAGGACATCCGGCTGAGCAAGTTCCGCATTGATAGCAATCAAACACATTTTGTCCTGAAAGTTCTTCTATCTTTTCTACTAATTCGTTTTTTATAATATTCCGTGAAATCTCATAACTCATAATTTATTCCTTGAAATAATCATACCCTTTTTGAAATGCCTTGAGATTCTTTTCAATAAATCTTTCAGGAACTGAATCTGCAACTGCCTTTTCCATTCCTTCTTTGGAAACCAGCTTGGTTACAGCAGTGAAAAATCCAAGCATCACAACATTAGCAAATACTCTATTTCCCAATTCTTCAGCAAGCCGGGTGGATGGAATAGATAAACTTTTTATTTTCCCCCGAGTAGGTTTAGTCTTTACTAGATCTTCATCTATCAAAAGTATCCCTTTATCACTTAATTCCGGTTCAAACATATCATAACCTTCCTGGGACATTGCAACAAGGACATCTGAAACAGTAACATACGGGTACAGCACTTTGGTGTCTGACAATAATACCTGCGAGCTGCAGGCTCCACCCCTTGCTTCAGGTCCAAATGCCTGATTCATAGTAGAAAATTTATTGTCATAAATCGAGGCGCCCTTTCCAACAATGATTCCAGACCTGATAATACCTTGTCCACCATAACCGGCAAATCTAATCTCTGCCACTTTGTCCTCCAAGCGGGATAAATTTATCACCTAATATTTTACCAAGTTGAGCGTTATAGGTGTCAATAAATGGGGATTTTTCCTTATCTGTGAACTCGCCTGTTATAATTTTTTCTTCGGGAATTATTTCCACATTACGAGTATCCTCATTATTCTTTGTTACGGAATTTTTATAATAAAAATCCAATAATTCAGGATCAATTTGATTAATATCTTTATAGAAATTCGGACCGGGTGACAGAACTTCGATCACAGAAAACCCTCGTTTACCTAAAGCATTAGCAATTGAATTAGTAAGTTCATTAGTATGCAGAGCTGTCCATCTTGCTGTATATACTGCACCACAGGAATTTGCAAGATGAGGAGCATTGAACGGTTTCTCAAAGGTTGAAAAAGCGGAAAATCCAGTAGAAACTGAGGGAGCGGGTGTTCCGGCTATTTCTTTATAAACAAAGTTATTCACACAAATAACGAGCATTTCCATATTTCTTCTTCCTGAATGAACAAGATGATTTCCACCAACAGTCATCAAATCACCAATAAATGCAATAATTTTGAGATCAGGATTCCCCAGTTTTAATCCGGTTCCAAAGGCAATTGCCCTGCCGCGGGTTACATGGAAAAAGTCAACTCCAGCTTCTTTTATTACTTCAGGCTCAAATGGAATATCCGAAACAACAACTATATTAGATAGTTCAAGTCCCGACTTTTTAATTCCGTTTACAAAAGCAGTTATAATTGGGTTCATTTGTTTAATTTATAACCTCCTTCAAAAACAAATTTTTCAAGTCGTGTTTTCCATTCGATAACCTTTTTGATCTTCTTCTTTTCCTTAACTGCATATTCGATAGCTTCTAAGATATCATCAGGATTATGAACTCCTGCCCCACCGTGGGGAACAAGCACAACATTCGCTTGTCCATGACTACATCTTTCTACATCAAAAACGATTTGACCATAATTTATTTCAGGAACCACAAATGCTTTTACTTTGGAAGCAAGTTCATTTATTTTTTTATCCGGAAAGGGCCAAACAGTGATAAGTCGAAGGTTACCAACTTTAATACCCTTTTCTCTTGCTTTTTCGATTCCTCTTATAGCGACCCGATATGAAATTCCATATGAGACTACAATAATTTCAGCATCCTCCAGACCTTCTTCATTCAATTCAATAATCTTATCTGCATTGAGCCGTATTTTATCTACCAGCCTTCTTATTGGTAAAATTTGTTTTTCCTTTTGATTTTTTATAGGATAGCCTTTTTCATCATGAACAAGCCCTGTGATATACAAATTGTAACCATCACCTGCTTTTACCATTTTAGGAACAAGATCTTTATCCGGTTTGAATGGCAGGTATTTTTCTTTTGGACCATCATAAAATCTTCGTGGCTCGATTTCAATCTCTTCAGCAGGAGGAATCACTACCTTTTCAGACATATGACCAACACATTCATCTGACATTATCATAACAGGACAACGATACTTTTCTGAAAGGTTGAATGCTTTAATTGTGAAATCAAATAATTCTTGCGGGGAGTCGGGAGAGATAGCAATAACTTCATAATCTCCATGCGAGCCCCATCTTGCCTGCATCATATCTGCCTGACCCGTCTTGGTTGGGACACCAGTGGAAGGTCCACCTCGCTGGATATTAAGTATCACAAAAGGAGCTTCTATCATTGCACCCAATCCGATAGCTTCCATCATCAAAGAGTAGCCGGGTCCTGACGTAATAGTCATTGTTTTTACTCCGGACCAGCTTGCACCCATCACAGAAGCAATGGAACCCAGTTCATCTTCCATTTGAATAAACACAGCACCGGCTTTGGGAGCAATACGGGCAAATGTCTCTGCTGCTTCGGTTGAGGGAGTAATAGGATAGCCGCCAATAAATCTGCATCCGACAGCTAAAGCACCATAACCGGCTGCTACATCGCCATCCATGTAATAAGTTCCTGAATTTACATCTCTCGGATTTGCTTTCATTTTAAATCCTTCTTTGTACCGGAAAGCCATTTATTATATGAGTCCATATAGGTTGGTCTTTCTCTATCAACAAATTTCCCAACAATAATCTTTGTTTGAAATCCAATATCGAGGTTTTTTGTATCTTCACCGTGTCTTATCTCTGTATTATCATGATAGAATTTCATCATATCAAGCCCATCACCAAGCCGGTTAATTCTTGAATAATACATTGCACAGGGAGAAATAACTTCAATCACGGAAAACCCGGGTTTGTTTAGCGCTTCAGCAATAGAATCTGTGAGTCTGCGAACATGAAGAGCGGTCCATCTTGCCACATATACAGCCCCGGAGGAGTCTGCCAGGTATGGAATATTAAATGGAGGTTCGACACATCCAAAGGGTGAAGTTGTAGCATAAGTAGCAAGCGGAGTGGTTGGCGCTACCTGCCCGCCGGTCATTGCATAAATGAAATTATTTACACAGATAACGAGCATATTTACGTTTCTTCTTGCTGCGTGAATAAAATGATTCCCACCTATCGATATTAAGTCGCCATCACCTGAAATTACAATTACTTTCAGATCAGGGTTTGCGACCTGTATGCCGGTTGCAAAAGCAATGCCTCGACCATGAGTTGTATGGAATGAATCCAGTTTCACATAACCTGCTACTCTTCCGGTACAGCCAATACCGGAAACTATGCATGTCTTGGTCAAATCAATTTCTGCCTTGGCAAGACCTGCGGCAAAAGCAGTTACAGCTGTACCAATTCCACAACCAGGGCACCATATATGAGGAATTCTATCCATACGAAGCAAATCATCCATTGGATGAATATTTTTTTCAGCATTTTTTATAGGTTCCATTTATGCTCTCCCTGCTTGACTTTGATATTCAATAATTCCTTTTATTATTTTCTCTTCTTTCAGAGCTAATTTTATAGCAGAAACTAAATCATCTGTGTTATCGATTCCCTTTTCTCCATGGGATAAAAATACAACATTAGCATTCCCATAACTGCATCGCTCAACTTCAGAAACAATTTGCCCATAATTTATTTCAGGCACTATAAAAGCTTTCACTTTCTCTGCCAGCTCTGTGATTTTCTTATCAGGGAAGGGCCAAACAACATCAAGTTTAAGACCACCAACTTTTATACCCAGTTCCCTTGCCTGTTTCATTGCTTTGATCGCAACACCAGATGTTGCTCCATAATAGACAATTACAATCTCAGCATCTTCAGTACTGGTTTCCTGAAATTCTATGATCTCATCAATATTATTGCGGATTTTCCATAAAATGGGATGAACATTATATTCCTGACACTCCTCGAGCATAATAGGATAACCTTTATCATTGTGAGTAAGACCCGTAACATGAAACTTATAACCATCGCCAATATCGACCATGCGAGGAACAAAATTCTTATCTCTTTTGAACGGCAGGTACTTATCTTTTTGTCCTTTAAAATATCGTCTCGGTGTTATTTTTATCCCATCAGCACGAGGAATTATAACCTTTTCTTTCTTATGAGCTACATACTCATCTGATATGACAATGACAGGTGTTCTATATTTTTCAGAGAAATTGAAAGCCTTAATGGTAAAATCAAACATTTCCTGAGGAGAGCCCGGAGCAAGAGTTATTACTTCATAATCTCCATGAGAACCCCATCTTGCCTGCATCATATCACCTTGTCCTGCACGATTTGGAATTCCTAATGACGGTCCTGCTCTTTGAACATCAATAATTACACAAGGAGTTTCCAACATCACACCAAGTCCCAAATGCTCCATCATATTAGAAAAACCGGGGCCAGAAGTTATTGTCATTGACTTTTTCCCTGTCCAGGATGCACCTATGACAGCAGCGAGAGCTGAAATTTCATCTTCCATCTGAATAAAGGTGGCACCTACGTCTGCGCTTCTTTTCAGGTATCTTTCTATTGTTTCGATAGCAGGCTCGATTGGATAGGCAGCAAGAAAACGGCATCCTCCAGCAAAAGCTCCTTCTATACATGCCTCATTACCTATAAGAGTATGTGTTCCTGTCAGAACCGCTTTTGAGTTAGTTTTCAAGAGCTACCTCCTCTTTCAAAGTACACCAGATAGAAAAATCAGGGCAGATAGTCTCACATAAACCACAATTTACACAGTCCTCTCCATTTACTATTTTTGGAGGATGATAACCTTTGGAATTAAATTCATCTGACATTTCAAGGACATCTTTAGGACAGTATTCCACACAGAAACTGCATCCTTTACATCTTTCTTTGAGTATATGGATTTCACCTAGAGGAGTTTTTGGCTTTTCTTTGCCAAACGGCACTTCCCAATATCTCATAAAGTCTCCTGTAGAAAATATTCAATTAACTAAGTAGAGTACTGAAGAAAGAAAAACGTAGTTTGTTAATTAAAGCAAACTACGTTTTTAAAAATTAAATAAATAACAATTTATCCGGTTGTACTCTGAATTCGGATAAGGAGTAATTTTTAGAATCTGTTATGCATGAAACAAATTCATAAAAATTTATCGTACTAGTATAAAACCAGACTTTTAATTTCAACATTCCCTCTTTCTCAGAAATACGAGTTGACGGAATCTATTTTCTTAAAAAATATTTTTTTTTGATAAAATTTAGGAGCGAGGTTTTATATCTCAATAAGTTTGTCAAACAATTTAATTTTTTATTTTTATACTTGAAATTCCCTACTAATTTTGTAAAAAATTTGTGCATTTTTTTATTTGAAAAAGGTTGCGTATTTTATAATTTTTCTTCACATAGTTCGAGTAAAACTCCGTTGAATAATTGAATATTGAATAATGAATATCCCATGAGTGAACTTCATCTTTCTTCTCAAATCGTAAATTAATGCTCCTTATTCGATATTTTCTTTAGAAATATTTAGTAACTAAATGCAATACAGGCACTTAAGAGTTAAAAATTTCACTCGCTTTGTAACTTATTATTTTGATATAAGTTAAGCTGGATTTAGTCCCCTTTAAGGCATTTTTGTCGTCTACTATAATGAGAGCATTGTATCTATAATATGGAATAAACTATTTTTTAACGTTGATATTCAGGATATGAATTTAATGAAGAACATAGATATATTTTATCTGGGGAAGAATAATTTTATTTGACTTTCCTCATCGATTTTTTTAGTCGATGAGGAGCATAAATTACAAAATTTTTAAAAAAATATGGAGGAAAAAAATGTTAAAGAAAGCGACAATACTAATATTGTTACTACTTTTATGTAGTTTATGTTTATTAGCAGAAACCTATACTGTGAAACAGGATGGGACAGGAGATTTTACTACAATCCAAGCTG